>NZ_CP112998.1:6112500-6427670 GCF_026625565.1 Dyadobacter pollutisoli
TAGATATCCGAATGGGGCAACCCAGTACCATGAAGTGGTATTACCCTACGGGGGGCAAACGCGGGGAACTGAAACATCTAAGTACCCGCAGGAGAAGAAAACAATAGTGATTCCGCAAGTAGTGGCGAGCGAACGCGGATCAGCCCAAACCACGCTGGTTACGGCCAGAGTGGGGTTGTAGGACCCACCAAGTGGGCATTGATCGAACTGGAATGGCATGGGAAGGCCAATCGTAGAGGGTGAGAATCCCGTACAGGTAAGAGAAGTGTCTGAGTGGGTATCCTGAGTAAGTGGGGACCGGAGAAATCCCCTCTGAATCCGGCGGCACCATCCGCCAAGGCTAAATACTCCTGAGAGACCGATAGTGAACGAGTACCGTGAGGGAAAGGTGAAAAGTACCGCGAGCAGCGGGGTGAAATAGAACTTGAAACCATGCGCTTACAAGCGGACGGAGCCTACGGGTGACGTCGTGCCTTTTGCATAATGAGCCTACGAGTTACGGTTACTGGCAAGGTTAATGTGTTGGAACACAGGAGCCGAAGCGAAAGCGAGTCTGAAATGGGCGATTAGTCAGTGGCTGTAGACGCGAAACTTGGTGATCTACCCTTGGTCAGGTTGAAGCGCTGGTAACACATCGTGGAGGACCGAACCGGTAAACGTTGAAAAGTTTTCGGATGAACTGAGGGTAGGGGTGAAAGGCCAATCAAACTGAGAAATAGCTCGTACTCCCCGAAATGTTTTTAGGAACAGCGTCGTGGTCGAGTCATGTTCAGGTAGAGCTACTGATAGGACTAGGGGGAGTCAAATCCTACCAAATTCTGACAAACTCCGAATGGGGCATGATATACACGGCAGTGAGGGCTGGGGTGCTAAGGTCCCAGTCCGAGAGGGGAACAACCCAGAGCATCAGCTAAGGTCCCAAAATATATGCTAAGTTGAACTAAGGGGGTCCGACTGCAGAGACAGCCAGGATGTTAGCTTGGAAGCAGCTATACATTTAAAGAGTGCGTAACAGCTCACTGGTCGAGCGGGGCGGGCATCGATAATAAACGGGCATCAAGCATATTACCGAAGCTATGCGATAGTATTTATACGATCGGTAGGGGAGCATTCTCACAGGGGTGAAGGTTTGGCGTAAGCTGGGCTGGACTGGTGAGAAAAGCAAATGTAGGCATAAGTAACGATAATGCGGATGAGAAATCCGCACACCGAAAGACTAAGGATTCCTCCGCTATGCTAATCAACGGAGGGTTAGGCGGGGCCTAAGGTATAGCCGACAGGCGACTACCGATGGACAGCAGGTTAATATTCCTGCCCTTGCATGCAGTGTGAAAAAGTGACGGAGTATTGTGGTGTATACGTACTGACGGAATAGTGCGTTGAGCGGAGCCTACGGGCGATGCGAATACACGAAAACGCTTCCAAGAAAAGCTTTTGAAACATCAGCTGTACGCAACCCGTACCGTAAACCGACACAGGTAGTCGAGAAGAATATTCTAAGGTGCTCGAGTGAATCACGGCTAAGGAACTCGGCAAATTAACCCTGTAACTTCGGGAGAAGGGGAGCCTCCTCAGCGATGAGAGGCCGCAGAGAAATGGCCCAGGCGACTGTTTAGCAAAAACACAGGGCTCTGCCAAAACGAAAGTTGACGTATAGGGCCTGACACCTGCCCGGTGCTGGAAGGTTAAGAGGGGATGTCATCGCAAGAGAAGCATTGAATCGAAGCCCCAGTAAACGGCGGCCGTAACTATAACGGTCCTAAGGTAGCGAAATTCCTTGTCGGGTAAGTTCCGACCTGCACGAATGGTGTAACGATCTGGGCACTGTCTCGGCCGTGAGCTCGGTGAAATTGTAGTAGCGGTGAAGATGCCGCTTACCCGCCACGGGACGGAAAGACCCCGTGCACCTTTACTATAGCTTTGCATTGTTTTCGGGTCAGGGATGTGTAGGATAGGTGGGAGGCTGTGAGTGGGCGTCGCCAGGCGTTCAGGAGCCAACGTTGAAATACCACCCTTCGCTGGCCTGGGATCTAACTTCTTTAAAAGAAGGACCGTGCATGGTGGGTAGTTTGACTGGGGTGGTCGCCTCCAAAAGTGTAACGGAGGCTTCCAAAGGTCTGCTCAACACGCTTGGTAACCGTGTGTGGAGTGCAATAGTACAAGCAGGCTTGACTGTGAGACCGACGGGTCGAGCAGGTGGGAAACCAGGGTATAGTGATCCGGTGGTTCTGTATGGAAGGGCCATCGCTCAAAGGATAAAAGGTACGCCGGGGATAACAGGCTGATCTCCCCCAAGAGCTCACATCGACGGGGAGGTTTGGCACCTCGATGTCGGCTCGTCACATCCTGGGGCTGGAGAAGGTCCCAAGGGTTCGGCTGTTCGCCGATTAAAGTGGCACGCGAGCTGGGTTCAGAACGTCGTGAGACAGTTCGGTCCCTATCTGTGGTGGGCGTAGGAAGATTGACGGGGGCTGCCTTTAGTACGAGAGGACCGAGGTGGACCCACCGCTGGTGAACCGGTTGTCACGCCAGTGGCATGGCCGGGTAGCTATGTGGGGAATAGATAAGCGCTGAAAGCATCTAAGTGCGAAACTAGCCCGAAGATGAATCTTCCACATAAGGGTCGTTGTAGACTACGACGTTGATAGGCTGCAGGTGTACGTGTAGAAATACATTCAGCTGAGCAGTACTAATTACCCAACAGCTTGCACATTACACTTCTTATTTTTCTCTTCTACTTCCAATATGACATGAAATGAGCCTATAAGTTTATTAGTTCATGAGTCAATGAGTAAAGAATACTCATAAACTTTAAACTCATAGACTTTAAACTCTAACTCAAAGATATTGTTGCTAATAACCAACAAAGACCTTGTTGGTGGCTATTGGCCTGGTGTTCACCTCTTCCCATCCCGAACAGAGAAGTTAAGCCCAGAACCGCCGATGATACTTGGATCAAACCTGGTAAAGTAGGTAGCCGCCACAATACCATTATACTAAGACCATCTCAAAAGGATGGTCTTTTTTTGTGTTTACCTCTTTCCACTCGCCCGCGAGCCCGGCCCGGACAGAGAAGTTAAGCGGGGCTGCCTAAGCCGGGGGCGCCCAGCCAGCGTGGCCCGACCCAGAACCGCCGATGATACTGGGAGACTCTCTTGGATTAGGCGCCCGCGACCAAACCTGGGCGGTCCCACTTGGTAAAGCAGGTCGGATCGTCTAGGTAACCGTCATAATATTATAAGCAACCGTGTTCCCTCAGAGGGATGGCGGTTTTAGCGTTGCAAGATATCTGGAAATGAATAGGTACAATTGCCTTCGCAGTAATAAAAAGGCTTCAGGAACTGGTTCCTGAAGCCTTTGATATGATAATATCAGATAATATCAAAAATCTAATTGAAGCCCTTTGAAATCTCAATAAAGAACAGGCTTATTGACTTTCGTAGACATTAACTCTGTTACCGAGTTGACAATGCCTGCTGTGTCTAAGCCGCATTCCTGGTATAATTCGTTGGGTTCGCCGTGTTCAACTATGTTATCAGGTATCCCCAGTCTTTTTATTTGAGAAGAGTAGTTGTTGTCAATCATGAATTCCACAACCGCGCTACCAAAACCGCCTTGTAAGCAACCATCTTCTACGGTTACGACCTTGTCAAAGACTGAGAAGATTTCGTGAAGCAGAGGCTCATCTAAGGGCTTTGCAAAGCGCATGTCATATAACCCTGGCGATATACCTTGTTTTTCCAATAGATCACATGCCTGTTGAGCAAAGTTACCCAACGGCCCGAATGACAGAATCGCGATGTCAGACCCTTTCTTAACTAATCTGCCCTTCCCTATCGTGATTTCTTCAAATGCTGTTTTCCATTGCGGCATCACACCGTTACCTCTTGGATAACGAATGGTGAAAGCTTTTGTTCCGGACTGAAATGACTCCAATTGCGCAGTATACATCATGTTTCTCAACTCCTGCTCGTTCATCGGAGAAGCTACAACCATATTGGGAATGCACCGCATAAAAGCGATGTCGTACACACCATGATGCGTTGGGCCGTCAGCCCCTACCAGGCCGGCACGGTCCAGGCAAAAAATCACGGGTAATTCCTGAATGCAAACGTCATGGACTACCTGGTCATATGCACGTTGCATGAAAGTCGAATATATATTACAATAAACGACTTCGCCCCGGGTAGCCATTCCCGCTGAGAATGTAACAGCATGTTGTTCCGCTATTCCTACGTCAAATGCGCGGTCAGGAATAGCTTCCATCATTATGTTTAATGAAGATCCTGACGGCATCGCAGGCGTAACCCCAACAATCTTAGGGTTTACATTGGCCAACTCAACAATTGTATTGCCGAAAACATCCTGATATTTAGGAGCCTGGGGAGTGTCGTGTACTTTTTTCTTTATTTCTCCTGTGATCTTATCAAAAACACCTGGTGCATGCCATTTGGTCTGATCCTTTTCAGCAGGGCCGTAGCCTTTTCCTTTTACTGTAAGGCAATGTAGCAGCTTTGGACCGGGGATACTTTTGAGATCTTTTAGAACTTCTGTCAGGTGACTGATATCATTGCCATCAATCGGGCCAAAGTATCTTAATCCTAATGATTCAAAGAGGTTACTTTGACGAAGTATGGCGGTTTTCATTACCGTTTCTACTTTCGATACAATCTCCTGGGCGCTTTTACCGAAATTGCTCATTTTGCCCAACAAGTTCCAGACTTCGTCCCTGAACTTATTATAGGTTTGAGAGGTGGTAATGTCGGTAAGATATTCTTTGAGCGCCCCTACATTCGGATCAATGGCCATGCAATTATCATTCAGGATAATCAACAGGTTTGAGTCCGTTGCTCCTGCATGGTTCATCCCTTCGAAAGCCATTCCGGCCGTCATAGCACCATCGCCTATGATAGCAATGTGCTGACGTTCGAAATTCTTCTCCAGAGCGGATGCCACTGCCATACCTAATGCAGCTGAAATGGACGTAGACGAATGTCCAACTCCAAAAGCGTCATATATGCTCTCTTTTCTTTTTGGAAAGCCTGAAAGGCCTCCATAAGTACGGTTCGAGTGAAAATTATCCCTCCTGCCGGTAAGAATTTTATGGCCGTAAGCCTGGTGTCCCACATCCCATACCAACTGGTCGTCAGGGGTATTAAAAACGTAATGTAGCGCAACGCTTAATTCTACTACACCAAGACTAGCTCCAAAATGACCTCCGTAAACAGAAACATTATCAATTATAAACTGACGTAATTCATTACATACCTGGGGAAGTTGCGAACTGTCGAGTTTACGTAAGTCCTCTGGAGAATCAATTTTAGCTAATAATTTTCCTGGTGTTATAAGCATATGGTGGACTATTAATCAGATTTCGGCAACCGTTTTATTCAAAATATGAACAAAATTAATCAAATGGGTATTAAATCTGACTTTTATTTTTGCTGGCTTGCCTTGAAGAGCTTTTGCTTTTCTTCCTTGGTAAGGCTTTCATAACCAGACTTGGAAATTTTATCCAGTATAGAGTCAATTTCCATCTGATCAGGCATTTCTATAGTTCCCGAAGATGATGATGAGTACACACTGCTACTGCGATATACTTGTCTTTCACGGTACGTTACCTGCATGGAGGGACGCTTTCGAAAAAGTCTGGACCAACCGTTCATTACTGCATAGAGCGGCTTTCCAAGATCTGTCCCACTTTGCAATAGTTTGATAAAAACGTACCCAACAAATGCGCCTCCCAGGTGGGCGAGATTACCACCTGCATTAGGACCCACAGTTTGAGCCAAAGACAGAATAATGTAAAATAGCGCGATGAATTTGATCCTTACCGGCCCTAAAAAGATTAGATTGAAGGTATAGTTCGGCAGTAAAGTTGAAGCGCCTACTGCCACAGAAAATGCAGCTGCGGAAGCTCCCAGCATTCTGGATCCAACGATGTGGGCCTGGAAGTAAGGAAGAATGTTATACAGGACAATGTAGATCAGTCCGCCGGCAATACCGCCGAGCATATACAATGCGATCACCCTTTTTGCACCCAAATATTCGTCTACAAGCTTCCCAAACCAATAGAGAAACAGCATGTTGAACAGAATATGAAATATATCGTCGTGTGTGAAAAAGTAGGTTATAAGTGTCCAGGGCTTGTATAGAAACTCGTAGGTAGCAGCGGGAAGCTGTAGAGAATTAATAACCGCCACGTATACATTCGAAGACTGAGAGAGTGTCAGAATAATTTTTAAAAGCAGTAATACCAGGAATACTGCCGTATTGATCAAAATTATTTTTATCAGTGCATTCTCTGATTTCGCGAATTCCCTTTTTACGTCGTCAACAATATTGCTCATCTTTCAATAGAAATTTGTTTTTTGCGTACCCCAGTAACGCAACAATATATATGCAAATAGCATTCCTCCAATGTGCGCAAAATGCGCAACATTATCTGACTGAGCATTTTGGATTCCTGAATACAATTCATACAATCCGTAAAAAGCGACGAAATATTTAGCCTTTATTGGGAAGGGCACAAATAGCAGGAAAAGCTCAGTATTTGGAAATAATAATCCAAACGCCATAAGGATGCCGAAAATTGCTCCGGAAGCCCCTACCATCGGCGTATTGATCAAACGTTCGTAATAAGCATTAACAAAATTTACACTATCCTGAATATAACTGGTATTAGTTGGATTTCCTTCAAATTTATTTAAAAAATCAAGACTGGATTCGTAAATGCCTTTCGCATGTTTACTCATAAATTCTGCCAGCCCGTCGGGTGTAGGGTTTTGTGTAAATATCTCAACAGCCTGGTGTACCTGACTGTTCTCAAAATAGTCAATTCCTGAGAAAAGAAGGCCGGCGCCTATCCCTGTAAAAAAGTAGAAAAACAGAAAGCGTTTTTGCCCCCACATCCTTTCAAGCAAGGGACCAAACATGAATAGCCCGAACATATTACTGAACAAATGGCCCAAACTGCCGTGCAGGAACATGTACGTGACAAACTGAAAAATATGGAAATGTGGTGACAACAATGATCTGAGGGCGAAATCCTCACTTAAATTCATGATACTGGAATCGACCAGGTAAAACAGAATATTGAGAATAAGCAGGTTTCTAACAGTTGGGGTTATGGCTAACATATAAAATTTTAAAATCAAGGATTAGAGTTCAATAACTGCTTGCTGCATATTTTTGTTTCCCTAGTTTTTAAATATGCTGCTGAGTTTATCCATGGTCAGCAAAACGATTATCGCTTCACCGCCGGGAGTACGGTTTGGATCCGTAGACGCAAACAACTGGTCAATGAGCGTGTGGATCTCAACGAAGGAAAGTTTGACGGCATAACGTACAGAAAAACGCCTTGCCAGTGAACGTGAAAGACTTTCTGGCTTATTTAGTTTCAGGTCGGAGTAGCTTTGTTTCAATTGCTCTATCAGCTCCTCAAACAGGTCTTGCTCGCTCTCCTCAGGTAAATCAGCAGGTATACCACGAATGATCAATTCATTAGAACCAAATTCATCGAATTCAAAACCCAGACTGCGAATCTCCTTTTTCGTTTCATGCACCAGCTGCATATCCGAATGAGTCAATCGGATTGTTTTCGGAAAAAGCAGCTGCTGACAGGCGCCATTCCGGTTAGTAAGCATCTTCCGATATCGTTCGTAAAGAATTCGCTCATATGCAGCCTTTTGGTCAATGAGCATGATCCCGTCTTTGACCTGAGAAAGAATGTAACGGTTGTGAAGCTGAAAAAGGACCGCATCACTCTCCGGCGCAGATATGACTTCGGAAGCCATTCTGTTCACCTTGCTCGCTACCGTCTTCGCATGTTCCTGATAAGCGGGTCTCGAAATAGCAGTCGTATTCATCTCAAATGCAGCTAGCTCGCGGCTCCTGTCCTCCGAATTCTGTAACCCTTCGAACAACTTGTTCCAATTCGTCAGGTTGGATTTTGAATGACCGGCTTCGTCTTTTCTGGATTGGGCAGCCCAGTCTGGCATCACAGTCCTTGGTATCAGATTGTGGTTCTGATCGGAAGGAGAAGGATTTAGAAAATTAATATTATCATCAAAATCAATGGACTGAGACAGATTGTAAACACCCACTGCCTTCTTAACCGCAGCCATAATGATAGCATATACCGATCGTTCGTCATCAAATTTGATCTCCGTTTTAGTCGGGTGGATATTGATATCAATGTGAGAAGGATCAATTTCAATGAACAGCACATAGAATGGATGGCTTCCCTCGGGAATCGTCCCGTCAAATGCGCTGATCACCGCATGGTGCATATAGCTATGCTTGATAAAGCGGTCGTTTACGAAGAAAAACTGCTCTCCGCGTGTCTTCCTGGCGAACTCGGGTTTACCAATGTAGCCACGCACGCTGATGTATGAGGTGTCTTCCTGGCAAAAAGCAAGTTGCTCCCGATAACTTTTGCCATAAATATCAATGATCCGGCGCACAAGCTTTCCGGATTGCAGATTGAAAACCTCAGTGTCGTTATGGTGTAACGAAAATGCTACCTGGGGATGTGCCAGTGCAACGCGCTGAAATTCATCCAGCACGTGACGCATTTCCACGGAGTTGGATTTCAGGAAATTCCGACGTGCAGGAACGTTGAAAAACAGGTTTTTGACAGAAATATTGGTACCCTTCAAGCACGCTACTGCTTCCTGTGTTTTGATTTCTGACGCATCAATGCGAATCAGGCTGCCTAGCTCATCAGTGTCCTCCCGGGTACGCAGCTCGACCTGGGCGACGGCTGCAATAGAGGCAAGCGCCTCCCCTCTGAATCCCATTGTGCGTATCCTGAACAAGTCATCGGATTGCCGGATCTTGGATGTAGCGTGTCTTTCAAAAGACATTCTCGCATCGGTTTGCGACATCCCCGTGCCGTCATCAATGATCTGGATCAATGTCCGTCCGGCTTCCCGGAGTATCACCTGAATCTGTGTCGCTTTCGCATCAATTGCATTTTCCAATAGCTCTTTCACCACAGAAGCGGGTCTTTGAACGACCTCTCCGGCGGCGATTTGATTGGCTATGGAATCTGGTAATAATTGGATGATGTCGAAAGACGGCATGTGCGGATTGCTATTTATTTTACTATAACAAATAAACAAAATTTTTTTAACAGCCGGGTTAAAATTGACGGGTAGTAAGCAAGGGAAGGCTCCTTTTATTCTTTTTTCAATCGAAATAATTACATTATTTATTGAAATTTTATAGATTATTAGAACGTTTTTGTAGTAAGTTTTTGTTGACCTTAAATATTTTGTATATCTTGGGATACTAAACTCCCGACTTAACAACCTGATCCTGACATGAAAGCACCCATTTTTAGAAGATTCAATTTTACTATGGCATTACAGTGGCTTATATTTTTGCCGGTAATATTGCCTCTTTGTATCATATTCGGAGCCTTGCAAGGGGTAATGACTATGGTGGAGAAAATGGCACAAAGAATGTGGATGGATATGGAGTTGTAATTTGCGAATCGATCTATATCAAGTTTATATAAAGCAAAAGAGCCCGGAAACTTTCCGGGCTCTTTTGCTTATTCATTACTTTCAGAATTTCCATCTCACAAAGGCTTCCATTGCCTCATATTCCGCAAGTCCCAGCTCATCGTACAAATGAGCGGTAGCACGGTTGCGCTCCTCGGCCCGCTGCCAGAATTCCCTGGAATCTTCTCCCTGGAACACCACACCGTCCTTTTGTGACTGATGTTTGAAAATTCCCTGGCGTTTTTTCAAAACCTGGTCCGGGCTCATTGGCACAGCCATCTCGATTTCATATATATCCCATTCCGCCCAGGCGCCACGGTACAACCATACCCAGCAATCCTTCATGAAGTTTTTATGTTTCGAGCGCTGTAATGCTGCTTCGATAGCGTCCCAGCAAACTTTGTGCGTTCCGTGCGGATCGGCAAAGTCTCCCGCCGCGTAAATCTGATGCGGTTTGATTTCTTCGATCAGGTTTTCAATGATCTTGATATCTTCTTCGCCAATTGGTTTTTTCTGAACAGTACCTGTTTCGTAGAAAGGCATGTCCAGGAAATGCGCCTGGCTCGTAGGGATTCCTACAAACCGGCATGTTGCCTTAGCCTCACCTCTACGAAGCAATCCTTTTACCTTACGTATTTCGGGAGTGTCAATTTCACTGTCTTTGGTATGTTTCAGGAATTCCTTGGCATCCAGGAACAGTTTGTTTGCATCAGGACTTTTTATTCCAAAACCATTATTGAAATCAACCACGAAGTCAATAAAACGTAATGCTTCGTCGTCAGCTACGGCAATGTTACCGGAAGTCTGATACGCCACATGCACTTCATGGCCCTGGTCAACGAGTCTCTGGAAAGTACCGCCCATTGAGATGATATCGTCATCCGGGTGAGGACTGAAAATCAGGACGCGTTTTTTCGCAGGCTGCGCTCTTTCCGGACGATGTGTATCGTCGGCATTAGGCTTGCCACCTGGCCAGCCAGTAATCGTATGTTGTAATTGATTGAAAACGTTAATGTTGATCTCATAACCAGAACCGTACTGGGCCAGCAAATCGCTCATCCCGTTATCATTGTAATCCTTATCTGTCAATTTCAGAATAGGTTTGTTCAATGCACCGGAAAGATATGTGATCGCTTTTTTGATCATTTTATTATCCCAAACCACAGAATCAACCGCCCAAGGGGTTTTGATACGGGTTAGTTCGGTAGCCGCACTTTCGTCGACAACAAATGAAACGTCGGGATGTGCTTGCAGGTAAGAAGCGGGGTTAAGCTCCGTAACCGGTCCTTCCACAGCGCCACGGATAACCGAAGCTTTTCTTTCACCCCAAGCCAGCAGGACGATACGACGGGCATTCAAAATCGGTGCAACACCTAATGTGATCGCTTTACGAGGCACATTATGCAAGCCGCCAAATTCCATTCCCGCAGCAACCCGTGTCGAATGATCGAGTGTAATAAGTCTTGTGCGGGAGTTGATCAGCGACCCAGGCTCATTAAAACCAATGTGGCCGTTTCCACCGATGCCAAGCAATTGAAAATCCAATCCTCCTACCGCATTGATCTTGTTCTCATAGGAAGTGCAATACTCTCGCAACATAGCCGGAGGTACTGTTCCGTCGGGAAGGAAAAAGTTCTCTTTCGGAATATCTATGTGATCGAACAGCTGTTCTTTCATGAACCTGTGGTAGCTATAAATGGATTCGGGTTCCATTTGGTAATACTCATCCAGGTTAAAGGTGATCACGTTCTTAAAACTCAGGCCTTCCTCTTTATGCATCTTTACAAGAATGGCATAAACAGTTTTGGGAGACGACCCTGTTGCAAGTCCCAAAACACAAGGCTTACCCTCTTTTTGCTTTTGACGGATTAAATCCGCGATCTCTTTGGCAACCGCATTGGAAGCTTCCTTTGAATCGGCAAATATCTGCGTAGGTATTTTCTCGTAGGTAATAGGCTGGCCGATCGTTCCGGCTGTGCCTTTTCCGTTGTTGGAGGCTTGCATCAAAATTGTTTGGGGACTCACCGTTTGTTGGCTCATAATTTGCTTGAATTTATTTTAAGAGTTTGCGAATAGACTGAGCAGTGAATTACTGGATTTGTGCCTGAGTGTTCGATCACGCAAGACTAATTCGGTTGTGCAAAAGTACAACTCAAAACGAATATTATTAAAAAAATTTAAAAAATAACTTTAAGTTAAAACTACTCGTTTTCCTTCAAATGTGGCTATTTGATGGTTGTTGAAATCGCTGAGCGGTATACATGGAGAGATAAAGTAAGTGTATTTATTTTATTCCAAGAGAATTGCTCGTATTTTTGCACCTTAATTCTACGAAAACATCACACCATTTTTTCTGACAAATCCCATGTCTACACTCACAAGCGTTGTACGTGATACTACTATTTTTGATCTGATAAACAGAGAAAAGCACCGCCAGGAGTCTGGTATCGAGCTGATAGCCTCTGAAAACTTTACTTCCAAACAGGTAATGGAAGCGTCGGGGAGTGTACTGACCAACAAATATGCCGAAGGATTGCCAGGAAAAAGATACTATGGCGGATGTGAAGTAGTAGATGAGATCGAGCAGATTGCCATTGATCGTTTAAAAGAGCTTTTCGGTGCTACCTGGGCTAACGTACAGCCACATTCAGGAGCACAAGCCAATACAGCCGTTTTTCTTGCCTGCTTGAACCCAGGGGATAAAATAATGGGTTTCAACCTTGCCCACGGCGGACATTTAACGCACGGATCACCTGTTAACATTTCAGGAAAATATTTTCAGCCTGTATTTTACGGGGTTGAGGCAGAAACTGGTTTGATCGATTGGGATAAAGTGGAAGAAACTGCCGTAAGAGAACGTCCGAAATTATTGATCTGCGGAGCTTCCGCATATAGCCGCGACTGGGATTACGAGCGTCTGCGCGCAATCGCTGACCAGGTAGGCGCATTGTTAATGGCAGACATTTCTCACCCTGCCGGTCTTATTGCCAAAGGTCTCTTGAATGATCCGTTCGATCATTGCCACATTGTAACTACTACAACACACAAAACTTTGCGTGGCCCACGCGGCGGTGTGATCATGATGCGTAATGATTTTGAAAATCCATTTGGTATCAAAACCCAAAAAGGTCAGCTTCGTACCATGTCGTCATTGTTAGACTCAGGAGTTTTCCCCGGAACACAGGGAGGACCATTGGAGCACATCATTGCAGCCAAGGCGATAGCATTTGGTGAAGCATTGAGCGAAGGTTACTACAACTATGCGACTCAGGTTGGAAAAAATGCACAGGCAATGGCAAAGGCATTTGTTGACAAAGGTTACCGTATCATTTCCGGCGGAACCGACAATCACTTAATGCTGATCGACCTTCGTACTAAAAACGGAATCGAATCAGGACTGACTGGCAAGCTTGCAGAAAACACATTGATCAAGGCGGATATCACTATTAATAAAAATATGGTTCCGTTTGATGACAAATCGCCGATGATCACGTCAGGTATCCGAGTAGGAACTGCCGCTATGACTACACGCGGGCTGGTGGAAACGGATATGGAGCGTATCGTGGATCTGTTGGATACTGTGCTTGTTAATCACGATCAGGATGCCAAGATCGCCGCTGTCAAAGAAGAAGTTAATAACTGGATGAAGCAATATCCGTTATATATCTGATAAATTATAAATTACGTTTACTGCGTGATGGCCCGGCTGTCACGCAGTTTTTGTTTACAGGCAATGTGGGTCACAATGCTTATATCTTAAAGAATTGTGCACTGACATGTTTTGACTTAATAAAGTTTTCATAACTTTGCACTCCAAAATCGAATTAATTGATATGAGCAAGAAAAACACGGACGAGTCCGGGCTTGAAATTATTGAAACTCCGGAAGCATTAGCTGGCCAAATCAATAAAGCAGAGGTTTTTTTTATAAAAAATCGTAAAATAGTTTTAGGCATTGGAGGAGCGATATTGGTTGCCGTTGTGGCGTTTGCCGGGTATCGTTTTTACATTGACGGCCAGGAAGGAACAGCTCAGGATGCGCTTGCAAGTGTAGTTTATGATTTTGAAGCAGATTCTCTGCAAAAAGCATTGAACGGTAGCGGCGGAAACGAAGGCTTGTTGTCCATTGCAGACAGTTATAAAGGTACCGATGCCAGCAATCTTGCCAATTTTTACGCAGGTGTCGCTTTGCTGAAACAAGGTAAATATGATGACGCGATCAGTCACCTTCAGTCTTTCAGTTCTTCTGACCTGTTGGTTCATGCTCGTGCGCAATCATTGATCGGAGACGCATATCTTGAAAAAAACCAACCAGCCGAGGCCATGTCTTATTACCAGAAAGCTGCTGACTATCAAAAAAACGAATATTTCACGCCGGTATATTTAATGAAGCTGGCTATCGCTCAGGAAAAAGCAAACCAGGCTCCTGACGCTGTTGCTACATATAAACGTGTTATTGACGAGTTTCCTCTTTCATCGGAAGTGGTTAACGCTAAGAAGTACATGGGATTATTAGAGGGACAGGTCGGCAAATAATGGTTAACCATTTCTGTTTCTGAAAAAGGATAAAGCCGACAAAGGTTTTATCCTTTTTTATTTTTTCAACTATTCATATTCCTAAGAGATTTCTGAAAATCAATTATTATGTCAAGTGCGGATAAGAATTTAAGCGTTTTTACAACAGAAGGCCTCCCGGACATTAGTGCCAAAAAATTTGCGATCGTCGTAGCTGAATGGAATAGTGAAGTAACCGAAAAGCTTTTTGAAGGAGCATATCAGACATTGATTACATATGGTGCCATCGCGGCCAATATCGTGAGAGGTAATGTGCCGGGGAGCTTCGAACTTACATTAGGTGCCCAATGGTTTGCACAACGCAAGGACATTGACGCCGTAATTGCATTGGGCGTGGTGATCCAGGGCGAAACCAAGCATAACGATTATATCAATCATGCCGTAGCTCAGGGTATCACCAATGTAAGCCTCAAAACAGACAAGCCGGTCATTTTCGGAGTACTGACACCTAATAACATGGAGCAGGCTTTGGAACGATCGGGTGGCGTACATGGAAATAAAGGAGACGAAGCAGCGATGACAGCGATTAAAATGCTCGGGCTTTATTCCGAAGTTGCCAGGGGTTATTATTTGTAGTCATACATGGTCATTTATTGTCAGGAATAGTCATTTGTGGTCAGGAAATAGTCATTAATGGTCATGTGTAGTCATTCAAAACAGTTCTTAACCATTATGACAATAAATGACAACACATGACTAAGCATGACCACTCCTGACCAAACATGACAAAGCCTGACCACTCTTGACTTTATAAAACATTCAATCATTCAAAATTCAAAATTCTACATTAAAATATGCAAGTCTGGAAATTTGGCGGCACTTCGGTTGGAAAGCCTGAACGCATGCATTCGATCCGCGAACTTCTTAATAGTGATCCTAGCCGGAAAATTGTCGTACTATCGGCACTTTCAGGCTCTACCAATGCATTGATCGCCATTGGTGAAGCAGCCAAGGCGTTTGATGATGCAAAAGCTGCGGCTTTGATCGAAGATCTGAAAACACATTACGGCTTGTTCATCAAAGAACTATACGCTACGCCGGCAGGCCGTGCCAATGGTCAAACGATCGTGGACAATGAGTTTGGCTTTATCAAATCTTTGGTAGGCATCAAACCTTTTACCATCAAACAGGAAAAAGAACTGGTTGCGGAAGGTGAGATACTAAGTACCAAAATGTTCCAGGCATATCTGGAAGAAAAAGGAGAAAACTCTGTTTTGCTTCCTGCGCTGGACTTTATGCGCATCGATGCGGATGGAGAACCGGAGCTTGCTACCATTGAAGAGAAACTGGTAACGATTTTAAATCAATATACCGACAAGCAGACGATCATTACACAGGGTTTCATTTGCCGCAATCCACGCGAAGAGGTAGACAATCTGAAAAGAGGAGGCTCAGACTACACTGCATCGTTGATCGGTGGAGCGATCCGTGCGGACGAGATCCAGATCTGGACGGACATTGACGGAATGCATAATAATGATCCCCGGATCGTGAAGCGTACATTCCCAATTCGCGAGCTGACGTTCGAAGAGGCGGCGGAGTTAGCGTATTTCGGTGCGAAAATTTTGCACCCGAGCACCATTACCCCAGCCAAGTTGAGAGGCGTTCCGGTTCGTTTAAAAAACACGATGCAGCCAGAAGCTCCGGGCACATTGATCGCCAACCAAACATCTGACAGGGACATCAAAGCCATCGCTGCCAAAGACAACATTACGGCGATTTACATTCATTCGACCCGTATGCTGAATGCTTACGGCTTTCTTCGTAGGGTTTTTGAAATCTTCGAGAAATATAAAACACCGGTTGATATGATCACCACTTCGGAAGTATCAGTGTCGGTAACGATTGATAACTCTGAGAACCTGGATAAGATCAGCGCGGAATTAAGAGAATTCGCTGATTTAGAAGAGCATGACCGTGACCAGAACATCATTTGTATCGTAGGTAATTTCAGTGCGGATAAAGAAGGCATTGCTTTAAAAGTGCTGGATGCTATGAAACACATTCCCATACGAATGATTTCGTATGGTGCCTCGGAACACAATCTTTCGTTATTGATTCACTCCAAATACAAAGCAGAAGCGCTGAATGTGTTGAACGAGCGGCTGTTTTACTATGAGGATGCCATGAAAGACATTTTTACAGCACCATAAGCTACCGCCAACATGTTACAAACCAATTTTATCCGCGATAACAGGGAGCTGACGATTGCAGGATTAATAAAGAAACATTTCAAAGACCCGGAAGCGGCAGTTGACAGGATTCTGGAACTGGATCAAAAACGACGCGAGTTGCAGCAGAACCTGGACGAAACCCTGGCATTGTCCAATAATAAAGCGAAGGAGATCGGTGCGCTGATGAAGGCTGGCCAGAAAGAGGAGGCCGAGGCCGCGAAAGCAGACACAGTAGTCTTGAAAGAACGCTCCAAAGCATTGGACGAAGAACATAAGTCTGTGGAAGCATTGTTACTGGAAGAGCTGGTAAAGCTTCCCAATTTGCCGCATGCGAGTGTTCCGGAAGGGAGAACAGCTGAGGATAATGTCAATATACTGGAAGCAGGTGCAAAGCCGGTTTTACCGGAAGGAGCACTGCCTCACTGGGAACTGATCAGGAAGTTGGGAAAGAACCAGGCTCCTATCATTGATTTTGAACTGGGAAATAAAATTTCCGGCGCTGGATTTCCGGTCTATAAAGGCAAGGCCGCGCGCTTGCAGCGTGCAATGATCGCATTCTTCCTGGACGAGGCAGGAAAAGCGGGATATACTGAAATACAGCCTCCCATTGTAGTGAATGCGGACTCAGGGTTTGCTACCGGGCAATTGCCGGACAAAGAAGGTCAGATGTACCACGATGCTGCTGACGATCTGTACCTGATCCCGACAGCGGAAGTGCCTGTTACGAATTTGTACCGCGATGTGATTGTAGCAGAAAGTGATTTGCCGGTTAAAAATGTCGCCTATACACCTTGCTTTCGCCGTGAAGCGGGTAGCTGGGGTGCGCATGTGAGAGGTTTGAACAGGTTACACCAGTTTGACAAAGTTGAAATTGTTCAGATTAATAAGCAGGAAGATTCCTACAAGGCGCTGGATGAAATGGTTGAGCACGTGAAAAGCCTATTGGGGAAACTAGCATTGCCTTACCGAATTTTACGGCTTTGTGGGGGAGATATGGGTTTCACCTCTGCATTGACTTATGATTTCGAGGTATGGTCTGCGGGGCAAGAGCGTTGGCTGGAATGCAGTTCTGTCTCTAATTTTGAAACCTACCAGGCAAACCGGTTGAAACTAAGATATAAGACTGCGGACAAGAAAACGCAGCTGCTTCATACATTGAATGGTTCCGCATTGGCTTTGCCGAGGATCGTAGCCGCATTGCTTGAAAACAATCAGCAGGCTGATGGTACTGTGAAGGTGCCTGCGGTTTTGGTACCGTACTGCGGTTTTGATGTAATTGAATAGATCAAATTTGGTTCATAGTAAGAAGGCTCTCAATCATTTGGGGGCCTTTTGTGTTTTCCAAAAGCGAGGTAATACCAGTTTTATCCATAATAAGTCGGCCGACCTTTTCAGAAGAAACGCCAGGTTCGATCTGGAATGAATTTTCAAACTGACTTCCAGTAATCCTCGTTCTGAAACAATGGAATGCGATTTGAGGCGATGTCTGATAGTGGTTGACCATTTCCATCAGGTGCGTGGAGACCAAAAATAATGAGCCGTTGGAACGAGAGAATCCATCTACTACGGTTTTGGAACAATGTAATGCATCGTCATGATTGGTACCTCTGAAAAGTTCGTCGATGATGATGAAGCATTTGTCTCCTGCATGCAACGCTTCCGCGACACTTTTGATGCGCATCATTTCATTATAGAAGTGACTATACCCGGCCGCAAGATCATCCGAAAGGTGAATGGAGGTATAAAGTCGGTCAAAGAATGGCAGGCTCATTTCTTTGGCTGGTACGGGGCAGCCCAGATGTGCAAGATAAATTGCGATCCCGCAGGCTTTCAAAAACGTCGTTTTACCGCTGGTATTAGCCCCGGTGAGGATACAAACGGGGCGCTCATTTGATAGTACGAAGCTGTTCGGAACAGCATTTGGAATGAGCGGATGCCAAATGGTGGCGGCATTGAATTCATTTATATTTTTTTCAAACCGGGGAAATGATAGCGAATGCTGAGAGGCGGTTTTGATGATGGCAAGATAGGCGTCGAATCGGTAAAAAATATCCAGCAACTGACGCAGTTCTTTTTTGTGAGAGATCCTGAAATAATAATCCATGCGAAAAACAGCACGGTTCGAGAGCCTGTCTTCCTTTTGGTTCAGGAAGGATTTGATGGTCCCCGATGATAGAAACTTTCGCATAAAGGCTACTTCGTTCGCAATTTCGCCGGGAATGTCCTCCTCTCGCAATGCTGCCAATGTATGCTTAATGGCCTTTATGAGACGGAATGTGGCGAATAACCCGCTTTGGATCCGGTAATATTCCTCTGGACTTTTTAGGAAGTAAATGAAGGTATCGAACCAATGCCGGAACACATCGTTTGACATGGAATGTGCAACGCTCAATTCATAGTAGCTTTCCACGGCCATGATATAGGCCCTCGGAATGGTAATCTGCCAAATTTCGGGCTTCTCCTGGATAGTTTTCAGCAGCTTTTGAAGAGATAGTAGCTCGGAAAGACTGCTTTTGGGCTTGCTGAGCATTGCCTTCAGATAATCTCTGCCGCCGGGTGTTTTGGTCTGATCAAAAAAATTGAGGATGCTTACCGAACGATTGTTCTCCGCAATGATCTGTAATTCAAGTAAAGTATGCTGATCAACAGGGTGCATTTTGAGAATTTTGGATATTCTCAAAAGTAAAAAGCTGGGAGAAAGTTGGGGCGTTAAATAAAGTTAAACTTCGCTTTTCCTGGGGAATGCAAGCCAGATGAAATAGCCTGTAAGCCCGACAATGCAAATCTGCATCACGTAGTCAATGAGCAGTTCAGTAGATGCGGTTGGATCAGAAGGCGTCATGTAACAGGGCATGCCCAACCGCCACCAGTACGACGGATGAATAACACAGAGTGCATTAAAAATCAGTAGCAATGCAATCTGCGTCTTGTTTTTCCAATCGATCACGTAAAAAACGAGTGGAATCAGGAAGAGGAAAATGTAGTTGCTATATGCGCTTTGCTGAACGATCATCATGGTGGCGTAGAGCACAATCCAGACGCGGGACAGCATAACCCTGAAATCAGCATTACGCAGTCTCAATGCTGCTAAACACGCCAGCCCGACTGAAATAGCGAGTCCTATCCAGTTCCAGAATTTTTCTCCAACTCCAATGTGGTTAAAAAACAGAGGATTCAGGATGGACTGAATGTTCGGCGCGCGTAATGTTTTGGCTTCGTCAAGCGGCTGTGTAAATTCCCAGCCGACCAATGGATACAGTACGGCCAGCGATATAATTCCGATAATGACCATTGGAATCAGCAAACGAATTTTTTGCTTCTCCAAAATGAACAACGGAACTAGTATCAGCACAAAAATCGCTTTCGTCATCAGCAGCCCGATCGCCAGAATGATCGCATACCACGCAACCCACAGCGTTCTCTCTCGGACCAGGTAAGCGAGTATGACAAACAGCCACATCCAGACGTCCTCCTGCGCTCCGATGATGCAGAGTACCAATGAGCCGGGTAATAGCAGATATAAGACCGCATTGAAAAGAAAAATACCCTTCGACTGAAATGGCCTGAAAAAGTGATAAGAAGCCCATATTGCCACTCCATCCATGAGCGCCATGGTTAACACGATCATTTTAGGGCTATACCAGAATTTCAGCCAAAAGCCGAGGAAATATGCGTACAAAGGTGAATACGGCGACCAGAAATCACGGTAGACAATCTGTCCCAGTGATGCCTTGCTGCCTTCATCCCAAAATCCATTGACGTCGGAAGTGGGTTCCTGGCCGGCTATGAGGTAAATGGCTATGAATGGTAAAAGACGCAGCAACACCCAGCCGGTAAGCAATGTACCGTTAACGGGTTTCTTTTCGAGCCATGATGTTAGTGCGTCCCGTTTCAGGAGAATTGCAATTACTAGCAATGAGGACAGCAGACTGATAGCCAGCTTGGCGAAGACTATGCTCATGCCGTTGCCAGGTTTTCAGAATACACAACCTTGCGGTAAGTTTCTTTCAGTATCCAGAAAAAGCAAAGCACATTCAAGATTTGCAGGGCATATTCAAACAAAAATGAAGGGTTTCCGAACATTCCCAGGGAAGTATAGGCAGGTTGTTTGATATAAACCCACACAAACGGCTGAACAACCGTCAGCCAGTTTACGGCCAGTAGTACCACAACGTGAATGGATTTCCGGATATCAATCACTTCAAACAGTACGGCCATCAGGTAGGCGATCACGTAGGCGCCCATTGCGCTGGCCTGGAATATCATCATACAAACAAAGCAGGCAATGAAAATACCGGGAAGCACTTCATTAATGTGCCGGTGCCGTGCTTTGAAAGCCATATAAGCTGGAATGAAGACGGTAAAGAGCAGCCCGAACCAATTGATCAGTGTTGATTTTTTTTCATTGATATGAATAATGGTTTCAACAAATGGCCTGGTAATGGAAAAGAGGTTAGGCGTCATTAATTGCTCGGTATGCTGAATGGGCATCAGGAAAAGGTCGCCGATCTGCCAGTATAGAAAGCCAACTGCGGGTACCCCGACAGCAGCCATAACCAAAAGCATTTTTACCGGTTTTTTGACCACAACAAGCGTTGCAGGTAGCAAAAAAATGAATGTTACCTTAATAGTCAGCAGAGCCAGCGCATAAAGCAACCCGATCCCCACTTCATAATCCACGGGTTTTTTGATCGTAAAGCGCCATATGAGTAAAGCAGCGCCCCAGAACCATACTTCTTCCTGGCCGTCTACCAGGATGTACATGAACGCAGCCGGCAACATGTAGTAGATCATTGCCAATTGTAGTGCATTGCTAGTCCTTTTCTTATAAGTTTGGTAAGTCAGCCAGAGAATGCCGCTTTCCATCAGGACCATAAACAAAACGATGGCGCGGGAATTGTGCCAGATCCAGACAGGCAGGCTGATAATGTAAGCGTATAATGGTGCGTGGTAAGACCAAAAATCCCTGTAAACGAAGCCGCCTTTTTTGGCAGCTTCCGCTTTGTAAAAAAAGAAAGGAATATCACCACGCGGATCTTCGTTAACAATAAGGAAAATACCTATCCACGGAATAAGCCGGAGTAACACGAACCCTAGGCCAAAGATCAGCTTTTCATTCTCTGCCTGCCATCGGGCAAACACGTCGGATCTGCTGATGGTCCAGATGATTCCAAACGTTAATCCAAGGTTGATGAGGAGCTTTATATAAAAAATCGTAAGGATCGGCATGTGTGATATGCAGTGATAAAGGCGCAAACTTAAGACAACTTTTCTTGAAAATGAGCAGCAAAACCCAAAGTTTTAATTGGTTATAAAACTGTATGCTTGCATACCTTTTGTCAAAATTATATTTTTGATAAACTTCATCCACTGTAATCATTGCTAATTATGTCAATTGCTTCTCAACTAATTGGAATGGATTTTAACCTGAGCGAAGAACATCTGGCGGTTCAGGCGGCTGCCCGGGACTTTGCCCAGAATGAACTTTTGTCGGAGGTAATTGAACGGGACAATGCTCAAAAGTTTGATCCTGCATTGATCAGGAAGATGGGCGAACAGGGTTTTTTAGGCATGATGGTGTCGCCGGAGTATGGGGGAAGCGGGATGGATACGCTTTCTTATGTGATTGCGATGGAGGAAATCTCCAAAGTAGACGCGTCGGCCAGTGTCATGATGTCGGTTAATAATTCCCTGGTTTGCTGGGGACTTGAAAAATATGGAAGCGAGGAACAAAAACAAAAATATCTGACGAGACTTGCAGCAGGAGAGATCATCGGTGCGTTCTGCTTATCAGAGCCTGAGGCTGGTTCCGACGCCACGTCGCAGCACACCACGGCGGCAGACATGGGCGATCATTATTTATTGAACGGTACCAAAAACTGGATCACTAATGGTAATTCGTCTTCAGTTTGTCTGGTCATCGCGCAAACCAACCCTGAAAAACAGCACAGGGGTATCAATGCATTGATAGTCGAAAAGGGGCTGGAAGGGTTTGTAGTTGGAAAAAAAAGAGGATAAAATGGGTATCAGAGCCTCGGACACCCATACACTCATGTTTACAGATGTGAAGGTACCGAAGGAAAATCGCATCGCGGAGGATGGCTTCGGTTTCAAATTCGCGATGAGCACATTGAATGGTGGCCGCATTGGAATAGCCGCCCAGGCGCTGGGGATTGCAGCAGGCGCATTTGAATTATCCTTGAAATATTCCAAGGAAAGAAAAACTTTTGGCCGGCCGATCAGTGAACACCAGGCGATACAGTTTAAGCTATCGGAAATGGCTGTTAAAATCGAGGCAGCACGGCTGCTTGTCTATAAGGCGGCACGTATGAAAGATGAAGGAAAGGACTATATCCAGGCCGCGGCGATGGCTAAATTATATGCATCCGATGTTGCCATGTGGGTTACAACGGAAGCGGTTCAGGTTCACGGAGGCTATGGATATGTGAAAGAATATCATGTTGAACGCCTGATGAGGGACGCGAAAATTACCCAGATTTACGAAGGTACCTCAGAAATACAAAAACTTGTAATAGCCCGTGAGCTCCTGAAATGATTCGATTTTCCCTATCAAGTCTATTTTATTCTAAATCTTGGATTAAAATGATATCAAAATATCACTTTTTTTCATTTTTTTGTCAATATATACTTGTATTAGTTTTGTACAATTTATTAGATTTGTACAAAAATTGGAACAATGGTCAAAAGGGCCCTTAAATATATCAGTTATGGAAGACTATAATAAGATTATTGAGTCGCTGGGGGTGAAATTCGTGAAGGCACGTCATATCCGGATTTTGCAACCCATTACTATTAAAAACTTTTATGACGTACAAAACTCGCTAACGATTTTGTACGACGGAGAAGTTTCTTTCGGATCTGAGGAATCGCATAAGGTTGAGGAAGGAGATATGCTGTTCATTCCGGGAGGCAAGCATGCGACGGTAACATACGGTAACACGCAGACAGCTAAGACTGTATCCAATGAAGAGTTCATGACCAACCGTGATAACTATATCGAGGCTGGCCACGATCCTGCTCTCATCGGAAAGTTGCCGAACTCATTTGGGTTAATATCATTTGAAGCAAAAGTCTTTGATACGGTTAACTTCTTTACCTCTCTGGACGTTCCTCCGTTCCTGATCAAAAGAGATGACCAGATCGCGATCACGATCAACCAGATCCTGACGGAAGATATGCTTGATACTCCTGGTAAGGGGCGTATCATCAAGATCAAAACGGAAGAAGTGGTGATCGAGATCATTCGCTACATTCTGAAAAACAAATTGTTTGTTGAGCAGCTTGTAACAAACAGTACGTATTTCAAAGATCCCCGACTGATCGATATCTTTGCTTACATCAAGGATAACCTGGGCGGTGACCTTTCTAACAAGGTTCTGGCGAATGTTGCGAACGTATCAGAAGATTATGTAGGCCAGTATTTCAAAATGTTGACCGGTATCAATCCTCAGGATTACATCGAGTACCAGCGTATGGAAAAAGCAGTAGACCTGCTTCGTACTTCTAAGAAGAGCATTCGTGCGATCGGTTCGGATGTAGGTTACAAGGACACAGCCTATTTCTGCCGTCGTTTCAAAATGATGTTCGGAATTCCAGCCGGCAAAATGCGCCGTCGTGAATCATTAATGAATGTTTAGAAAATATTTGAATGCATAATAAAAAGGAGAACCTGAATGGGTTCTCTTTTTTATTGGTCAATGGTCAACCGTCAATGGTCAACCGTCAATGGTCATTGAATAGGAGTCAGCTGCGCCGCAGTAACTTTCCACTTACCTCCCGATCGCACACAAACGGTCATATAAGCGACCTCCCCCTGAAAATTGTTGTTTTCAATCTTTGCCCGCACATTCCAGTGCCCGGACGTGACGGCCACATCGCCGTAGGTGCGTGTGCGCGTGCCTGAGAGCTGTCCTGACTCTATAATCATGTAACCTTGTGCAATGCCTTGCCGGAGCCACTCTCCGTCGATGATACGGCCATTGAACCCGATAGCTGTAAAATCATTTGATATAAGACCTCCAAGACTGTTAGCGTCCTCTTCCAATAATGCTTTGAAAAATTGATCAGAGCAGTCCGTACCGTCGATCGGTGCCAGAGTATTGATTTGTGCTAATGCGATCGTGAAGGAACCGAACAGAATTACGAGCAGCAATGTGAACTTCATGCGAATGGACTTGTAATGTGCTTTGAGTGTATTTTGAACGGCAATGTATCAGAAAAAATTTAACAAATAAACGCACATTAAAACGCAGCAGGCATTTGAATTGAAACATTTTCTTCGCCTGAAAATATATAAGTAAATTCGCCTCCACATTTACACAAAATCTATAGTACCCGCCGCGATGACCAAAATGATGCTAAGAGGTTTGACAATGTTACTGATTTCAGGACTGATGGCTTGTTCTTCACCACCGGATAAATTCGGTGCTTTGGACCTCAATAAATGGCGTGGTGACCGCGGAGGCTGCAATAATGTGCGTTCGACGCTTCAAAAGGATTTTAAGGCTATTCAAGGACAGCTAAAAGGCAAATTTGCGGATGATATCGGGGAATTACTGGGCAGACCTGACATTCATCAGTTGGGAGAAAGGAATGTAAAATTTTATGTCTACTACCTCGAAAAAGGCCCGCAATGCGAAGACATGAAATTGAAGTCGAAAGCGGAGAAGGTAATCCTGAAATTCAATGCGGTTGGGTTACTGTCTGAAATCACTTATCAGGACCGTCCTTTGTCCAATTTGTAGCTTTACTGCCAGCATTTTATTATCGCATATGAATTTGCAAAATTTCGAACAAAAGATCCCTTCTACGATCCTGCAAAGGGGAAAGCAGATCTGCGAAAACGGCCAGGTTCTGCATGTGGAAGAAAACAGCGATGGATTGTGGACTGCCGAAGTTGAAGGAACCGACGTTTATTCAATTGAGGTAGTGATGGAGGACAGCGGAGAGATAGAGACCATGTTTTGCGACTGCCCATTTGACGGGGATGTTTGTAAGCATGTTGTCGCAGTGTTGTTGACATTGAAGGGACAAAAGAGCGCAGCCAGAGGGAAATCCGCGAGCAAACCCAAAAAACTGACATTTGCAGAACTCATTAACAGGACTAGCAAAACAGAATTACAAAGCTTCATTGAGGAATATTCAAAGGTAAACAAAGATTTCCGCTCGCATTTTGAACTTCACTTTGCACATAAAGACAATCGGGTTGACGTTGAGAAGGGATATATGGACTTGGTCAAAAAGACAATCCGGAATTACGCTCACCGAGGCTTTTTTGACTATCGATCGACCAATGCATTAGCCAGGGAAATAGATTCGATTTTAGTAAAATCACACGAATGTATTCGTACCAATAATTTCAGGGATGGGCTAACCATTGCCAAAGCGGTAGTGGTACAAGTCATAAGCGATGTAATTCCCTCCTGCGACGATTCCAGTGGCAGTATCGGAGCAACCCTTACAGATGCAATCGGTTTAATGAGAGAAGCGCTGGGCTCAGAAATATGCTCGCGTGACCTAAAAGAGAACTACTTCGGTTTCTTGAACACAGAACTGGCGAAAGAAAACTATTTTAACTACGGTGATTTCGGGAACGACCTATTCGAGTTATACCGTAGGCTGGCTGTTTTTTTAGGCAAGGGGCAGGAGTTCATACGCTTTGCCGACTCCCAAATTTGGAAGGAACAGAAAAAATCGTCCGACTCATATCAGCAGGAGTTTTTCATCAGGGAAAAGATTCATTTTTTTCAGGAAACAGGTGATCTGAAGCAGGCGCAAGAAATTGCTCTTCAAAATATAAGTATACCCCGAATTAGAGAAATTGTAGTTGATAAGGCGATTCTTAACCAGGACTTTGCCTTAGCAAAAAAATGGGTTAATGAAGGGATTTTAATTGCGGAAAAGGCACGTCACCCGGGAACGGTGTCCCAATGGAAGCGAGTACTTCTAAAAATCGCTGAACTAGAAGGTGATCTGGGTACGGTAAGGCAATATACGTTGTACTTTGCTTTCGACGGTAGTTTTAATGCGGACTATTATCGAAGATGGAAAAAAACATTTGGTTCTCAGGAATGGGAAAATGAATATGCAAAACTAATTGCACGAATAACTGAGGGGATAAACAAAGATGCGAAGAAACATCAGGGTCAAAACTGGTGGTCGAAGGAGCACAATTTGCTGCTTATTCTTGGCCCGATTTATCAGGAAGAGGAACAATGGGCAGAACTATTTGGCTTAGTAAAAGCTTATCCGGCACTGCATTCACTTTTGCATTATATGCACTATCTGGCAGCTGGTTTTGGGCCAGAAATGACTGAGTTGATCGTTCCGGCTTTGATACGCTCGGGGGAGAAGGCAAGTGCCAGGTCGCATTACGCACAGCTGGTTTCAGAAATGAAGAAAGTATTGAAAGCAATTCCGGAAAGTCGGGGCAAAATTTTTGAAGCAGTGGAGCTACTCAAATCAAAGTATCCCCTCAGGCCAGCTATGCTGGACGAATTTAAAAAATTGAAGTGAGAACAGGTTTATACGTAAAACTTTTTGATCTTAATTAGTTGCTCCACGGGCTCAGGCACCATGTACCGGATGGATTTGCCATTTTTGATACAGGCCCGCAGAAAGGTAGCTGAAATGTCAAGCAAAGGAGCCTCTACAAACTTTACAGCCGGGTGATTTCCAAATGAATGGACTTTGGAGTTGGGGCGGGGATAAACATACAGCCCGGTATATTCAAGGATTTTCTCATAGTTTTTCCAATTGGGAAACTGAGCCAGATTATCTTCGCCCATGATGAGTTTGAACTCGTGTTGCGGAAATTTCTCCTGCATCCTGATCAGCGTATCAATCGTGTAGCTCGGCTTGGGCATGTGGAACTCAATGTCGGTCACTTTCAGGAGTGTATTATCCGAAATGGCGCGCTGAACGAGGTCATAGCGGTCAAATTCGTGCAATAGGCTATTGTTTTTCTTAAATGGATTTTGGGGACTGACTACAAACCAAACCTGTTCGAGGTCGGTGGTGGTAGCCATGGTGTTGGCAATGATTAAATGGCCGACATGTATGGGATTAAAGGATCCGAAAAATAGGCCGATTTTCATTGGTTCAGGAAGCGATGAATTCCATCACCATTTTTTCCGCCTTGAGAAGTGTTTCCTCAAGATCGTCGTTGACCAGTGTGATGTCAAATTTATCCTCAAAACTAAGTTCGTAATGTACTTTCCCTAACCGGGTTTCCAGAGATTTTTCTGTCTCAGTTCCTCTTTCACTCAATCTGCGGATAATTTCAGCCTCGGAAGATACTTTTACAAAAACGGCCAGGGCGCTTTCGCGGTAAATTTCCTTTAATTTCAAGCCTCCTTTTACGTCTACGTCGAACAAAACGTGTTTTCCTTCAGACCAGAGCCGTTCGATTTCTTTTTTGAAGGTGCCGTAATAATTGCCGGCATACACTTCTTCCCATTCTGCGAACTCATTATTGGCAATGCGTTCCCGGAAATCTTTTTTTTGCAAAAAGTAATAATCCTTTCCGTCAATCTCGTGTTCACGCCGTTCCCTCGTCGATGCCGACACTGAGAAAGCAAGTAGACCAGGAAATTTTTTTAATAAATGTCTTACTATGGTAGTCTTTCCAGAACCGGAAGGAGCAGAAAATATGATAAGCTTACCTTTCACACTAACAGATTAACTGTTTATTTTTGAAATGATTGTATTCAGAATACTCTGAGGGCAGGGCTTTTTTTCAATTTTCAAATTGAGAGAATCCTTAATGCATTTTTCTAAACGATAAGACTCGATACAAGGGATGCATTTGTCCATGTTTTCGCGGAAGTGATCTTTTTCCGCTTCCGTTGCCTCGTCATCCAGTATAGCCTGAATGATTTTCATACACTCCGCATGGTGCTCGCAGGTCTGCTTCATGATTGGTTTTTGCGCTTCTTCTGTTACAGAAGGCGTCGAAAGAGATGCATTCATTATGAACAATGAAAATAAGAATAATGGAATATATGTACAGTTGTACCCTATAACCGCATAGGTTGTAAAAAAAGTTTCACAACCTACGAATCATATCCCATTGAACTAGCATAACTCTTCAACTTTTCTTTCAATAAGTTACGCGCACGGTGTAATCGGGACCTTACTGTACCGATCGGAATGTCCAGAATCTTGGCCATTTCTTCGTAAGTAAATCCTTCGATATCACACAGGATGATGACAGTACGGAAGTCAACAGGCAACGCATTCAATGCATTGGCTACCTCGTCACCGATCAGTTCCTGCACCGCGTCGGCACGAAGGTCGACGGTGTAAGTAGTGTCAGAAGCCTCCTCGGAATTATAGGTAGTTTCCACTTCCTGATAATCAACCTTGGACGGTTCTTTACTTTTCTTACGGTAATCGTTGATAAAACTGTTCTTAAGAATCCGAAAGAGCCATGCTTTCGCATTGGTGCCCTGTTCAAAAGAAGAAATAAAACGGAAGGCTTTTAGATATGTGTCTTGTACCAGGTCATTTGCATCGTCTTCATCCATCGTAAGGCGAAAAGCGAAGTTATACATGGAGTCGATGTGAGGCATGAACTCACGGTTAAAAACTTCATAACGAAGGTCATCCGTGTATTCATTAGTAGTGAGCGTTTCTGACATGGCAACTAACATAGGAATGCTGAATTTACAAAGATTAACAACAGCTCCAAATGGTACAAATTAAAATTTGATGAATGGCTTTTTGAAGCTCCTTAACCACCATTATTTCAAGATAAAAATCGAAACGTTGATGTTAATCAATGTAACAACATCAAATTCCGAGCCAAAAAAAGGTTTGCGTCAAAATGTCATGTTAACGCTTGGAAAAAAGTTCCAAAAGGATAATTAAGAGGGCAGTGAAGAGCGCACTTGCGCCGATTCTGATCAATGTATAAAGGATCATTCCAAAATTATTCATCTCCATGAAAAAAAGCATGGCATGATGCAAAAGTATAAGCGGCAAAATGTAAGCAAGAAAAGCACCAAGTCCCTGTGCCCGAAGCCCGACCTCTGCACGTTCTGCGCCTCTCGATTTCATTTGGTAATGGATCAGGAATGGCCGGACGTAAGCGATCATCACGGAGGCGGAGGCATGCATACCAAATGTATTGGAGAAAACGTCCACAGTGAAGCCAATACCGAATGCGATCAACAAAAGGTACATTCTGTCAATATCGGCAGGAAGCAGCAGTACGCCGGCAATGTAAATGAAGCAGAACGCGTAATTGAACATTACGATATTCCGCATGAAGAAGATCTGCAAAAACAGGTAGAGCAGGATCATCAGGGAATATTGTATTGCTTCTCGTAAGCTCATCGGGTTTCTACTGTACGTAATTTAAGATTTTCCTGCTCCCCAAGTTGTTGATTTTGTACCACATACACATATGACAGATTCCTGAAATCGGTAGCGAGGCGCAAAACAATGTTGTAAAAGGTCTGATTTGGGTTAACTGTCACGGTTTCTACTCTTCCTACCATAATGCCCGGTGGAAACACAGAATTCTGATCGGACGTAACAGCCGAGTCGCCTTTGAAAATCTTGGTATATTTCGAAACATCGATCATATCTACCAAATTGGGGTCCTTACCCTGCCATTTGGCATAACCGATTTCCTTGCTCCTCACCAATTTCGACGATACCATAAACTGTGAATGCAGAATGGAGGTGATCACGGAATAATTTTCCGAGCAAAAACGGACCTTCCCTACAACACCCGTGGCAGATATAACACCCATTCCGGGCTTGATTCCATGCGCGGTACCCTTGTCAATCGTCAGGACATTGTTCGTCTTGTTGGTTTCATTATCAACCACTTTGGCCACGGTATAAGTAAATCGTGAGGCAAAAACGGAGTCGGGAATGTAGCCAGCAGGAGCATCAACAGGTTTCTTCTGGTTCAATGCAGTAACCAGAGCATGCAGGCGTGCATTCTCATTCGCCAGATCCGAGTTGATTTCGTCCAGCTTGGTATATTCTCTCGCAGAGTTGGAAAAAGCCAGTGTTTTGGCAACGTAATAATTGGAAGTATTGAAATACGTAGCGCCCCAGTATGTATTGCTGCGCACGATAAGCCATACACTGAGCACTTCCAGCAAAACAAATACCAAAAAGAAACGATTCCGGACAACGAAATCAACGAGTTGGAGCATGGGCTAAAATGTTCACGCGCAGTTCATCAATCGTCGCAAAAATAGAAATCATTTTTCGATTGATGAACTGTGAACGATCCAATACTACGAAATCAGTACCGGCTTGTATAATTCAAGATTTTTAAGGACTTCACCTGTACCTTTTACGACCGCTTTTAATGGATCGTCGGCAATGTGAACAGGCAATTTGGTTTTTTGAGCAATACGTCTGTCCAGTCCATGGATCAGCGCGCCGCCGCCTGTAAGGTAAATTCCGTTTTTGAAAATATCAGCTGAAAGCTCAGGAGGCGAGATTTCAAGCGCCTTCATGACACCCTCTTCAATTTTCGAAATGGACTTATCGAGAGAGTATGCAATTTCACTGTAAGTAACCCGGATCTCCTTTGGAATACCTGTCATAAGGTCACGACCGCGTATCTGGTAATCGTCCAATGGAATTTCCAGCTCAGGAGAAGCAGAACCAATGGCCATTTTGATCAGCTCCGCAGAACGTTCCCCGATCAGCAGATTGTGCTCACGACGCATATAATCGACAATGTCCCTGGTGAAAACATCACCCGCAATACGTACCGACTGTTCGCAGACAATACCTGACAATGCAATAACCGCAATTTCAGTAGTACCACCGCCAATGTCGACAATCATCACACCATTAGGCTGGGTAATGTCAATACCGATACCGATGGCAGCCGCGATGGGCTCATGTACCATGTAAACCTCTTTTGCACCTGCATGCTCACAAGAATCCTTAACAGCACGTTTCTCAACCTCGGTAATTCCGGAAGGGATACAAACCACCATTCGATGTGAAGGAGTAAAGAACCGGCTTCCTGTATCGATCATTTTGATCATCCCGCGGATCATCATTTCCGCGGCAGTAAAGTCTGCAATAACCCCGTCTTTTAGCGGACGGATTGTTTTGATATTCTCATTTGTCTTTTCGTGCATTTGCATAGCTGTGTGTCCGATTGCTAAAACTTTGCCGGTGGTTTTATCCATGGCAATGATCGAAGGCTCATCAACAACTACTGTATCTTTATGGATGATCAGAGTATTTGCAGTACCCAGATCTATCGCTATATCGCTAGTCAAAAAATCAAACAATCCCATATATTTTATTAAAATTTTCGCTCACTTTGATTTCAGGATGGCAAAATTACAGATAAATAACCACAAACAAAGGCATTTAAAAAAATTCGACATATCGCGTTTTCTGACCCAAAACGGGCACTAAAACAATGGTGTAGAATGGAATTTACAAAACCTGTGTACCTTTGTTTTTACTATGGGAATCAGAGCAATTTTGAGTGAGCCACTGGCTCAATACATTGTAAAACAACAGCAGGATTGGATAAGCCGCAGCACAGAAGTTCAGGAAAAATGGCGGAAAGAGCTGGTTAAGACGGCAGCCGATACGCAGTTTGGCAGGGATCACTTCTTTAAAGATATTCATTCTTATTCAGATTTCAAGGAAGCCATTCCGGTTCACGACTATGAAGATCTGAAGGATTACATTGCAAAGCTCAAAACTGGTGAGAGCGACGTGCTCTGGCCAGGCAAACCGCTGTATTTTGCCAAAACATCGGGTACTACTTCCGGTACCAAATACATTCCCATTTCCAAAGATTCTATCTCCAATCACATCAACTCGGCGCGTAATGCCATTTTGACGTATATCGCTGAGACGAAAAAAGCGGCTTTCCTGGACAACAAGCTCATTTTCTTGTCAGGAAGCCCGATACTGACAGAAACCGGCGGGGTACTGACAGGACGCTTGTCAGGTATTTCCAATCACCACGTGCCAGCCTATCTGCGGTCCAATCAGATGCCCAGCTATGAAACCAATTGCATTGAGGATTGGGAAACCAAGCTGGATAAGATCATTGACGAAACGATAGATCAGCGGATGTCGCTGATATCCGGGATCCCTCCCTGGGTTCAAATGTATTTTGACCGAATCATCGAGCGTACCGGCAAAAAGATCAAAGATGTGTTCCCGGAGTTTTCTCTCTTCATTTACGGTGGAGTGAATTTTGAGCCATATCGTGCCAAACTTTTCGAATCCATCGGGAAAAAGATCGATTCAATCGAACTGTACCCTGCGTCGGAAGGCTTTTTTGCCTATCAGGATTCTCAGACTGATGAGGGGCTGCTGTTGTTGCTGGATACCGGCATTTTTTACGAATTCATACCGGTTGAGCATTTCTTTGATGAAAACCCGAAACGGTTATCCATTAGTGAAGTAGAAACAGGCCGTAACTATGCTGTGATCGTCAATAACAATGCAGGTCTGTGGGGATACTCGCTGGGAGATACTGTGAAATTTGTTTCCACGCAGCCATATAAAATATTGGTTACCGGCCGGATCAAGCATTTTATTTCTGCATTTGGCGAACATGTTATCGGTGAAGAAATCGAAAAAGCATTGCGCTATGCCATGGAGCGCCATCGGGAAGTAGAAGTGGTGGAATTCACAGTGGCGCCGATGGTAAATTCGGAGCAAGGCGGACTTCCTTATCATGAATGGCTCGTTGAATTTGCGACAATGCCTAATGACCGGGAAAAATTTGTGGAAGACATTGACAGACGCCTCACGGAGTTGAACATATATTATCAGGATCTGATCAAAGGAAATATTTTACGTCGCCTCGAACTGGTACCGCTGCGTAAGAACGCTTTCATCGATTTTATGCGCGCGAATGGAAAACTAGGCGGTCAGAATAAAGTTCCGAGATTATCCAATGACCGAAAAATTGCCGATGAGCTTGTCAGAATTAACCGGGCGTAATTCCGGGACTTTTAATGCGATTGTAAAATGAAAAAAAGAATAGCCATTTTGGGTTCCACCGGTTCTATCGGTACCCAGGCATTGGAAGTCATAGATGCGAATCCTGAAATTTTTTCGGTAGAGGTACTTACGGCTCAGGACAATGCGGATTTGCTGATCGAGCAAGCTGCCAAATTCCGTCCCAGGGAAGTGGTCATAGGCAATGAGAAGCATTTTGAAAAAGTAAAAACGGCCCTTTCTTCTTTACATATAAAGGTTTATCAAGGAGCCGAAGCATTGGTTTCCGTTGTAGAATCGGACTTCATTGACATAGTACTGACGGCCATGGTGGGTTATGCCGGGCTGTTGCCTACCATTCATGCCATCAGGGCTGGGAAAAATATCGCTCTCGCCAATAAAGAAACACTTGTTGTGGCCGGAGAACTGATCACCGGACTTGCGAAGCAGCACAACGTTAGCATTTATCCTGTCGACTCCGAGCATTCAGCTATATTTCAATGTCTGGTAGGGGAAGAAAATAATCCGCTGGAAAAGATTGTTCTGACAGCTTCTGGTGGTCCATTCAGAGGAAAAGTCCGCGCGTTTCTGGCCAGCGTGACCAAGGCGCAGGCTCTGAAACATCCGAACTGGACAATGGGGGCGAAAATAACGATCGACTCCGCAACGCTGATGAATAAGGGGCTGGAAGTGATCGAAGCCAAGTGGCTTTTCGACCTGGAAGCTTCTCAAATAGATGTGATCGTACATCCTCAGAGCATTATCCATTCGCTGGTACAGTTTGAAGACGGGAGTATGAAGGCGCAAATGGGGCTGCCTGATATGAAGCTCCCGATCCAGTATGCATTGCATTACCCTGCCCGGTTGAAGTCCGCCTTTCCCCGTTTCAATTTTATCGATTACCCGTGCCTCACTTTTGAAAAGCCCGACCTGGATACTTTCAGGAATTTGGCGATAGCGTATAATGTGTTGGAAAAAGGAGGAAATGCTGCCTGTGTCGTCAATGCGGCCAACGAAATTGCCGTTGACGCATTCCTCCATGATAAGATAGGATTTCTGGATATTTCGGACGTAATTGTTGAAACCCTTGCTAAAATAGAATATGTTGGGAATCCTTCATATTCCGATTACGTTCACACCAATGAGGCTGCCAGACGATTTGCCTCTGAAATGATTCAGGTAAAAGTATAAATGAAAACCACGTTGTTAAAGTACTTATCTGTTGCTCTTGCCAGTACGCTTAAATTTTTCGGAGGACCGATTGCCGGCGTTATCCTTAAATTGACCTGGGTAGAAACTGCTATTTGTTCAGCAGTAGGTATGATGTTTACCGTGCTGCTTTTGACGTATGTAGGCGGAGGAATTCAGGCATTGCTTAAAAAACACCGCAAATCTCCCGCTAAGAAATTCACAAGAACCACGCGTATCGCTGTCAATATCTGGAAACGTTTCGGGATTATCGGTATCGCTTTTCTCACGCCACCATTGTTTACACCCATATTCGGACCCATTCTGGCGGTTGCGTTTAAGGTACCCCGCGCTTCGATTTTCCTTTGGATGTCAATCAGCGCAATCCTGTGGGGCTTAGGGATTTCCTATATCGCCCACAAAGTGCATTTTATCCAGGACTGGATCAAATAGGCTGATTACCTGCTGACTTCCTTTTTTGGAGCAACTGTTTTCTTCATAAAGTCACCTTGCGAGAAGTACTTTTCAATGAGGCAGTACATTAATATGAAGAAGTACCTGCTTCCCATCTCCTTGATTTTGAGCTTGGATTCGCCATATTTCCGGTTTGTCCAACTATTGGGAACTACCGCATAATTGTAGCCTCTTACCATTGCTTTGAGCGGAAGCTCAATGGTCAGGTTAAAGTGAGGGGCCAAAAATGGTTTAATACCTTCGATAGTCTCTCTTTTGTAAAGCTTGAAGGCATTGGTAGTATCATTGTATTTGATACCCATCAAAATGCGTACGATGAAATTAGCGACACGGTTGATCAGCTTTTTCACTGCGGGATAATCAACCACTTTTCCTCCTTTTTCCCAGCGGGAGCCGAAAACGCAGTCATAATCGCCTTCCAGCATCTTGAAGTAATATTTGGCAAGATCCTCGGGATCATCAGACATATCGGCCATAAAAACCGCCACACAATCTCCTTTGAAACGTTCGAGACCATATCTTACCGCGTAGCCAAAACCATTGGGGCCCGGATTGGTGTAGTAAACCAATGTTGGAATTTCGAGAGAAAGCTCGTCCAAAACCCTGAGCGTACCGTCTTTGGAATTGTCGTTTGTTACGCAGATCTCGTGAGGAATATTGTATTTATTTAATGTACTGTGCAGTGATGTTAATGTGTGAGTAATAGATTCCTCCTCGTTATAGGCTGGTATTACGACGCTTAGCTTCATAGATGTGAGTTGTTGAAAACAGTACAAATTAAAGATTATTAATTTGAACTGCCAATTTTTTCCAGGTCCGAAAGTTGCCCCTCGTATTTAATAAGTGTCTTTTCGATCGTTCCCTGATAGCGATAGTCCAACCATTGATCCACATTTTCAAACATTTCCTTCCGGTTCAATAAAAAATTCCGGTTAGTCTGAGAATGTACATTGCTGAGCCCGGCACTGTGTTTTCTATACACGCCCATGGTCTCAGGAAGGTACCCAATCTTTCCCTGTGCTGCCAGTTGTATCATTACCGCCCAGTCGCCTGCGGCCGCTTTCGCGTGCCAGTCGGCAAAGTCATTGGTCAAAAAATGGTTCCGGTAAACCCAACTGGCAGTAGCCATAAACCATTTATCTTCCAGAACGTCTTCAATGGTGGAAATTAGCTTCTGATCTTGTGGGTTAAAAAAGTGCTCGGGAGAGCCATCTTCGTAAGTAACCAGCATATTATGATGGCAAATTGCGAAATCAGGATTTTTGTCCAAAAAATCAACCTGCTTTTGAAGCTTCAATGGATCGGTCCAATAGTCGTCTCCTTCACACATGGCGACATACTCGCCTTCACATGCTTTCAGTAATTGGAGTACATTGTTTCTGCCTGCAAACTCCCGCGGTTCTTTGGGGCCCTGATTTTCAGCATGCAAAAATGCCCGGATCCTTCCTGGATTCCGGGCAATGTATTGGCGAATGATATCGGGAGTGCTGTCGGTTGACGCATCATCACCGATCACAATTTCGAAAGGAAAATCAGTCTGCTGCATCAATGCGCCATCGAGCATTTGTGCAATGTATTTTTCGTGATTGAATGCTGGTACGCAGACGGAAAGTTTCATCAGCCGGATACAGGGGCGGTTTTAAGTAGTTATAAATTCTTTTACCGAGTCTGCACTTATTTGTTGAAATGACAATCCCTGAACATTTGTAAATGTTTTCGCATGTTCTATTGTCATGGAAACTGGATTTCCGTTGGCATCTAGATCAACTAACAGATTTTCATTTAAGTCCTCGGTAGACGCAACAGTATTTTGATTAAATACCAATAGAAGATTGTCCGTATCCTGAAAGTACCTTATATCCATGATTAGTTTTCGGATTTAAATGAACGGTCGAAAAAAGCGTTGTGCAGGGTAACCCCATCGTCCAGCAGACAATACGCAAATATTTTTGGTTCTCCTCGATTTTGGCCCACCTTCGTATTCTCCCATCTGCCTGGATTTCTTGTTTTTCAGGAAAATTATAAACCTGCTCTATCCATTCCAGTTTGATGTCGTGGCGATCGGGACGTTCACGAGTAAACAGGAAATATTGTGTAAATTTCATAAGACCTATTTGAAACAGATCTTAACTAAAAACCTCCTTCAATTGCTCCACAGTAGGGAAGTCGGGCGTTACCAGTTCAGTTTCGGGTTTGTAAATGTAAGCCATCGGGTAGCCGCGATCGATGAATGTTGGCTCGTCAAGATTATTATAACGAAGCTGCACCGACCAGCGAATGTTACGGGTAATGTTGTTGCCGGACTGGTGGATCAGGAATGCTGAGAAAACCAGAATGTCACCCACTTGAAATTCAGTCTGAACAAAATCTTCTTCTTTTAAAGAGGAGGTGATACCACCCTGGTAACCAGAAGTAGACGATTCCTGCAAACCAATCTTGTGGCTGCCCGGAATAACCTGCAAAGCACCAATGTCGGCACCAGCATCCACCATTGGAAACCATATCACGGTACTGTCCAAAGAGCCCTGACCGGTTCGCCAGTCCTGATGTGCGTCCAGCTTCCAGTGCTTACTGCCGTCTTTGGATAAAAACCGGCTATTGAACTGCATAGCAGCACGTGCACCAATGATAGGATTGGTAAGACCAACCTCTTTCAAAAGGTTCTCGATTACAGGATCAACACCCAGCCTGTGCAGTGAAAATGTATGCTGAACGGTTTTTCCTGTATTGACAAATGCATTGAAGTCTTTCTCGAAAAATTCGAACATCGCGTTTTCGAATGCATCACGGTCATCAATGTCAACCGACTTGCCGGTAACACGTTTGATCTGGGACGCGAAAATTTTTCGGGCGTCCTTATATATATTGCTGATCACATCCTTATCGAGGCGATTTCTCAAAAGGACATATCCGTCTCTGTTAAATTGTTCCTGAAGTGTACTCATTGTTTGATCACTTTTGTGACGTTTATTTTTTCAAATTTATCACTCTTTTAAAGTCAACAGAATGATTTAGATCAGACTTTTTCAGGACGTTAATCTTCCCAGACCGCGTAAGCAAATCCTGCGGCACCGAAACCATTTCCGTTGTAAAGCAGATACTTTTTACCATTATGTGTGTAAACATTGGCATAATCGATCATCTGATAATCGAAGTCTTCCGGATTTTCAGATTTCGCGATTCCTACCAAATGGTCTTTGCGTTCCCAGGTCGTACCATCCAATGACTCGGCATAACCCAGGCGATAGCTTTGGTTACGGTCCGTACGATAGTCGCGGGAATGGCGGTAAGAATAGTACATTTTGTAAATACCATCTTCCTTCAAAACGCTCGGCCGGCCTACGGCGTGCAGAAAATCATCAAAATCAAGGGTAGGAATGTCGCTGATCTCCCAATGGATACCGTCTTTGGAAGTGGCAGACTGAGCACGATAGTAAGGCTCGGGGTAGCCATGAATGTACTCGCATTTGTGGCCGGAAATGTACCACATCCGCCAGGTACCGTCGTCGTCGATCAGTACCGAGGGCTGCGCGGCCCACAATGGGTTCTCAATGCTCCGGTCCATAATAGGGCCGCGGAACATTTTTTCAAACGTTAATCCGCCATCATGGCTCACAGATAACCCCATTGAAAGCCTGTAAGAGTTCCAGGTACGGTTCCAGCCGGTATAATAAAGCCAGATATCACCATTGGGACGATCTACAAACCAGGCAGGCATGGCGCCGGTTTCGTCATATTCACCCGGGCCGCCCAGTTCCAGGACAGGTTTGTCGTGTATGTAAAGGATCTTCTTCGGATCGTCGTAGTCTACGTCAATAAATGTAGGACGTGACTGGGTATTGGCATCTCGCGACGAAAAATAAATGCGAAGAAAATCTTTGTGTTTATATGCAAATGGAACCTGTGCGTGGGTGAGGCTATGCGCCAAACTTCCGTCAGGTTTATAAATAACTCCTTTTTTAACCCACATGGATTACTGCTATTTAATGATTGAACAAAAGCTTAAAACTTAGTCGACAGCTTTTTCCGCCCGTAAGCGCCAGGTATCAACGAAATCTTTTCCCGGAATAGGCAGGTCAATGTCGACCTCCGGTGCTTTGGCAGTAACTCTGTATTCCATTACGTAAAAGGCATTTCCAAATACATAATGCAGCTTGAAATTTTCAATGTTGGCAGGAACATCTTCCAAAGGTACTTCTGCACGGAAAAGCGGGTTAGCCTTCAATAATGTTGCATAAGTAGGCGTGTTTCTCAGCCATGGGGCAACACTTTCGTCTCCTACCACCACTTTTCCGCCCGGTTTCACCACGCGCGTTAGTTCGTCAAAGGCTCTTTTGCGTTCTGAAAAGGTATTGATTCCCCCAAAATGAAAAACGGCGTCAAATGTATCGTCGGGGAAAGGAAGGTAAGAACCGTTGCCCAGGAAGTAATGTACGTTAATGTCTTCAGTAGAAAGCTTTTCCTGGGCCAGTTTAAGCATATTAGGTGAAAGATCGGAAAGTACCGCAGTACCACCTGGTCTTACTTTATCCAATATCAGAGCAGAATCCTTGCCTGTTCCGGCACCAACTTCCAGTGCTTTCATACCAGGCTTCAGCTCCATCAGATCAATAAAGAATTTTCTTGTTGCAGCTTCGTCCGAATGGTTTAAAGTTTCAAAAACCCATGAAACGCCTTTATCATAGCGAAGAAAAGCCTGGTCGTAAAGATATTGCTCACGAGCATCTTCGGGGAGTAATTCTTTGGGATAAAGCATATTAACAATCCCCGTATCACCCACTTCGTATACTGTACCATCTTCACTGGTGAGACTTTTGCCGTCTTCGGCTATTGTTAATGCGGTTCCTGTAAGCGGACAAACCAACGATTCTAAAAACTCCTTTTGATTCATTTGTGCTTTGCTGATTGATTCATACTGGTCAAAATTACTTTTTTTCTTTGGAACAACATTCAATGTTTAATGGCTTCTTAGCAAAAGGATAACGTTATTGTCTTTATGCTTACCTTTGAAAGATTTGTAAAGCCAAACATCAGTCAGTAAAGATTCAGTTTCAATATGTCTCAGCTTCAGGAAAAAATAAAAACGCTTGCCAAGGAACAGTCAGCAGATATCATTGCCCATCGCCGTCACCTTCATAGTAATCCCGAATTGTCATTTGAAGAATTTAAAACGGCAAAATATGTAGCTGCTGAACTGACGGCCATTGGGTTACAACCGGAAGAAGGTGTTGCCGGAACGGGTGTAGTAGCGATTATTGAAGGACGGAATCCTGAAAAAAGAGTGGTGGGCCTGCGGGCTGACATGGACGCGCTACCTATTTTGGAAGCCAATGACGTACCTTACAAATCAACCGTTCCGGGCGTCATGCATGCCTGCGGACACGACGTGCATACGTCGTCATTGCTCGGTACCGCTCGTATTTTGAACAACCTGAAAGAAGAGTTTGAAGGGACCATTAAACTGGTTTTTCAGCCTGCTGAGGAGAAAGCACCGGGCGGAGCTTCATTAATGATCAAGGAAGGTGTTCTGGAAAATCCTAAGCCAGCCAGTATGGTAGGACAGCACGTTGCTCCTAATATTCCTGTTGGCAAGATCGGTTTTCGTGAGGGAATGTACATGGCCAGTACGGATGAATTATATCTTACGGTTAAGGGAAAAGGTGGCCATGCCGCGGCACCGCACCAGCTGGTTGACCCGGTACTGATGGCTTCACACATCATTGTAGCTTTGCAGCAGATCATCAGCCGTAACCGTAACCCTGCCAATCCTGCGGTATTATCTTTTGGCCGCTTCATTGCTGACGGTGTTACCAATGTCATTCCCAATGAGGTGACAATTCAGGGAACCTGGCGTTGTATGGACGAAGAATGGCGGGAAGACGGCTTGAAAAGAATGAAAAAAATGGCCGAAAATATTGCGGAAGCCATGGGCGGAAGCTGTGTTTTTGAGATAGTAAAAGGATATCCATTCCTCAAAAATCATCCAGAATTGACCCGGCGGGTTCGCACTGCCGCAACCGGTTATATGGGCGCGGAGAATGTGATCGACCTGGATCTCTGGATGGCGGGAGAAGATTTTGCGTTCTACTCACAGGTTGTAGATTCCTGCTTTTATCGTCTCGGAACCCGCAACGAAGAGAAAGGGATCATTTCCGGCGTACATACCCCAACCTTCGACATTGACGAAAGTGCGCTCGAAATTTCTACCGGACTAATGAGCTGGCTGGCTATTTCTGAACTGGGTGTTTAGGAATGTAGCGTTTGAAGTAGCTGTTGATTTTCAGGCTAATAACGCCGAGAATGGCTTCTTTAAATATTCCTCGTGACATTTTCGAAGCACCCTTGGTACGGTCTGTGAAAATGATCGGCACTTCCACAATGTCAAAACCAAATTTCCATGAGTTAAACTTCATTTCGATCTGGAATGCGTAACCGATGAACCGGATATTGTCCAGGTTGATGGTTTTCAGCACTTTTGCTGTGTAGCAAATAAAACCGGCGGTTGGGTCCATGATTTTCATGCCGGTGATCATTCTCACATAATAGCCGGCAAAATAAGACATCAAAACCCTGTTGATCGGCCAGTTAACGACATTAACACCCGTAATGTACCGTGAGCCGATCGCAGCATCATGCCCTTCCGTAGCGCAGGCGTGGTAAAGACGGATCAAATCCTCGGGCGGATGGGAGAAGTCTGCATCCATTTCAAAAATATATTCATAACCTCTTTCGAGGGCCCATTTGAAGCCATGAATATAGGCAGTACCCAGCCCTAGCTTTCCTTTTCTTTCAACCATATGCAGGCAGCCTTCATATTCTTTCATTAAATCCTTTACAACTGCAGCAGTGCCGTCGGGAGATCCGTCGTCGATAATCAGAAGGTCAAACTTATGCTTTAAGCTAAATACTTTTCGTATGATGGCTTCAACATTTTCAATCTCGTTGTAGGTGGGGATAACTACAATACAATTGTTCACAATGAAATGATGGTTAGAAAGTTAAATGTGTGATATAGAAGGATATATGCTTTTCAGAGCTTAATATTATTATTTTTCTCCCGAATCTCAATTTTCTTGTTCACTTTTTCATAAATGCGGGTCATCGTCTGGGGGTGTGTCATGTAGTAGGAATAGCTCTCCCGGTAAGCCAATGTGTCTACTTTGTGTTTTTTCCAGATATCGCTTTTCAGTTTGTTAAAAATCATTAACGATGAATCCAGGGACCGCAATTGAAGCCTGTTCACCCTGGATTCTGCCAAATGGATATCTGTTAGTATAGCAGCCATTTGCTCTTCTGACAGTGTATTTTTCGGCGCTTTCTCCTCGTCTATGCAGCTTGAAAAAAGCAAACACGAGAATACAAAAAGGATTACACCATTCGTGAAATTCATAGTCGGACGCAGCATAACTCTCAAAATGCCTATCTTTGTTAAGGTACACCTGGTAACAAAGGTGGTAATTTTTTCGGAAAACTTATGTTTGAACAGTTTTTGGGAAAGCTTAGAAAGTATGAAATCCGGATGCGGAAAGCGGTGACCAGCGAACGTCACGGCAATTTTCATTCGGTCTTCAAAGGCTCGGGCCTTGAATTTGACGATCTCCGGCTTTACCAGTATGGGGACGATGTCAGGGCGATAGACTGGAATACTTCTGCCAAAGGACACGGCACGTTCGTTAAGATTTTCAAGGAAGACAAGGAGCAAACAGCGTTTTTCATGCTCGATGTGAGCGCTTCCCAGCAGGTAGGGGAAGTCAACAAGCTCAAAATTGACATTGCCAAAGAAATTTGCGGGGTTCTGACATTATCAGCCATTCAGGAGGCTACGAGGGTAGGCTTGCTGTGTTTTTCTGATCGGAATGAGCGTTATATCAGACCTTCGGACGGGATGAAACACGGGTACGGCGTTATTTCGGAGTTATATAAATTAATCCCCGAGTCTACCAAAACCAACATTGCCGAAGCGATCCTGATCACATTGAATGTACTGAAACGGCGCAGCCTTATTTTTCTGATCTCGGATTTTATCGATAGCGATTACCAGCATAACCTGAAAGCCCTGGCAAGAAAGCATGACCTCATTGTTATTCATTTGTACGACTCGCGGGAGGTGAATTTGCCGGGACTGGGCATCATTCCTTTGTATGATGCCGAAAAGCAAAGTACGGTTTGGGTAAATACATCTTCAAAGAAATACCGGGAAGAAATGGCAAACCGCTTTGGCGTAAGAAGCACAGAATTGCAGAGGCTCTGCCATCAAAACCGGGCTGATTACATTTCGATCAATACGCAGGAAGACTATGTTCCTGCACTTATCCATTTGTTTAAGGTAAGGCGTTATACCAAAAGTACTGCCCAGTCGTGAAATGGATAAAATAGCTTTTCGTTGTTTTTCGGGATGCCTGATCTGCTTTTTTACGTTGGGCATTTTTACCGCGTCTGGCCAGCGGATCAAGCCTGTGGGCATCTTCCTTTCCGATAGCGTAGAAGTGGGAAAACCGGTCTATTTTTCACTCATTGCACGCCATAAGCCCGAAGTGGAGGTTTTCTTTCCCGATTCTTCTTACAATTTTTCACCATTTGAAATAATATCCCAAAAGAGTTTCTCTTCGGTAACCGACGGCAGGGGAACGCTGGATAGTGCAGTTTACCAGCTTGTATCCTTTGATGTTTCTCAAATACAGTCGCTTCGTATGCCGGTTTATGTTTTTCAAAAAAAGGATTGTACAGCTGTATTTACCGCACCGGATTCTGTCTTTTTGATCAAAAGCAATATTTTGAATTCAGGGCAAAAGACGACTTTGCAAGCTGAGACGGAGCTGTTGCCGTTGAGCAGGGAATTCAATTTCTCGATGCTGATCGGGTCGATAGCATTGATTATTGGTGTAGTAGGAAGTATCTATTGGGTATTTGGACAGGATATCTATAAGCAATGGCAGCTTGTAAAGTTGCAGCGCCGACACCTTGAATATTTACGGTCGTTCAACAGGCTGATGCGTAATGCCCGGGAAAAAAATAACATTAAGGACGCAGAAAAGGCAATCATCGTCTGGAAAAATTATTTGGAACGATTGGAAAAAAAACCATTTGCAACCTATACCACACGAGAAATTATGGACAATATGCCCGATGACGATCTGGCCGATGCATTGAAAAATATGGATGGCATAGTTTACGGACAGGGAAAATCCCAAAATATGGATGTATATCTGGAAGTACTGAAAACCGGCGCTACGCGGCTTTACCGTGCCAAAAGGAGATTCATCCTCGATACCCAGCTGACCTGATAATTTGCTATGACAGATCCATGGTTTTCACTCAAATGGTTTGGCTATGAGGCTTTGCGCTCATACGAATGGGTGTACCCTTATTTTTTATACCTGATTCCGTTTATTCCGATTTTGTTTTGGCTGCGTAATGCTTTTCACCGAAATCATAAGCAGCGGCTCACCATTACATATACATCGGTGAGCGGCTTCCGGAGCTGGCTTACCCTTTTGCGCTTCGTGCAGCCCGTTTTTGTAGGATCAGCTATTTGCCTCATTCTGGTTTCCCTGGCCCGGCCTCAGGTGATTTCCGAGCGCAGGGACCAGTATTCGGAGGGGATTGACATTATGCTTTTGTTGGATATTTCGGATTCCATGATGGAGAAAGATCTGAGTCCCAATCGGCTGGAAGCTGCGAAAAAGGTAGCAAGACGATTCATTAAAGGACGTTTGCAGGACAGAATAGGGCTAATCATTTTTGCAGGAGAAGCCGTATCCCTTTGCCCGCTTACTACGGATTACGAGCTGCTTTACGGATTTTTAGATGAAATAAACCCTGCAATGATCCCCACTGCCGGAACTGCAATAGGTAGTGCACTGGCCGTGGCTGTGAACCGCATGCGAGAAACTCGGGGAGAGAGCAAAGTCGCGATTCTGATCAGCGACGGGGACAACACCTCGGGTAACCTGGGACCGACAACTTCGGCTCAACTCGCCAATGCATTTGGCGTAAAAGTATATACTATCTCCGTGGGCCGTGCCAAGAAAGGTGCAAGGACAGATAGCACTAGCGTTGCTGGTGCATTGGTGGATGAAGGGGAGCTGCAAAATATTGCAGGTATGGGCAATGGAAAGTATTTTCGTGCTACGGATAATACCGCTCTTGAAACGGTGTTTAAACAAATAGACCAGCTGGAAAAAGTTAAGTCGCGAGACGTTTTGTCACGGGATGTGAGCGACTTTTACAGAATATATCTTTACTGGGCAGTGTTGTTCCTGCTGCTGGCGATCGGGACAAAAAGTACTTTTATGGCGAACATTCTGGAAGATTAATGCTGAAAGCGTATTACAATATCGATGTAGTTGAAGCTGGCCTGGATGAGGTTGGAAGAGGGTGCCTGGCCGGACCGGTTGTAGCCGCCGCCGTTATTTTACCAAGAGATTACAAGCATTCTTTTCTCAATGATTCCAAGCAACTCACCAAAGTTCAGCGACTTGACCTGGAAAAGGAAATAATCCGCGAGTCAATTTCCTGGGCAGTTGCCGAGGTGGATAACATTGAAATTGACAAGATTAATATACTGAAAGCCAGCTTCCTGGCCATGCACCGTGCGGTTGACAAGCTGAGGACGAAGCCGGAACACTTACTAGTAGATGGAAACCGGTTTACACCATACCCGATGATCCCGCATACCTGCATCATCAAAGGCGACGCACATTATCTTTCCATTGCGGCGGCGTCTGTACTGGCCAAGAATTACCGTGATGAATTGATGTCCAACCTGTCAGTACATTTTCCGCATTACGGTTGGGAGCATAATGTAGGTTATCCCACGATCCACCACCGCAAAGCCATAGGCCTGCACGGACCATGCCCGTATCACCGCATGACATTCAAATTGTTGAAAGAAGATTCGGATCAGTCGGCTGAGGAAGCGACGGAAGATTTAGGTTTTTTATAAAGAGGAACAGTACTGCAAGGTTCGCCGAACATCAGGCTTTGCACCACAGGCTTTAATATCCTGCTGATCTCTACATACGCAGATACAGGCACATCGACTTTGCTGCAGCCCTTTACCACCACTCTTTTTCCGCGGTATTCCTCTGGATCAATTTGGTGAATTGCGTTTGCGAAGAGCTTGTCTTCCAATGCATTCAAATCTCCGAAAACAATCGTATTAGCAAATGGTTCAAGCTGAACCGCAATCAACATATAGGCCCAGGTAGGAACTATGGCGTCTTCGGAGCAGATAATGGCAATGTTTTTTCCCTGATATTGGGCCCAATCATGCCCTTTAAGAAATTCCCGGAAATCCTTTTCCCGGAGGATCATACCTTGCCAGAGATTGTCTTTGATATCGTAAAGTATGCGCTCGCCGGGGTGATATAATTCTTCCAGATCCAATGAGATAATGCCACTGCCTGCAACCCGGTTTACAATTTCCTCTGTTTCCATCTTTAACTTTTGTTTTTCAAATTGTTAACACCAAAATGGAAGAGATTGTTTGTCCGCAGCCTGAAAATCATGTTTCTTAAATATTTACTTTCATCTTTTTGAGAGCAGGAGACATGAAATCCTTTAAATAATAGGGTTCAAATGTAGCCACATCTTCAAATTGAGCATTTTCAAATGCATTAACCGCCAGGCTTCCTATTGTTTTGGCCGACGGCCGGACTTCCTGTTCTGGAAATACAGCATTGGGATGATCGTAAAGTAATGGCTTACATTTAGCTGCTCCGTCTCCGAAAAAAACGACTTTATGTTCTTTCAATAAATCCCGGAAAGAATCAGCATCCATAATAACCGCTCGTGTTGGCTCCACAAATTGATTCTGATCATTAAATACAGCCGTGTACACTTCCATTCTCCGCGCGTCAATCATTGGGCAGAGCAAATGCCCCCGAAAGAAGGGAGAGAGCTGTAATGACATTGCTTCCAGCGTATTAATGGCGATCAATGGTTTTTCCAATGCATAGCAAAGACCTTTGGCCGTGGATACGCCTACCCGCAGACCTGTATACGAGCCCGGGCCTTTCGCAATCGAGATCGCGTCCAGGTCGGATAAGCTGTAACTGGCGTTCTGGACAACATTTTTTATAAGTGTTGTCAGCATCGCGGACGATGATTTGTCGGTATAAAGATCGTAGGATGCGAGTAATCCGGTATCTCCGTGAAGCGCCACAGAGCATCCGCGGATCGAAGTATCAATACTTAATAAGAGCATAAAAGCGAAGCCCGCCAGGTTAGTGACGGGCGGAATGTATTATTTCTTTTTCAGGATTTCGTTGTAGCGGGCAGAGTCTTTAAAGAGTGCGAGAGCAGCTTTAACCTCCGCATCTTCATTGAAGGATGCCTCTCGCATACCTTTTTCAAGGTAGTAGTGTTTGATAATTTCCTCTTCCACTACTTGTTTAATTTCCGGTTTGAAAATCTGCAAATCGTTGTCCTTGCTATGCGTAAGCTTCGATTTTAATGCTTTCAGTTGATCTTCAATCACTTCCAGCGATTTCTCTTTTTTAGCAGAAGCTTCCAGATTATTAAGGTCCCTTTCAACTTGCGTGGTGTAGTCGTACTCTTTATCACCAAGCCATTTCACGAATGCAGCATATTCAGCGTCAGTCAAATGAAACTCCTTTGCGGGCTTAATGGTAGGGTGCTCAAAATGATATTTCACCGCATAGTCGAAGAACAGACGGTTGCGGCCCAAAGACGTAGCTAATGGTGAATAGGTCTCTTTTTCAGTCAGGATATCAGGTAAAATACCGCCTCCATCAAATACTGAGCGTCCATTACTGGTTTTGAATTCGGTCATTAATGAATCAGCAATTTTACCTACGCTGCCGTCATCATTACGGTGGCTGTAATCAATCGCCTGAATACACCGGCCGCTGGGAATGTAGTATTTAGCCGTTGTGATCTTCATTTTGGTGTTGAATGAAAGATCGCGGGTAGTTTGCACAAGACCTTTTCCGTAAGTACGCTGACCAATCAGCACGCCGCGGTCATAGTCCTGAATAACTCCCGAAACGATCTCAGCAGCAGAAGCACTGCGATTGTTGGTAAGCACTACAACGGGAATTTCAGTATCCAATGCAGGATTGTAGGCTGTGTAAGTTTTATTCCACTCGCTCACTTTGCCTTTGGTAGAAACAATTTCCTGACCTTTTGGAATAAATATATTTGATATTTCAATGGCCATGTTCAGCAGTCCACCCGGATTATCTCGAAGATCGAGTACCACGTATTTCATGCCTTTTCCTTTTAGCTCCTGAAATGCATTGCGAACTTCACGGGATGCTGTTGCGGTAAAATCTTTCAAATCAATGTACCCCACATCTTCACTGATCATGCCGTAGTAAGGAACATTGGTCACTTTTACGATGTCCCGGTTAAGCGAAATTTCGAGTGGTTTCGTGATTCCGTAACGTTTTACAGTCAGGGTAACGCTGGTTTGGGTCTGGCCTTTTAATAATTTTCCGGTATCAAAATCCTCTCTCGTCGAAAGATCTATTCCATTAATCTTTGTGATTTCATCGCCAAGCTGTAATCCCGCTTTCTGAGCTGGCGTATCTTCATACACCATCATCACCGTATGCTTCCCGTCCGCTGAGTTGACCATCGCACCGATACCATTGTATTTGCCGGTAGTCATAGTCATATAATCCTCAATATCATCCTCCGCATAGTAAACGGTGTAAGGATCAAGTGACCGCAGCATGTTATCGATACTCGTCTTAATCAGTTGATTAGGATTGATTTCGTCGACATAATAAGCATTCAATTCCTTGAACAGTGTGGCGTATATATCGAGGTTACGGGCAATTTCGAAGAGGCGGTCGTCCTGCCGGAAAGAAACAAATGCAAGACCTGCAATAACTGGTATGGTCAACCAGATCGAGCGAAGATACTTTTTCATCTATGTTCAGGAATTAGATTGATTTTTCGGATGGGCCGCAGGCAATCTTTCAAGTCTTTTGAGCGATTGTTTCATAGCCGTTTCAATAACGTCGTAAGATGTTATTTCTTTTGCAAGATACAAAAAAGCAATGTATGAAGGTCTTGATTCCGTGGGTAATGCAAGCAGGGATGCTTTATTGAGCCGGTAGGATTCCCGACAACGGCGACGTACCAGATTCCGGTCAACGGCTCGTTTGAACTGCTTCTTGGAAATGGAAAATAGCACCTGCGGAAGTGGGGGAGGTGACTGTATGTCGTAGATATACAGCACTCTAAAAGGAAAAAGGTAGAACGTATGAATCTCCGCACTACCTCTCTGAAAAAGCCTTCCGATAAGTCGGGGGCTACACAAACGTTCCTTTTTACCAAATGTTTGTTTCAAGTTCTTGTAGAAAAAAGTGTCTGACAAGTTTGAGAATTATCGAACTTGTCAGACTATGAAAAGACTAGGCGTCCCCTACTCAAACTTTCAAACACTGATTATTGCTTATGACGTTTTTCGTCTGAAACCGTTAGTTTCCAACGGCCTTTTTTACGACGACCGGCAACTACTTTACGCCCGTTTGCCGTGGACATTCTTTCACGGAAACCGTGCTTATTTCTCCTCTTGCGATTCGATGGTTGAAAGGTACGTTTCATCTCAGTATCAAATTATTGCGATATAAATCTCTTCTACCCGTAATTTTGGCTTGCAAAGGTAGACAAAAATTTAAATTATGTCAATGTTTAACTGGAATTTTAAAAAATATATCTCAGACAGCTGTCATTTATAGAAAAACTTTTTCTTGAAATACCATTCCGCACACCCATTGTTCACCTCCACAGAAGCCCAGGCAGGGTCCCAAAGGTCAGTAACAGACAGTATTGTGTACGGCATATTTTTCAACTTAGGCACATATACCTGCGGTTCCTTTGTATTGAGAACCAGCGCTGTTCTGGCTATCATTTCCTGATTGTAGCGGTAGGCACGACCCGTAAGCAAATCAGACCAGGCTGAGCGGTAATTGAAATTACTGGTATAAATGGTCAGAAAGTATAATCCCACAGCCCATCCCAGTACACCGAGGCTTGTTGCAATTTTCACTTTGCCCTTCTCCATAGCCCTGAATGTCAGTACAAAAACATTGAAAGTCCAGCCGATCAATGTCCAGAAATTGATCACACACTGCCCGCGAAGATTAGGGGGCTCGGCAATGGACCAGTAAGAGGGGAAGTAGCTCAGATAGAGGCATCCGGCAAAAATAAGTAGCGAAAGAGCCGGGTGAACTGATAAAAATTTGAACTCTCCTTTTTGTCTGGAATTGTAAAGCTGAGCCGCCAGGGGGATCAGTACCAATGTCAGCACACACAATGTTGGGGCCATTTTTGAAAAATTATGAATGCCCCAGACCAGACTATTTTTTAGTGAAAAGATAAGATTGTATTTCAATGGAGTAGGGTACAAGCCCGATTCGGCCCTGGCAGCATTACCCGGAGCCGTCACTGACAATACTCCGAATGCCAGCGAAATAATACTAAAAAGCAATTCCTTCCATTGCAACTTCCTCTTGCTCATACTGCGAAAAAAGAAAAGAGAACCAGAAAGTATCACCAGCCAAACCAGTGTATACTCATTCATTCCGATCAATAAAATGAGTCCCAGGCATAGCAATGTTACATTTGTACTGGTAAGCGCGGGATAGTGCCGGAATAAATAAGCAAAAAGATAGAGCGTGCCAATGTCTGCAACGGTGTAGTAATAGCCGGTATACCAATAAAAATAACCTGAAATGGCAGGCATTTCGGCAAGCATTACAAAAAGCAGCAGAAACGCAAAAAGCCCGGTTTGCCAGGCAGGAAATTTGTTTAATGTAAGTGCTTTTACAAAGCAGAAAAAAGCATGAACGTATACTAAAAGCAACACGATTGGGGCAATTTTATAGCCCAGGTAGGAATCATACGCCAGCGGCTGAGTGGAGGATATCAATGTGCCAATGTAGCGACCAGACCAGGTTTTCCAATAATGTTGCTGGTAGCCCCAATACCCCAAATCTTTGACAGCGAGGGTGTGACAGTAGTCGTCGGTAGTTGGGAAAGTAAAAAATGAGACGCCAATAAACGGCAACAAAAGAACTACAAAAGCCAATACTAGCAACTTCTGTTTGTTGCCAGGATTTTCAAACCAGGACAAATGGATCATGAGTAAATGTTTCTATTCTGACGTCAGGATGATATTCAAACTTAAAACATTTATTTCTAATGATAGCAGTTTTGTCCCTCAAAGCACACCTGATCCCGTACCCGGTTGACTAAACGGTTGATTTTAAAATTAGACGGCTAATCCAGATTCTTTTTTTAAAAATGTATGGAATTTTTGAATGAAAGATGGAATGCTACGCGGTTGGAAGGACCATTGCTGAGTAGTTTTTATAAAACGATTCCCGGATGTCTTCAAGGTGATTGTTTACAAGCCAGTTGCGGAAATGTATATCATCTTCCATTCTACAATGAACGATGCGGCCCTCGGAGAGGACAAGTGTGAAGGTTTTTTGCGTTTGTAGAAATTTAAGTATTGAGCAGCACCATGTTCAAATCCCGAAAAATGTGAGCTTGTGGTAGTCATATGCGTAATTTCATTGTAAAACGGTCGCAAGATGAGACAATGCCGATTAATGTAATTCGGAGCGCAATGGGAAAGAGGGGAGTAATTGTTGCTAACAATACTTTAATTGGTCTAAAAGGCAAAAAGGCCACTGTCTTTCGATAGTGACTTCTTCAATGTAGCGGGAGCTGTCCGGGATCGCCCGCCGCTCGCACCAGCGACCTTTGGGTTATGATCGTAATCGCGCTCGATCGCAAGAGCATCAATTGGGGATCAAGCTGAATTCTTGGGGAATATTAAGCATAGAGTTTGGTAAGCCTGAATAGGAAAAATGGAATATCTCTCACTCCTCTGGATGACGACCTAAAAGCCTTGATCTTCGCATTGAAGGACTCAGCCGAAGCATTCGTGCTTCTGTTATTGAAGAAGTTCAGAATGTCCAGATAGTGGGTTTGAATAGATTTGGCAACGGTTTTGAAAGAATCAAGGCCGCAATCTTCCACTTGATTGTACCAGAGCGCAAGCTTTTTGAAGGCATGTTCTTTTGATTTACAAGTCCTAAAAATTGTCCCTAATCCTGTCGCCAGCTTGTAGGCTTGGTTTATGAGCGGATAACGCTCAAAGAGCAATCTGGAACGCTGGATTTGCGAAGCAGTCCATTTGTCGCAGTGCTTAAATAACAAATAACGGCTTCTGACCAATAGCTGCTTGATTGTATCACCGTTTGCAAGAATTTCAGGTTCGTATGGCACACCTGCCTGCTTTGCAGCTTCAATAGCCTGATTCTCTTGATCCAGAGCTTGCCAACGATGTTTGATCCTGATTTCCTGGACAGCATCATAAGCAAGTTTTTGAACGTGAAACCGGTCTATAACCTTTGCTGCTTTGGAGAAACACCGACTGACTATCATTCCCATATTGGCAGCCATATCCAGTGTTACTTCCCGCACTTTGCTGCGAATACGCTTGGGAATTTTTCGCAAAACCTCAATCACTGATGCTGCTTGCGTACCCTTTATCATTGCCAGCAAAGAGCCTTTTCTACCTTTTGCAGCCTTATTAGTTACAATCGTGTAAAGTTCGCCATTGGATAGTGAAGTTTCGTCAATACTTAAATATGGACCGGTGTTTTCTGGATACAAAAGCCATTCAGCAGCATGCTCGCGCTGACCCCAGTCTTTGTAATCACTGATGTGGTCCTTGTATTGCTGTTGAAGCTGTTTGCCGTCGAGATGAAAGTATTTGCCTAGCTGTGAACAACTGACGGGATTATTATCAATACATTGTTTTTAAAAAATCAGCGAACTCCTTGGTCATCCGAGTTCCCTGTTGCACTACATTCCAATCCCTGCTAACAATGTCGCCGGTGTCCTTGACTTCCCACCGGCGGCGCTTGATACAGAGTGTGACACGTTGGTTACGAATCGGAAAATCCTGAATGTATATCTCGGGTAAAAAGCCTTTGGACTCTAATTTTTGATCCTTGTATTCGGCAGGAGGAAGATTCTTTTCTTCCAGATAGATATTCAGGCCAGTGAGGCCTTCAACTATTTTGGAAAGCTCGAAATAATCGAGGATGCCCTCGGGCAACAGGAAACGGACTAGGGCTTGGTAAGACTCTTGCAATGCTCTTTAAATTGATTCATCGCAAAACAAACAATTATTTTCCTTCCCCCCAACTTTTCGGACTGATCCTCAATTGGTCCAAAACGCAAAAAGGCCACCATCTTTCGATAGTGACCTTCTTCAATGTAGCGGGAGCTGGACTCAATATGTTTAAATATTGCTTTTTGGTATGGAGCCCTAAAACTGTTAAAAAAGCCCTTATTTAGTCAGATATCAGACTTTTTAGCCTTGCGATATATTAAATCAAATATGAGAGAATTAAAGTAAATTAAATAATTCCGTCCAATATTCCGTCCAATCCGTTGGGCGGAGTAAATAGAATAAGTACTTTTGACCGTGTTCAAATTCTTAAACTATGGCAAGGAAAACTACCTCTCAAATCACTTACATCCTGCACGATCCGAAGGCAAAGGCAGAAACCCCGATCTATGGCATTATAAGATTCAACAACGACAGAATAAAAGTATCAACCGGTTTTAAGGTTCTTCCAGAGCATTGGGACGGTGCTAAGTACGACAAGGCAGGCAAACTTGTAAGTCAGGGACGGCAGCGGGTTAAAAACGTGTTGTTAGCGTCTAATAAAGATCAGGTGAACAGATACCTATCTGATATGGAGCAAGAGGTTTCCAGGCTCTTGAATGAGATGAAGTCCGAGAGGGTGGCAGTCACGAAGGAGGCTGTTAAACACGCAATAGACAATTGGAAAAACCCGAAGGAGATCGAAACAGATACCGTTCCTAAGCTTTATAGGTTTATTCAGGACTTTATTGATAAATCGCCTGAACGCACGAACTCAAAGGGCACCAAGATTACCCATAGGACGATTCAAAAGTATAACACGGTCTTTTCAGTCCTGAAAGAATTTGCAAGTGGCTACGACAGGGTTGTTGATTTTAACACCATTGATATTGTCTTTTATACCGACTTCAAGCAATATTTAGAGCAAAAGGAATTTTCAGTAAATAACATTGGGAAATACATTCAAACCTTAAAAGTCTGGTTGAATGATGCGGTGACTTATGGCAAAAGTGACAATAAAGCACATCAGAGCCTTAAATTTAAGGTGACTAATGAGGAGTCAGATTCTATTTACCTCTCTGAAAAGGAACTAAAACAAATAGCAGAAATTGACTTGTCCGACAACAAAAGGTTGGAGCAAGTGAGGGACTTGTTTTTGGTTGGATGTTATACCGGCCTGAGATTTTCTGACCTAACCACTTTGAAATCAAGCCAAATAAAAAATGGTTTCATTCGAATAGAGCAAAATAAGACGTTAGGGAAGGTTGTTATTCCTTGCTTCCCCATTGTCGAACAAATGTTTAAGAAGTATGACGGCAATTTACCTTGTGCGATCTCTAACCAAAAAATGAATGATTACATAAAGGAGGTCTGCGAGCTTGCAAAATGGGAAACATTGGAAAGCATTTCGATCACAAAGGGAGGCAAGCGTATTACCAAGACCGTTCCAAAATGGCAACTTGTTAAGACGCACACTGCACGGCGGTCTTTTGCTACCAATATGTATTTGAGAGGGATACCAGCAAAAACAATAATGGCGGTAACGGGGCACGCAACCGAAAAATCTTTCAACAAATACATTAAAGTGACACAAGAAGAGCATGCAATTTTGATGAAAAAGCAATTTGACAGAGGGGTGTTCCGAGAGGCTATGTGATTGGCCTTCACTTTTGACCAATTTTAATTATTACCAAAAAATGAATTCATTAGTAAATGTTGGAAGGTACTTTGATAAGCTTGTTAAGTTTTCAGGTAATACAGCGCGTTTTGCGGGCAACTTTGTGGGGGTTGAGCCTTTTCTTCCTGATGTTAACGAGATATCAATCATAGAGACCATTCGAGAGGACGATTTTAAAGACAAGGTAAGGTCATACATGAATTCTAGCGATCTCGCATACAACGTGTTGGACATGATTGAGGATTGGCTAACAAGAGTCCCAGCATATCATTATCAGGCTTATTACATAAAAAATGCTTTTGGCCCGATATCGTATAATCCTGAAAACCCCTACGGGAGATTAGAGATTATCGATAACCTTGCTCATGATTTATCGATGTGGGACTTAGTCAACTACCTTCATGACGAAAAAGCTCAATTTTCGGAACTTGCTGATTTAGACTCTGATAAACTTAAGTTGGATTGGTTGGGTACACCTTCTCAATTGGGTTTTATTATCAGCGAACTGGCAAAAAAAGGGTTTATAAAAGTACCTCAACGAAAAAATGGAAAGCCAAATATGGCGAGTTTTGAAAGAGCTATCTTAAATTGTTTTGATGGGGACTTTGGCAAAGGGGTCGTTTATCAGGCAATAAATGACTTTGGTAGTGATACAAACAAACTTGTTGATTCCAATAAGGCAAAATTCGTTATACCTGAAAGATCAGACCTTTCATGATATGTTTATTGTCTGTGGGTCGGCATGAGACCTCATTTTTTTAACTAGCTGACTTGCAGTAATTTGTGATGGGCAATAGAATAAAATTTCCAAATTCTATGCTATTCTATGCTTGATTTCACTGTCGTTTTGGTGGTTCCTTTGAACCATTAAATAATTAAAACACAGTAAACAGTGATTACAAAAACACAAATTTTGCAAGTAGAAGGATTAACAGCTCAAACGTTATTGGAGCTATTCAGTAGCGTAAATAAGCGACTGGATGAATTAGGGGCAAGAGTTAACCCACCCGACCAAACGGTATTTTTGACGCGTGAGGAAGTGGGAAAGTTTCTAAAAATATCACTTCCTACCGTTTGGGCTTGGTCTAAGCAGGGCATTTTAAAGCCTCATCGATTAGGAAACCAAGTGAGGTATATTGAGTCAGAAGTTTTGCAGGCAGCGCAAGCCACTAAGAAAGGAGGTGCTTTAAAATGAGTATAAACCTAATCCTTGTCGTGATTGAACGTAAAAAGTCGTTTGTTATGGCCGCCCTCGATCTATTGCCCGAATTTGAGGCCGATTTAAATCGAAAGGACAAATGTCCCTATTCATTTGCGTTGTTGGTGAATACCTTGGACGCTTATCCATTCGGCGTTTACCTCTTTCCAAATAATACAAAGACCTTGATTCATTGCGCGGATTCGCTGGTATCGGCTTCCTTAGCTGTTCTATGGCAAGGGGAATTAAGGGCGGCTGATGTTGAGAAAATCAGTGATCTTTTAGAGAGTGCTTTGGATAGTATTTGTTCAGTAAAAAACCAATTTGAGCTATGAATGAGGGATTAAAAGGGGCTGGAGCGATACCCTGTATAATAGAAGAAAAGATAGCATGTTTCTGGGAGTCAATAGCCTACGCCGATTTGGCAATAAGCATATTGAAAAAGGAAGAAATCAAAGGGTTTTATACGTTTGAACGTGGATTTCGCAAGGCATTAGGAGCCTATCCGCTTGGTGTACCTAACTCACTTTGTGGGACTGCCAATCGTGCTTGGATAAAGGCAGCCGATAGTTCAGTGTTGCAAGCATGGACTCTCCTTAGTATTCCCCGGAAAAGCCCGTTTCCGCACTTTGAAGAGTTGATTGATTGCTTGATTCGTGCCGGTAAGCTAATTGCGGACGTATACGGCTTGGAGTTAGATAATTCTGGAATTGTTAAAAGGCAAAAGATAGTCAAGCCAAGTAATCGGAGAAAGCTGGAACTGGCTAAGGTAGAGCCGTTCCGTCTACGTCATATGTATTAATAATATCCTCATTATCAGATCGTCAGCTGCTCGTAATCAGGTAGTACGACGAATTGAGGTAAGTTATTTAGGGCATAAGTACACACATTTAAAATCATAAATCACTAGTATCATGGCAATTGATGGCGTTAACCTGCGGGTTTTCGGCGTAGACCCTTCTTTGTGGCTTAACTGCGAAGATTTGGCCGGACGGTTTGCTGTTAAGGTTAATTCCAAAACAGGTAAACCGATAAATGAAGTAAGAAAGGCCTTGTACAAAGGCCTGCGATTTGAAATAAAGCCTTATCCTGACGGAACTACCGGAATGACTATTCGGGGATCGCTTCACAAGTATTTTAACAACGGTAATCATAACTGCAATCAGTTCACTTTTAACGATTTGGTTGACGTAGTTCATGACTTGGAAACACGTTTTGCGGTGTGCCCGGCTAGTACGCTCATTGAGAATATGGAAATTGGGGTTAATGTAAATGTGCCGTTTGAGGTGAAAAAAATACTTACCTCTCTGATCTCATACTCGGATAAAACCTTTGAAGTGATCAATGCCCGTAAGCCCCTCTTAGGCAGACTGTGCCCCTCATTCGACTTCGATATAAAACTCTATGATAAGGCATTGCAGGCCGCTACGGATGTTCCTGTGCAAAAGTTTCAAGAGGTCAGCAACCTGCTACGGTTTGAGGTAGCGACCAATCGGATGAGGTGGTTAAGGAGTTGTAATATAAAGACATTGGCTGATCTAACTGTGCGGGAAAAAGTGTCTCCCTTGCTGAATTTGATGGCGACGGTACTCGACAAAATGATCTTTGTGGACATTGACGCTGATGTTTCCCTTTTGTCAGATTCCGACCACGCACTTTACGGCTTACTACGTGACCGGGATAAGTGGCGACGATTTGACAAGCGAAAGCGGTACAAGATGCGGCACCGGTTGCCAGTCCTCTTAGAGAAGTGTAAGGCTTTCAACTATGCCGGGATGCTACAAACTCTATTGACGGATACTTGGACTGCGTTGTTCGAGGAAGCTGAAAGGGAGAGACTATTGCACCAATTATCGGACTGCGAGAAAACCAATGAAGCAACCGAAGGATGGACTATTGCACAACTTGAATGCGATAGTGCAATAGTCCCTAGTCAAGAGAAGGAACAAAGGGAGATAGATAAAAATTTGTCGGAAACTGAAACCTCAAAAACATGCCGGTGCTGTGGAAAAGACATATCGGAGCAAAAGCGCGGTAGCAGGTTTTGTTCGAAGAAGTATAAAGGACTAGCGGCAAAAAAATGTCGGAATTCAGAAAGTAACAATCGTAGGAATAAAAAACGAGTCGTAATGAAAGCAAAAGAGGCAAATCGATTTCTAATAATTAATTACATGTTCAATGGGGTGCTCTATTCTGACATATTGCATTCGTCGGAAATCAATCCGTGCCGGGAGTGGCTAGATATGGTTGTATCAGTAGAAAGTATCCCACGGATCGCAGATGGAAAAAAATTTAAGCTTCTGGTTTACAGCGAGGCACGGGAATACTTACAAAAATTGGTTGACTTTAACGAGGTTACTCCATTAAACAGCATTTAAACGCCGTTTAAAATCGTGCAACGGACTTGCAGATTGAAAGTTAGCCCGAAAATAGGGCAAAAAATTAAAGTTTAGTGTCAGTTTTTCAGTACATAGGTAAGGCCTTTCCAAAAGTGGTACAAAAAGTACGCTTACCTCATCATTCGCCGGGAATTTTGAGGTTGGAAAGACCCAAATCAGCCGGAAATGGGATGATTTAGGCCGAAAAAAGCCAGAGAATAGCATGTGCAACCGATCTTTCTGGTACTAGGGGTATCGATTTTCTGATACAAAAAGCATCTAAGAAATACGCAGTCGTGCAAAAGCATGGTACGCAGGGGCAATTATAATTAAGTGAGATTTAAGTTTAACCAGTAATCAGACTACCAAAAATTACGCAGAATATGGCTAAGAAAACACACACAATCCGGGAAAGGGCTTTTAATTATCATGTAAAGGGGCTGACATTTTCGGAAATAGCGAAATTATTGGATTTGTCGCCCCGAACGGTGGAGAGGTATAGTCAGGTAGATGAGTGGAAGGCAAAGGCTAACCCGGTAGCACTTCCTCAAAGGGCAAAGGAGTTACGGGAACGGGGCTTTTCGTTCGCGACAATCGCACAAATGATTGGGGTGAGTAAAAGTACTATTTTTAATTATTTGAAGGGCTTAGAAGGGAATAAGTAGGAGGCCATAAAATCACGGAGTGAGTTGTCTAGGAGCCGTGTCTCACTAACTCAGATGCGCATTTGAAGATGGTAAATTGATTCGTAGATAACGATTTGATACACCTTTTGCCGCTCTTCGAAATGATCATGTCAAAGCTGGGTGCAGTCATCACGTATTATACTATTAGGATAATGAACAAAAAGTTTCTTCACATGATCGTTACTTCAATGGAAAAAGCGGCCACAAGGTAGAGCGGATAACATACCGAATCCTTATTGTCTTATAGTGGACACATTACATTGTGTAATAATAATCATCATAAGCATTGTAACTAGAAAAATCGTACGAGGATGACGGGCATGACGTTGTTAAAGGCTTCATTCTGAGATTAAACTCTTTCGTAAATATGATTGTATCAGCCTCCTGGATATTGCAAAATACACGCACCAGTCCATTATATCGAATTCCGTTAATCGTGTCTTTGTGAATTGGCAAAACCATATCAGCCCGAGGTACGCGCGTTCGGGACATATCCAGGTCAACAATCCACGCAGTTCGTCCATTCAGGGAGCAGCTGTCTTTTGCAATAATACGCCCCCAAGCATCAATATATTTAATTCGATCATCACAAGCTCCGCATGCTATAATAGCATATGAGAAAAAAAAGGTAAGGAATATTTTGATTAACTGGTTTTTAGATTTCATAACATAACAGTAGCTCGATAACAATAACTCGTACTAGGCAATCATGTTGTTTAGACACGAAAATCTAGCCAAAAGTTGTAATTTATTATAATCTCAGAAAACGCGCATACATGAGACATCCATTGGTTGTACGCTTTCCTTACGATCCTTCTCGAACTAGTGATCGGGCAGCTGATGGGTTTGAAAGGACAGGGTTTGCAGTCTTTTCGTAAAGTCCAATATGCCTTCAACCATTTTCCCTCAGAATTATAATCCGTCGTCCTTACGGGAAGTGCTTACTTGCTGAACATGTAAATTATTCTTTGTCTCTATTCGTCCATACCAGCTTATTGAGGGGGGAGTGTAGAATCAATGCTTTCGATATCTCTCGCACCAGCAAGTGGTCAATTACCTCAATTTTACTAAATCCGGAACAACCCAAGCAGCTGTGTCTTTGATACTATTCTTGTCATATAAAGCAGCAAAATTTTTGATAAATACATCCTTAGTATTAATAATATTATCAGATTTATCAACTAGTTTGAGGTGGAGCCGATAACCAGGCTGAACAATGGACATGTCATTTTCAGCCCTATTTGCTGTTATGGATCCTACTATCGACAAAGAGTCAAATTGGCTTTTAAAGTGTGAGTGAGAACTTAGAGAATCCAGTACCTCTCTGGTTGCTGTGATATAGCGATCCGAAATTTCAGACTTTGCGACGTCGATATCGAGATTAAATTTAATTTCAGTTACAGCATGAGCCAATATTTTCTCTGACTGTCCAAAAGAAGTTAGCGACACACTTGTAAAAACAAGTAGGAACAAGTATTTCATATTCGACGCTTTTTATGTTGATAATATATTCTATCAATATAGCATAATTTTCACCGATTATACAGTATAAACCAAAGCGCCTAACGTCTTACTCTGTGCAACTGCTTATCCGGAACAAAACGGATAAAGCGAATTTTTTTGTATTCTTCAATGAACTTTTTAAAAACAAGCCTTTGAACTCGTGTGGGTTTTGACTAACACAAATAGTATCCGAACATCATTTTTGTCAATCTCAAAAAAACGCTCCTTTCGTAAGACGATGTAACTTGTAGTCAAATAGTAATTTTGAGTAGTTAACACCGGCATTGGTTATTTCTTATAGCTATTACAGATAATAACACTAATAATATTTTAAGCAAATGATGAATCCACATGCCGTACAATCCGGTGACCCTCTGCCGGGGCAGTTAAACGAATTTATTGAATGGGAAAAAGAGCAGCTTGCCCAAGTGTATTTGGAGCAGCTGAAAAGGGAAGGTCTTACCGATGAGGAGATAGAGGAAAGTTTACATGCAAAACGGTCAATTCGTAGGCGCTGGCAATCTGAGTCGGGATATGTGAATATTCGTCACGAGGTTGCGCAATTGGTAACGTTCATAGAAGAGAGCCTAAATCCTCATTCGAAGCCGTCAGGAGAGCCAAAAGAGGGCATGCAAGCGGAATGGCTAGGAAGGAATATAACTATATGGGGAGAGTATTCGGAGAGCTTACCTAAAACAGACGGTCAGGTTAAGGAAATGCAAAGAGAAATTTATAGTAGATGGCACTCCATAGCCGGTATTGTCGGTAAAGAATTTACGATTTAAATTTTTTGGAGCGGCAGGGTACTAGAAAGCAACGAATTTAAGAGTTATCACATTTTGGTCTTACTAACCTCAGCCCCATTGACACTTTCGCAAAGAGACTATACCCGTCCAAAACGATAGTTTTTAACATTCCGTCCAATAAGCCGTCCAACGTGTGAAAAGAAGAAAGCCTAACCAGTTAATAAATAACTAATTAGGCTTTTTCTGTGTAGCGGGAGCTGGACTCGAACCAGCGACCTTTGGGTTATGAGCCCAACGAGCTACCAACTGCTCCATCCCGCGGTGTCGTTGAATTGGAGTGCAAACATACAACATTTGTTTTGAAGAAAACAACTATTTTTGTAAAAAAATATTAGAAAGTCGCTTCTAACATTCTGACATCAACATATGAGTTTTCAATTTAACGCTGCCGGTTTCGGGTGGCGTGTGCATCAGGTGCTGCTGCTCAGGCTGCTCGGCATCATGATATTATTTACAGTCTGCAGAGTGCTGTTTTATTGGTTTAACATTTCGTTCTTTCCCGGGATTGATGCAGGCCAGGCGATCAGATTGTTGCTTGGAGGAGTGCGATTTGACATTGTGGCTGTACTTTATACCAATATTCTTTATGTCGTTTTAATCCTCGCACCGTTTACATTCAAGTTCAGGAAAAATTATCAGAAGGCGCTGGATTATCTTTTTATCGGGACCAACAGCATTGCATTGCTTGCTAATTGCGCTGACTTTATTTACTACCGCTTTACGATCAAAAGAAGCACCTGGACAGTTTTACAGGAATTTTCGCACGAAAATAACCTTTCCAAATTGTTCCTCGGGTTTTTGATTCATTACTGGTATGTTTTCCTGATATGGGTTTTGTTGGTCATTGCGATCGTTTATATTACTAAAAAGTGGAAAGTTACAGAGCGTCCGTCGAAACCTGCCTGGCAGATTTTCCTGCTCCACAGCATATTAATGGCAGGGGCGGTATTTCTTTTTATTGGAGGGGTGAGAGGCGGATTTTTACATAGTACCAGGCCAATCACTTTGAGTAATGCCGGCGAATACGTGAACAAGCCGAAAGAAATGTTTATCGTCCTGAATACTCCTTTTTGTATTTATAAAACATTAAAACAAACTGATTACGAGAGAGTTAACTTTTTTTCGGATGATAATGAATTGAATAGCATTTATTCACCGATTCATTATCCGGAAGCTAATGGGCAAGCGTTTCAACCCAAAAATGTGGTCATCCTGATCTGGGAGAGTTTTGGAAAAGAAATGGTGGGCGGTTACAACCATCACCTTGAAAATGGACAATACAAAGGCTACACGCCGTTCATTGATTCACTAATGCAGCACAGCAAAGTGAACTGGTATTCTTTTGCAAATGGTGCCAAATCGATCGAAGCGATCCCGTCGGTGCTTACCAGCATACCGGGAATGATCGAGCCGTTTATCCTTACTCGGTACACAGATAACAAGCTGCCAAGTCTGCCGGAATTGTTGCAGGAAAAAGGATATAATACTTCCTTTTTTCATGGAGCTCCCAATGGATCAATGGGTTTTCAGGCATTTACAAACCTGATTGGCGTAAAAAATTACTACGGAAAGACGGAGTATAATAATGATGCGGACTACGATGGCATCTGGGGAATTTGGGATGAGGAGTTTTTGCAATTCTGGGGAAGCAAAATGAATACATTCAAGCAACCATTCATCAGTACATTGTTTACCGTTTCTTCCCACGACCCGTTTCAGATTCCTGAGCGATACAAGGGGGAATTCCCAAAAGGCGCTTTGCCTATTTATGAAACAATGGGTTACACGGACCAGTCGCTGCGGAAGTTTTTTGATAAAGTGAAAACGATGCCGTGGTTTAATAATACCCTTTTCATTATTACAGCCGATCATTCAGCTACCTTTGCGCATTATCCTGAGTATCAGACTGCGGCTGGGAATTTCTCTGTACCAATACTTTTTTATGCACCCGGCGACAGCACAATGAATGGCATTGACCGCACTACATTGGTCCAGCAGATTGACATTCTGCCCTCGGTATTGGGCTATTTACATTATGATAAACCCTATTTTGCTTATGGCAAAAATATATTTGGCAAGGTGCCTTTGAACTTTGCCGTGAACTACGATGGAGGTTATCAATGGTTTAACGGACCCTACATATTGCAATTTGATGGCCGGAAAACCGTAGGTTTGTATAATTATCAGGAAGACAAGCTTTTGAAAAATAATCTGATGGGCCAGATTCCGAAGGTTCAGGAGCCTATGGAGTTGCAGGTCAAGGCCTTTATTCAGCAATATTCAAATAGAATGCTGGATGACCGACTGATTGTCCCGACCCCGGGCACATTGTCGTCCCTGAAAAAATGAATAGTGAAGAAAGCAATTTTATGGAAGAAAAACCAGAAGCAAATATCCCCTTACGCAATCATCGTGCTGGATTCGTCAGCATTATAGGAAAGCCAAATGTAGGCAAGTCCACGCTCATGAATGTGCTGGTAGGCGAGCGAATGTCTATCATTACCTCCAAAGCACAGACCACCAGGCACCGTATTATGGGAATACTCAATGGAAAACATGAGGATATTCCTTTTCAGTTGGTGTACTCCGATACACCAGGAGTGATCAAGCCGTCATACAAGTTGCATGATTCGATGATGACTTTTGTAAAAGGGTCATTGGAAGATGCTGATGTAGTTTTATTCGTAGCTGAAGTGGGCGAGAGGGCCGCAGAACATGAGGTACTGCCATTACTTAAACGGGCAGATGCCCCCATTGTTCTGGTTTTAAATAAAATCGATTTATCGAATGATGAGCAGGTAAAACTGAAAATAGCAGAATGGGAGAACGAGATCCAGCCAGCTGCGATTATTCCAATATCTGCATTGCACCAGGCTAATATTGCTACGTTATTCGACGCGGTTATTACGAGATTGCCGTTTCACCCGCCCTATTTTGGTGAAGATGAACTAACCGACAAGCCTGAGCGTTTCTTTGCTTCTGAAATATTACGCGAGAAAATTTTTCTGAATTACCGCCAGGAGATTCCATACAGCTCCGAAGTGGTTATTGCGGAATTCAAAGAAAGAGATGATATGATCGTGATCCGTGCCGAAATTCTGGTGGAACGCAAGAGCCAGAAGGGGATTATTATCGGAGAAAAGGGAGAAATGCTGAAAAAGATAGGTATCCAGGCCAGGCATGATCTGGAAGAGTTTTTTGGTAAAAAGGTATTTCTTGAACAACATGTAAAAGTAGAACCGGACTGGAGAAGCAAAGAAAACAAACTGCGCCAGTTTGGATATGACGAATAAATCAAAACAAAAGAAGGGAAAACGGTTCAGCCAATCGGGCCGTTTGGATCATATTTAATAGTTAAACAAGATAATGGCAAATATAATATCGATAGTTGGTCGCCCTAATGTGGGCAAATCCACCTTATTCAACCGTCTTACCGAAAGCCGCAAGGCGATTATGGATAACCAAAGCGGTGTTACGCGTGACAGGCATTATGGTTACGGAGAATGGACAGACCAATATTTTACAGTAATTGACACAGGGGGATACGTAGTAGGGTCAGAAGATATTTTTGAAGGAGCGATCCGCGAACAGGTAGAGCTGGCCATTGAAGAAAGTACAGTAGTGCTTTTTATGGTCGATACAATGACGGGTCTGACGGATTTGGACAAGGATTTTGCAAACGTGCTCCGTAAGTTTAACAAACCGGTATATCTGGTTGCTAATAAGGCAGAAACCAACGAGAGATATCTGTCGGCAGCAGAATTTTATGAATTGGGACTGGGAGACGAAATCTTTGCTATATCAGCCCAAACGGGTTTTGGTACCGGAGATTTACTGGACCGTGTTATACAGCATTTTGAAACAGCGGGAGTTGAAGATCCCGAAGCGGGTATTCCTCGTATTGCGATTATGGGACGTCCCAATGTTGGAAAATCATCGTTCCTGAACGTGCTTACGGGTACTGACAGAAGCATTGTTACCGACATTGCAGGTACAACCCGCGACGCCATTCATACTCACTACAATGCGTTTGGGATGGAATTTATTTTGACTGATACAGCCGGTTTGCGTCGGAAATCACGTGTTAATGAAGACATTGAGTACTACTCGACGTTGCGGTCGGTGAAAGCGATGGAGGAGTCCGACGTTTGTATCATACTGCTGGATGCTACATTGGGATTGGAAGGACAGGACCTTACCATTATCGGATTGGCCGACAAAGCCAAGAAAGGTATTGTGATCATGGTCAATAAGTGGGATTTGGTAGAAAAGGACTCCAAAACCGCAGATGCATTCAAAAAGAGCCTGCTCGAAAGACTCGCCCCGATGAATTATATGCCTATCATTTTCGCCTCTGTGGTTGAAAAGCAGCGTATCCACCAGGTAATGGAGAAAGCAATGGAAGTTTATCAGAACAAGACGAAGAAAATCTCAACATCCAAGTTGAATGATGTGATGCAGAAAGAGATTGAAAAATATCCTCCTCCTGCGGATCGTGGTAAGTATATCAATATCAAGTACATGATCCAGCTGCCGACACCTTCGCCTACTTTTGTGTTTTTCAGCAGCAATCCCAAACATGTAAAGGATCCTTACCTGCGTTATCTTGAAAATAGAATGCGTGAGAATTTCGATTTTTCGGGTGTTCCGATTACGATCTTCTTTAGAGAAAAATAATCATTGTATTGAAACCAAGATTAAACGCGCCGGAGGAATTTTCCTCCGGCGCGTTTTGCATTTTATCGCTAAACAGCTACTGTTCAGGAGTAAATTCTGACGGTTCGTCTTTTTTTATTAAAGTAGCTGCAACCTTTTGTATTAACTTTACATCTGTTAAGCAATAGTATCCCAGAATAAAGCCGGGAAAATGGTTCCAAAAAGTTTTTTCAAAAAAAATGTTAAAAACAAGGTACTATGTATTGCAAGATACCTATTAAAACATATATATTTGTAGAGTCAATTAGTTACAACGAATTCTAACCGGATCTTTTTCTGAACGACTGAAAAAATACAGCCATGAAAACACTAAAATTACTTATACTATTAGCACTTTTCAGCCTTCAGGCAGGAGCAACAGGTTATTCGCATAACATGTTCGTAGCCCATAAGAAACTTCAGGTAGGGAAAGAATGTCCAAGTGAAAAGATCATTGCCAAAAAAGCAAAGGTCTCGAAGCAGGTAAAATATTCGGGAGAAGCTAAACAAGCGGCGACGATTTTCTTCAACACGCGTTTTACAGAGAAAATGCCTGAAAGAATTACATTGAATGAGAGGATTCTGGAAGAAGGACCTGCATCGTTCTTTGAAAGCGAAGAAGATACAGACAGCGATGATTCGGTAGTGACCAAGCTTGTTAGCGTAGTTCGCTGTGTTGTCTACGCGTTCATCGGCTCACCCAAATTTTAATTCGTAAGCAATACTTCTATCAATATTGAAAAAGCTGCAAGGGCATTCCTTGCAGCTTTTTTACTTTTTTATCCTACTACATTAGTCAATGTGCCGATGGGCTCAATGCTAATGTGTACAGTATCATCCTTTTGCAAAGTAAAATCAGAAGGCGGAATGATCCCGGTTCCTGTCATGAGATAGCAACCTTGCGGGAATGCCATTTCGCGAAACAGGAAATGGAGCAATTCGTCGGGCTTGCGTTTCATTTGAGACAAAGCCACTTCTCCGCTGAAAACCTCTTCCCCGCCACGAACAATTGCCAGGTCGATCACCGTATCATCGCCCAAAGGAAATTGAGGAATATACAGGCAGGGTCCCAAGGCAGCACTACCGGTATATGACTTAGCCTGAGGGAGATATAATGGATTTTCACCTTCAATGCTGCGGGAGCTCATATCATTGCCAATCGTGTAGCCAACCAGCGTTCCTGATGAGGAAGCAAAAAGTGTAAGTTCCGGCTCCGGCACATCCCAGGTAGAATCGCGGCGAATGCGCACAGTACCGTGGTTTCCTACAACCCGCCACGCTGTTGACTTGAAGAATAGCTCTGGCCGTTCTGCCTCGTATACACGGTCGTAAAAACTGCCGCCGCCTGCTTTTTCAGACTCTTCCATCCTCGCGGTACGGCTTCTGAAATAAGTAACGCCAGATGCCCAAACCTCCTGAGAACCAATGGGTGCCAGAACTTCTGGCATCGGTACATCGTCCGTAAAAGTAAGGGCTATCAGACTTTCGGTTTGTAATTCCAGCCATTCATACAGATTATCCCTGTTAACGACAAAATCCCAGTCAGTCTCGTGCAAACGGTAAAATACGTCCTCATTTTCGAGAATTATGCCGTTTTCGGTTTTATAGAGTTTCATTGGATGCGGATATTGGTTTAGTTTCAATAAGACTTTTGCCTATTTTCTTTACTCTAAATATTACGGTCCGTTGGCCGGTTCAGGCTATTACAATTTACGCAGATCATACCGATTTATTGACGCCAGAGACGCTTATCAATAGGTATTCTTTCCTGTGCTAGGAGGGATACTTCGGTAAAAAGCGGATGGCGGGGATGTATAATGATATTCTGGGAAAACGGAACAATGACAGAAGGGATACCGATCGCCAGTACATCGGGCTTCATAAGCCAATCTTTAAGCCAATACTGTGTCCTTTCGTAATTTTTATCCTGCCAAAAGTCCGGCATTTGATCTTTGGAGTAATACCGAATGTCGTCTGGAATGTGGATGGACGATAACCAGTAAACAGGTAAATCCTCGTATCTCACGCCGGGAGCGTGCGCGAGCGTCTCCACCAGCCCAAGTTCAGGGGTAGAAGTTGTGTATAAAACACCGATTCCTTTTGGATTCCACCGGGCACCGAATAAGCGGCTGCCTTCTGTTGAAAGCGCCTCATTCCTGAATTTTTCTTTGATTATTCTATAGACCTGCGGCATATGAAGTACCGATCAGGCAGGAAGACCATAATCCAAACGTCCCAGGACATCATCCACCAGCCCAAAGCCGGTAATTGTATCCATTAGTTGCAGGGGAGATTGGTCGTTCAGTTCATTGATTGGCGTTCTCAGCCAATTACGAACTGTGTTTTCTTTTCCTTCAAAAGTGTCCAGGGCGTGAATAATGACATTCCGTAGTAAAAGCAACCGCTCCGAAGCCTCAGTACCTAATCTTTTCTCAGCCTGAATGCGATGCAGATTTCGGGGGGTCATGCCCAGCACATACGCGATTTCATTATCTGTAAGCCCTACCAGATTTGAAACATCGTCGGCCACTGATCTCAAAACCCCTTCCCGGGACGTTTTGATCACATTGAAATCCGACGCAGGTTTCATGCCATAGGGAACAAAATCTTCCTGAAACAAAAGTAAGCCAGCCATAACACGTCCATTAATAGTGAACTATGTCACAAAGGTAAGTGACTTTTTTCGAATTTCAATTATATCTTCTCTTTCAGGAAATTGGCAGTATAATTATTCTCTAATTTGGTCATTTCTTCGGGTGTACCTGTAAATGTGAGATATCCTCCGCCATCACCTCCCTCGGGTCCAAGGTCGATGATCCAGTCAGCACTTTTGATGATTTCCATGTTATGCTCAATGATGATCACGCTGTCGCCTTGCTCTACCAATGCATTAATCGCTTTCAACAATTTTTTGATGTCATGAAAATGAAGGCCGGTAGTCGGTTCATCAAAAATAAAGAGCATCTTGCCTTTATTGGAAGAGCCTTTACCGAGGAATGACGCCAGTTTAACGCGCTGAGCCTCTCCTCCCGACAATGTGTTGGAAGATTGTCCAAGTCCCACATAACCAAGCCCTACCTCCTGCAACGGCATCAGTTTATCGGCCAGCTTTGGTTCCGAAGGCCTGAAAAACGCAATGGCTTCGTCCACAGTCATATCGAGGATTTCCGCGACATCTTTCTCCTGGTAGCGTACCTCCTGAATTTCCTGTTTAAAGCGTTTTCCGTTGCAGCCTTCGCAAGTCAGGTAAATGTCCGCCATGAACTGCATCTCAATCTTCACCTGGCCTTCACCCTGGCATACTTCACATCTTCCACCATCCACATTGAAGGAAAAATGGGAAGGTTTATATCCTCTGGCTTTTGACAATGGCAGATCGGCCATCATTTGTCTGATATAATCGTAAGCCTTGATGTAGGTAACAGGATTGGAGCGGGATGATTTTCCGATCGGGTTCTGGTCGATCATTTCAACAGTCTCAATGCGGTCTATACTCCCCGCCAGCTCGTCAAAACGTCCTACTTCCTCGCTGAATTCGCCTTTCAAACGCATTAATGCAGGGTATAATATCTTTCGGATCAATGTGGATTTCCCCGATCCGCTGACACCAGTTACCACCGTGAGCGTATTTAAAGGGATTTTTACATCGAGTTCTTTCAAATTATTCTCTCTTGCGCCTTTGATTTCCAGGTGATGCAATGATTTTCTCCGGACAGAAGGAACAGGAATAGAATCATTTTCCAGAAGAAAATCCAGCGTATGTGATTTCACCGCGCTTTCCTGAAGATCGGTGTCGCGTAAGCTTTCAATGTCCTCCCAATTACCCTGAAAAACCACATGCCCGCCACCTGTACCCGCTTCGGGGCCAATGTCGATGATCTGGTCAGCGGCGTGCATGACTTCTTCTTCGTGTTCCACCACAATGACGGTGTTACCCAGGTCACGCAGCGATTCGAGAACACCTACCAGCCTTTGCGTATCTCTCGGGTGAAGCCCTATACTGGGTTCATCCAGAATGTACATAGAGCCCACAAGCGCACTTCCCAGCGAGGTAGCGAGCTTGATGCGCTGAAACTCTCCACCTGATAATGTACTGGTTAACCGATTCAGTGTCAGGTATCCAAGGCCGACCCGGTTCATATAATCCAGCCGTGTTTCAATTTCAGTCAATACCCGTTTCGCTATCTGCCGATCATGTTCTCCGATTTCCACATTTTTGAAAAAAACAGAAACATCTTTGATTGGCATTAAAACCAGATCAGTAATGGAAACGCCGCCTACTTTGACGAATGAAGCATCTTTCCGTAGTCTTGATCCACGACAATCCGGGCAGGTGGTGCGACCGCGAAACCGCGAAAGCATCACGCGGTACTGGATCTTGTGTGTCTGAGATTCCAGTTCCGACACAAAATCATTAATACCCTGAAAATATTGATTACCGGTCCAGAGAAGTTCTTTTTGTTCCGGTGTAAGGTCCTTGTAAGGTCTGTGGATAGGGTAGTCGAACTTGATACCGTTGCGTACCAGGGGCACAAGCCACTCATTCATTTTCTCGGTCCGCCAGGGAGCGATGGCACCTTCATAAACAGAAAGGCTCTTATCGGGTATCACCAGGTCAGGATCAATTCCAAGCACCTTGCCAAAGCCTTCACACCTTTTACACGCTCCATAGGGATTGTTAAAGCTGAAAAGATTGACAGTAGGCTCTTCGAAGGTCATTCCGTCCAATTCAAATTTATCAGAGAAAACCCTTTTTTCTCCATTCACAACTTGAACGATACAAACGCCTTCGCCTTCAAAAAACGCAGTTTGAACTGAATCCGAAAGCCGGTATTGCGTATCCTCGTCGTCATGCTTGATTCCTGCACGGTCTATCAGAATAAATATCTGGTTGCCAGCCTGGGTATAGTGATCAGGTTTTTCCAGAACATCTTCAATGGATACCACCTCATCATTCAACACAATTCGGGTATATCCTTTGGAAAGCAGGATCGTCAGTTCTTCCGTCTGCGAACGTCCTTCCCGGATCAGTAATGGCGCCAATATCATCACGCGTGCCCCTTCTTCATGGGCCAGCATAAAATTTACGACATCAGTAACCGAATCCTTCCGGACCAGGTCACCAGAAACAGGAGAATATGTATGTCCTATCCGCGCAAAAAGCAGTTTGAGATAATCGTAAATCTCCGTGGAGGTACCAACCGTTGACCGGGGGTTGCGGGTATTGACTTTCTGTTCAATGGCAATGGCGGGAGAAATGCCTTTGATATACTCCACCTCTGGTTTTTCCATTCGGCCCAGAAACTGGCGTGCATAGCTGCTGAGGCTTTCCACATACATTCGCTGGCCTTCTGCGAACAATGTATCAAATGCCAGGGAAGATTTTCCCGAGCCCGATAACCCTGTAATGACCACCAGTTTGTTACGTGGGATCGCTACATCAATATTTTTAAGATTATTAACTCGGGCACCTTTGATCAGAATATATTGTCTCGGATCCAGATCGTCGAATTGGGCAGCCTCAATCCGGGGCACAGATAATTGCATCATAGAAGAAAATCAAATGGATATCCGGTACAAGTTTGGGTATGTACCGATCTCAATACTAACCAAAAGTTCAGTCATTTAGTTTGGCTTTTCAAAAGGGAATATGATCAGCCATTTGTCAAAGAATGATCGAGGAAGCTTTTAAAAAAGTCATTCCTTTTTCCTTTGCATTTTCAAAAATCGGATCAGCAAGATGTCCCCAGTTGGTAACGTCAGAAATACAGTCGGCTAGGACTGATACTTTGGGGACCAATGCAGGCGCATATTTCAGGATTTGATTGATACTGGTAGCAACACAATGCGAGCGGGCCTCCCCGGCAATCAGTACGCGGTCAAATGCTTCCAGTTCTGCCAAAAACGATTGATTCAGCTCTGTTTCCGGCGCATTGGCAACGGGTACCTGTGCCTTGAAAACACCAAAATGTTCCGTAAGCGGGTTCATTCCTTTCACAACAGCCTCGTAATCCCTGCCAGTGCGATGCGTCCAGGCAAGGAGCGCGTGAAGGATTGTGTCATCCAATGCCGCGCCCTTGGAACCTATCAGACAATGTTCAGGCCAGATGAAATGCTTAAATTCACCTTCCGCTTCCAGCGTTTCAAGGTAGTGTAGCACATACTCCGGATGATATCTCGGCGTCCATTTGCCATCCTTCACAGCAGCAGTGGTGATCAGCGTAAATGGCGCAACGGTATTGCCGTTTCTATCTTCCCAAAATAATGGATGAGCAATGTCAAGGACGCGATGTGTGTCCAGGGTCACGAAAATGCTACTTATTTTGTCTCCTTCGAGCGCAATAAGCCTGGCGATTCGCTCCACATCCTGCTCGGCGCCTGGTACAAAGAGCGCACCCGAGGGATCACAGAAATCAAACTGAGCGTCAATGATCAGCAATGCAGTATTTTTCATATCAGCTATTAAACAGGGATCTTACGAATTTTACTCTTCCAGTTCCTGAGGAAGTTCCAGCTGGCGTGCATACATCCGGGAGGCCAGGCTGTATACCATTTTCAGCATGCGATTGGCGTCTTTGATATAATCCACGCGGTAATCTTCATCCAGCTTGTTGATACCGTTAATGATCGTCAGCGCCTTTTTGGCAATATACAATGCACAGGTATCGGCCCGGGAAGAGTACGTTCGGAGAATCTCGGGATACTGCTCCATAAATGTGTTCATCAGGAACAGGTTCAGTTCCAGGCCACCGATTTTATCTTTGGTCACCTTAACATGATAGGCAATGTCACCGCTGAGGTTTCGGAGATCCATCAGTATCCAGCCCGGTGTGTTCTGGTTAAACTTCGAGGTACGAACAATCCTGCTCATGATCTCATCCCGTCGCTCCGGAATGGTTGCACTATCTTCAATTAATTCGAAATGAAGTCTGTCTGTCAGCGTTTTATCTTTGGTAATAAGCCTGAGTAACAGTTTATCCTTTTCTTTGGCAGGCATCTGGATAATCGCCTTTTTGAGCTGATCTGGTAAGGCCATTAATATGCATTTAGTAACTTTAATTTAGAATCCCGGATTAGGGATGTAACTTTATGAGTCGTAAATGCATAAAGTTTTTTGACAAAAATATCAGATATGGGTAAATATCTCTCAATCAGTTTAAGCATTGCCATTTTTTTAATTTTCGGATTTACACTTCTGCATAATGCGCTCAATGCCCCTTCGTTTGACGATTACGACACGACACTAAACTTCATCAGGCGTTTTTATTACGAAAATTTTGGATTTGGCATCAGGCGCGACATCTTGCTAAGCAGGCACAATGAACATCGCATATTGTTTTCCAAATCAACAGCTGCACTCTACTATTATTTATTCCATGAGATCAATTTTACGAATCTTGTCGTTTTTCAAAACGTCTTCCTTGTCGGTTTCTTCGCATTGATCATGGCCACCATGAAAGAGAAAGGGCTGCTTTCTGCTGAAACGCTACTATGGGCAGCGGTTTTTCTTAGTAGTCTGGCTTTCTGGCAGGTTACCTTTTATTATTGGGGAGGAATTCAACATTATACGGTGTTTTTCTTCTCCTTTCTCAGCCTGTTTTTGCTCAATAAGGCTAGCCGGCTCAATGAAGCAACATTTTTAATAGCATTACTCGCAGTAATTATTGCAGTTTTATCTTTTGGAAACGGGTTTATCACGCTTTTTCTTGGTGCCTTCCTGCTATTTGCGCAAAAGAAATGGTCTTTGTTAATCGTATGGGGATCAATCGCTTTGGGGCTTTTGCTGATCACTTTTTTACCGTTGCCCCCATCCGTTCATACAGCGTCAGGGGTCGCTTTTAATGCCCAATGGATGGCACGTTTATTGCTAACGTTCCTCGGAAGTTTTTTTTATGTCAATCCGTCGTCAGGTCAGCATATTAACATCATTTTATGCATGTGTATCGGCCTGTTTGTTTTACTGTGCTGGATATGGTTATTTTTGAAAGGCTACGCTTTCCGGAATCCTTTGCTGTATTGCATGCTTTCAATGCCCATACTGACGGGAATAATTATATCCATTTCAAGGTTTGAGTCAAAGGCTGCGGGAGGTATCGCGCCGCGCTACATGTTTTTTTCAGCCACGATTCCAGTATTGCTTGTGTTGATCTTTATGGAAATTAAAATCCTGAAAAAAGAACATTTGAAATACATGGGTTTTCTGGGAGTGCTGCTTTGGGGAATAGTGTTTTTTAACAACTATAAAGCGCTGGTGAAGTCCAATGAGCAAATTGTGACGACATTAAACAATTGGGAGAAAGACCATACAACCCCATTGATCTACTACCAGGAGGCCGAGGAATTTTCGGAGATCCTAAACTGGGCCGTTACTGCGCATGTGATCAGTATTCCGGACGCTGGCAAAAATTTTACGGAAGAATCTGAACGAAAGTGATATTACGGTTTGGGTATAGGAGGCATTACCGTTAATTTGCGACATTTTTAATTTAACTCTATATACACATTTATGGTTTCAGTAGCTATGTGCACTTACAACGGAGCAAAGTATTTGCTCGCACAGTTGAAGAGCATTGCTGATCAGACAGTTTCAGTTGATGAGTTGGTGGTGTGTGATGACAGGTCGAAGGATAATTCCATTGAAATCATAAAGTCTTTTGCACTTACAAGCAAATTTCCTGTTCATATCCATGTGAACGAAAAGAACCTGGGTTCAACCAAAAATTTTGAAAAATGCCTGTCTTTATGCAAGGGAGACATCATTATTCTTTGCGACCAGGACGATGAATGGAGGAGAGATAAGGTACAGAGGCAGGTTGCCTATCTCAATGCCAACCCGGGAATTGACGCTGTTTTCAGTAATGCAGTCATGATCGACGATGATTCAAACCCTACCGGGCGCACGATCTGGGAGGAAATTGAATTTGACGAAAGAGGACAAAGCATCTGGAAAAACGGCAAACCACATGAGATCCTTTTTAATGGTTTCGTTGTAACAGGTGCTACATTGGCGATTAGGAAATCGTGCCTGGAAAGGCTCATGCCTTTCCCTACCCACGTTCCAGACCTGATCCACGACGCCTGGATAGCAGTTGTTTTAAGTCTTCAGAACAAAATTGATTTTATAGTTGATCCGCTGATTTCGTATCGGATACATTCCAGCCAGCAAGTTGGCTTTGGAAGCAAAATTGAAAAAGTGCATCTGAAAGACCGGTTTCTACGTGACCGCCAGCAGAAATTGATCCCTCTGGAAGAAAAAGCCAACAAATTACATGAACTTTATCTGCTGCTGAGAGCGATACCTTTTGTACCGCGCGAAAAACTGATCAAGCTGTATTTGTCTCAAAAGCACTTTTACCGGAGAGCATCACTTCCCGAAAACCGTTACAAAAGGTTAACGCCCATTGTAAGCCAACTGGTGAGAGGTTACTACAAATTCAGCAGCAAAGACTGGTGGTTACCGGCGATCGGAGATTTATTAGAATAATTAATCAGCTTAAGTGTGAAAGTTACAGCAAGGGAGCCTGCGGTAGCCGTTGTAATTCCCGTATACCAGTCCAGTTTGACAGCAGGCGAACAGCTCTCGCTGAAACAGTGCATGACCGTGCTATCGGGTTACCCGGTAAAAATTGTAAAACCGCGCAGCCTGGATCTGTCAGAAATAAAAGCGGCATATCCCACCATTGAATTGATCTCATTCGATGATCATCAGTTCGCAGGTATCGATGCCTACAACCAGTTACTGATCTCCATTGATTTTTATAAGGTATTCCTCGCTTACGAATACATTCTCATTTATCAGCTCGACGCATTTGTGTTTCGCGATGAGCTACGCGAATGGTGCCGCAAAGGTTATGACTACATGGGCGCGCCATCCCTGCATCAGCCGGAATTTGACATATTAAGTGCCGACTCGAAGGATATTTATGCCAAAGCATTGTCCAGCAGACGCATTGTTTTGAATGGCGGCCTGTCACTTCGCCGCATTCCCGCACTCATCCGTTATCTGAAAATCTACAATTTTTTCTACACGTCCTGGAAGGGGAATGAGGACATGCTTTTTTCTCAGGAAGCAACGCGCCTTTATCCCATGAAATTATTTTTGAAACTTCCTACCTGGCACGAAGCACTCCGTTTCTCCTTCGAAAAAAGCCCGGCCGCTACCTACGAACTGACGGGACATCAACTACCCTTTGCCTGCCACGCCTGGGAGCGCTACGATCCGGGTTTTTGGGCTAAATTTATTCCTGTAAATCAGTGAGATACATAGTTTAACAATTTTTAACAAACTATCAGGATTGTTCGCGCGTTCTTGCAATTGTTTATCTAAAATTAACATTTGAAAGTCATGAATTTTAAGTTGCTAACGGCATTATTATGTGCCTTTGTATTGGCATTGGATGCCAGCTTCGGACAAATTACTGATAATCCCAAAGTATTGGAGCAGTCTCAGCCTGATGTTAAAATCAAAAAAGTAGAGCTGACGGACAAATACACCATCATTTACCTGCAATTTGAGGAAAAAGCCTCAAACCAGACCGTGCCAAAAGGGTTTCCATTTCTTCAGAGACCCGATCAGAAACTACAACAGCAGCAAAGCGCGGGCGAGATTTGGCTTGATCCGGAGACAAGGTTATACAAGCCGGGTGAAATTGATAAAAAATTCAAACTGATCAGAACGGAAAATATCCCCACGGAAACAAGGAAGCAGATTAATGAAGGAGAAAAAGTAGATTTCGTAGCCTACTTCGAGAGGCTTACGCCAGGCATTGAAGAGTTTGACTTTTATGAAGGACGTAGTTCAAAAGGGTACCATTCCTGGAACTTCTATGGCGTTCGTATCAAGAATCCTTTGAAAAAACAAGCTAATGATACAGCAAAATCAACGGCAAAAGCGCAAGTACCAGTTAAAAAGCCAGTTGAAAAACCCGCTCCGAAACAACCGGAACAGCCCTTGGCGGATAGTACTGATGCAAAAGTCGCCGGTATTGCAGTTATGAAGGGGACGATTTATAACTCTAAAACGAAGAAGCCAATATCGGGACAAATCTCTTATGTAGAAAAAGGGGATTCGCTACAGATCAAATCCTCGTCCGGTAAGTACCGCATCGGCATTGACCCAGCCGAGAAGTATGATTTCCGCATTGTCGCCAAAGGATTTTACGGGACCACATTTCCTTTGGTACCCGCGGATTCGGCAGGTCAAAGCGCATTCGATCAGGATTTTTATTTGACACCATTGACGGTTGGAGAAACGATCGTACTGCCCAATATTTATTTTGCGACGTCACAATACACACTTCTGGCCGAATCCTACGCCGAATTGGACAGGCTGGTAGATATGATGCGCGAAAATCCGGATATACAAATCCGGGTTGAAGGACATACAGACAATGTGGGAGATTTTGACAAAAACCTGGAATTGTCGAGAAAAAGAGCAGAATCCGTGCAAACATATCTCGTCGAAAAAGGAATAGACACCAGCAGGATTGAAGCAAAGGGATATGGAGGCACACGGCCAATAGGGAAGGGTAATTCTGCGGAGGCGCACCAGAAAAACCGCAGGGTCGAATTCGTGATTACGCAAGCTTGACCTTTGTCATCCTGAGCGAACCCCTTTGTCTCACTGAGCGCAGTCGAAGTGTTTTTGCAGTGTGCATGTGCACTTCGACTCCGCTCAGTGTGGTAAAGGTAAGGCGCTTATTGTCAATAATTTACCTAGCTTTAATAATATTCGTAAACTCTCTCGATTTTAATGAAGCACCTCCTACAAGGCCTCCGTCGATATCAGGTGCAGAGAATAATTCAGGTGCGCTGGCAGCTGTAACACTACCTCCGTAAAGGATTGAAATTTCGTCGGCAATTGCGGCACCATATTTCGAGGCAATGTGCTGACGCAATGCAGCGTGCATATCCTGAGCCTGCTCAGCAGAGGCCGTAAGACCAGTTCCGATAGCCCAGATGGGTTCGTAAGCTATCACAACAGAAAGCAATTGCTCTTCTGTCAAATGGAAAAGACTCTCGGTGATCTGGTTCTTCACAAATCCAATGTAGTCCTCATTTTGTCTTTGTTCCAGAGACTCTCCACAGCAAAAAATCGGTGATACACCATTTGCAAGCGCAGTATTTACTTTTTCGGCAAGAAGCGCATTGGTTTCATTGAAATACTGACGGCGTTCGCTATGTCCGATCAACACATATTCTACACCAATAGACTGCAGCATTTGTGCGGAGATCTCACCAGTGAAGGCACCGGAAACCTTATCAGAGCAATTTTGAGCAGCCAACGAAAAATTAGGAGCGTCCTCTATATATTTTTTAATAGTGGTAAGGTAGATCGCGGGAGGGCAAAGGATGATTTTGGCATCGTTCGAAACTTCATCTTTAGCCATATTCACCAGCTCTGAGGTAAGCGCAACTGCCTCATCCAGAACCTTGTTCATCTTCCAGTTACCGGCAACAATTTTTTTACGCATGAGAAAATTTTTATTGTGAAAAAACGTCATTTAACGCAACAAAATTACCATAATTTCATCATTAACATTATTATATATAAATGATATAAAAAAAGCCAGAAAGTTTGGACATATTAAGAATTTTTTGTGTTTAATTAAGGTAAAAAGCATTAATTTTACTCAATTAACCGTTTGGGCCGAATTTGATACTTAGTGTACACAAAAGATAATAAAGACAGAGTTAAGCCATTTATAATCAGAGTGTTTTGTAATTTATAAAGAGAGACTTCTAACAAAGGAATTTAACGAAAGGAGGCCACGATGAAAACGTCTAAGTGGTTAATTTTAGCAATCATACTTTTTACCAGCAGCATATCATTTGCAAAAACAGAAGATGTACCCCCGGTTTCAGAAGAAAAGTATGGCTATTTTTTAGATAAAAATCATAAAACTGCACGCATTCCATTTGAATTGCATTCAAATCTGATCCTTTTGTATGCAAAGATCAACGATACCGACTCGCTCCGGTTTATACTGGATACCGGCGTCAGTTCGATCATTATTACCGATCCTTACATTCTTAAACCGGACAAGCTTCGGTTAACCCGCAAGGTTAATCTTACCGGAGCAGGAGAAGGGAAATCCATATCTGCACATGTGGCCATCGACAATCGCTTTTCGATGGGTAGGCTGCGTGCCAACCACCAGAATATCGTGGTGCTCGAACAGGATTTCTTGCGGCTCTCAGAGTATGTCGGCGTGCCGGTCCACGGCATTTTTGGCTATGAGATTTTTAACAACTTCGTAGTAACCATCGATTTTTCCAGAAAAGAACTGGTGCTGATGCAGCCCAGCCGATATAAATATAAAACCAGCAAAGGCGATAAGCACCCCCTCATCATTGAAGACACCAAACCGTTTACAGACGCGGTAACGCTGTTTGCAGACGGTCGTGAGCATCCGATCCGGGTATTGATCGACACCGGTGCCGGCCATGCGTTGCTTTTAAACAACACACCGAAAGAGTCATTCCGGTTGCCGCAAAAAGTGATCAGGGCTCAGTTGGGCCGCGGTTTGAATGGCGTAATCAATGGAAATCTCGGCCGGATCGACAGGTTGCGGTTGGGTAGGTTTGAAATGGACAATATCGTGGCATCCTTTCCCGACAGCATTGCATTTGGCTCCAAACTACGGGCCGGGACCTCGCGGCAGGGTAACATAGGCTGTGAGCTGTTGCGGAGATTTAAGGTGACGATGAATTATCAGGAAAGTTATATGGTGCTGAAACCGATCAAAAGCCGTCTCCGTGAGAAATTTGAGCACGATATGAGCGGCATGGAGATCCGTGCGGAAGGTGCCGACCTGCATAACTATATTGTGAACCACATTCAGGACGATTCTCCGGCTTCCCATGCAGGGTTGATGGAAGGAGACCAGTTACTTTTTATAGACGATCATGCTGCTTCCGAACTGAATGTGAGCGACATTTACAAGCTCATGCAGCGGGGAGACGGCAAAAACATCGACTTGCTGGTGAAACGTAAAGGAGATATTTTCTTTACACAGATTACCCTGCGAAGAATGATTTAATTACTTTTAAGCCGAACTAAACATCCGGCTTATTTGGATCGCTTTATTGTAACAGAAGACGGCTCGCACTCACTTTACAGTCCGCAGTATCACCAGCAGTACCATTCCCTGCAGGGTGCTTTGAGCGAAGCAGTGCATATTTACATCAATCTGGGCTTGCGGCCGATTTTAGAAAATGCCACAGCTCCGGTACATGTTTTTGAAATGGGCTTTGGGACGGGTTTGAATGCTTTTCTAGCCTGGAAACTGGCTGACGAGCTCCGCAAGCAAATTTATTACACTTCCATAGAGGCTTTTCCCGTTACTTCGGGGGAAGCCTCTTTGTTGAATTATGAAGCATTGACCGGCCAGTCGGGTTTTATGAAACTTCATGAAAGTTCATGGTCTGGCATGAATCCAATTTCCGACTATTTTTCCCTTCGAAAAGAATGTGTGACGTTGGAAGAATTCAGTTCCACAGAGATTTTCGATGTTATTTTTTACGATGCTTTCGACCCACGCTCGCAGCCGGAGCTCTGGAAAGAGGAAATATTCTCAAAAATAGCGGCCCAAACGAGGCAACATGGCGTACTAGTAACATATTCTTCCAAAGGAATTGTCAAACGTGCACTTCGCTCCGCTGGGTTCACCGTAGAGCGGCACAAAGGGCCAGGCCGGAAAACACATGTGTTGAAAGCCATCAGAAACTAGTAGGAAACGCAAAATTGAATGTTCGAACAATATTAAGATATGAATTACCAAAGCATTATCAGTCAGGAATTAAAAGAAGCACAGGCAGTACTCGACAACTTCCTGAGCGATCCTGTTCAAATTGAAAAAATAGAAAAAGCAGCCGGAATGATGGCTGAGGCGATCATTCACAATGGAAAAATCATTTCCTGTGGCAATGGAGGTTCCCATTGCGACGCCATGCATTTCGCGGAAGAACTTACCGGCAGATACCGTGATAACCGCCGCGCATTACCTGCAATCGCCATCTCTGACGTGAGCCATTTGAGCTGTGTTAGTAATGATTTTGGGTATGAATTTGTGTTTTCAAGATACATTGAAGGATTGGGCCAGCCGGGCGACGTATTGCTGGGACTTAGTACCAGCGGAAACTCTACCAATATTATCCGCGCGGCGGAAGCGGCGAAGGCCAAAGGCATGAAAGTCATTATTATGTCGGGGAAAGACGGTGGCAAGCTCGCAGGTGTTGCCGACATTGAAATCCGTGTCCCGCACTTCGGATATGCGGACCGGATTCAGGAAATTCACATCAAAGTGATCCATATTTTCATGTTACTTATTGAAAAAATGGTGTTGACGGATTAAATTCAGCAAATCGACACACGTCATCTTTAATCCGCTGCCTCATGAATGTACGCCCTTCTGCCTTGATACTCCTGGACGGTTCCATCTTAACCCTCCGCTACTGCTACGGCGACACTGAGGTTTTTGCTTTGCCCGGAGGAAACCCTGATCCCGGCGAATGTCTTTCCGAAGCACTTGCCCGGGAGCTTTACGAAGAGTTGGGCGTTGCGGCAGAGGTAAATACAATGGTTTTTTGTGGAGAAGTAATATGGCCGGAAGTCAAAAAGGAAACACTTCACATGGTATTTCAGACTGAAATTTCAGGTATTCCGGAGCTAAATCCGGTACATACCACAGCCCTGGAAATTGTCTGGCTGCCAATTGCTTCGCTGGCAACAAAACTATTGTATCCTAATGCAGGAAAACAAATTATCGGTTTTTACGAAAAATCGTTACTCACAGGTCACATAGGCGTTATTGACCAGCCTTACGTGCGATAATGTGCCTTTTTGGCCGAACAGATATTTCCTCCTTCATTTCTATAAAACAGAAAGGTACCGTACCTTTGCGTTTTTAACAGGCAGCAGGGTAAATGGAAAACGAAAAGAAGGAGAAATTATCCAACTTCTTGCTACGGCGTACGGAGAAGGATGTATTGTCAAGAGGGCGTTCCATTTATAGCAGTGGTGGCTTAAAAGTTTCCAAACTTGATTATAATGGTCCGGGTAATGCTGAGTTCAAAGTCAAGAGCGACTACTCCATTCAGTACTACCAGATTTACATCAGGGATTTCCTGACTCCCCAGATCACGACGGAGTGCTCATGCCCCGACAAAAATGGCCTCTGCAAACATCGCGTTGCGGCTATTTTGTACATTCTGGACAAGATGCCTACTATCAAGCAGGTTGTTCACGAAATGGAGGATACGGTCATTGATCTTCCCGAAATCAAAGAAATTCAACTTAGAAATCTGGTACTGGACGAAACCTGGAAAAACAGGGAATCGCTCGGGCAGGTTGATATTATTTCCGCCAAGGAAGGTGAAGCCGAATGTGTGGTTCATGAAAACAACCAGGATTATTCGGTAACATTCCAGCGGATCAAGAACACTAAACAGGTTCACACAACCTGTAATTGCGGTAAAAAGCTTTGGGTGCCACTCTGTGAACACAAGCTGGCGGCGTTGCTTAAACTCCGCGAAGAACTAGGAGAGAAGGCATTTGAGGTAATGCGCGACCTGACGGTTGAGAAAAATAACCTCCTTGCAGAATACGGATACTCTCTGGAAGACACATTCAAGGATAAATTTGACTTCCGCCTCGATGAGGATGGTGGCCTTTTGCTGATTAAAATGGACCCCTCTTTGCAAAAAGTAGGGGAGTACCAGGATTGGCAAACGCTCCGGCAGCGGATATTGCCGGCACAAAATGTCACATTTAACATTTCTTCGGCCGAAAATGGCCAGGAGGAAGAGGACAGAATATCCATTTTTGTTTTTTGGCCAAAAGGAAAAAATCACTTGCTGGACATTGGTTTCGGTGTTTTTTCGGTCAAATACAGTTCTAAATCTGAAAAGGTTACCAATATCCGCAACATCGCAGGAGGTTCGAGCCACTATTATTCTGCCGATGAAATCCCCGTGCTTACTGAGGCGGATGCCCGGCTTGTGCGCGTGGCGAAGCATTGGGAGGAAGGGTTACAAAAGTTTATCAGAAAGCAGGGTTGGGCTTACAATGCCTACCTGCACTTTGACGACGTGAGCCCTGAACAGCGCTACGAAGCAAGAAATTACGTCGGAAAACAGATCAACAGGATCTTCAATGACCTGGACGCCGACCGGTTATTTCTTTCGGACGGTGACTACATTACCAGCAACAACCAGCTTACCCAGCTGGAACTACACCGGGAGCCGGTCAAATTGTTTTTTGTTTTAACAGAAGACAAAGAGTTTATCACGCTCAATCCATATGTTGAATTGCAGCCCGGTACTCCTCTGGAATTGCAAAAGGTGGTTTCGCTCGACAGTTTTTGGCTTGGCATACACAATGAAAAGACGCTTTTCCGCTGGGCGGGCATCAGCGAAGCTGAAATGGTCGCATACCTCGGGCAGAATGGATATAAAATAAGGGTTAAGAAGGATTTCTCGGAAGGCTTTATGAGTGAATGGATAATTCCGGTTACCGAACAGTTTGATGTGATTTTTCAAACGCGTCACGAAGTTCAGAGCCGGGCATTGCCATTCCGCAAGCCAAAAATTTACCTCAAAGAAGACGATGCCAATTTGCTGATCGTGCCGTCATTTGTGTACGAAGGAGAAGGCGAGTTGGGGGAAACAGAGTTCCTGCATGATCAGCGGCGTACGAGAACGAGCTTTGAAAATAACCAGATCACCATGCTCGAAAGAGACCAGCAGGCCGAAAACTCGGTTTGGGAATGGTTAAAATCGTTGCATCCAGGTTTTGCGCATCAGGCAGGTCAGCCGTTTTTCTATGTTCCTTTTGACAATGTGATGAAGGAGGGCTGGCTTTTCAATTTCGTGGAAGCAGTTGGAAAGAAGCAATATGACTTATTGGGCTTCAAGGATCTGAAAAAAATGCGTTTCAACCCGAACAGAGGTACTGTGAAGGTGAATGCATCCTCCGGCATCGACTGGTTCGACATGCAGGTGGAGATCATGTTTGGCGATCAGAAAGTTTCGCTTGCTGATGCCAAAAAAGCATTGTTGAAAAAGCAGAACTACATTCAGCTTCAGGACGGCTCTCTGGGCGTGCTTCCTGACGAATGGATCAGTAAACTCGAACCGCTTTTGCAATTTGGAAGAGTGGATGGCGAAAATATCCATTTGTCCAAAATTCACTTTTCGCTGATCGATGAGCTGGTGTCCGAGCTCGATAATGAGGAAGTGTTCCGTGAGTTGTGGGAGAAAAAGCAAAAACTGCTCAATTTCAAAGAGATTCCGAATGTGCCTCTGCCCGGAAATGTGAACGCGACATTGAGACAATACCAGGAAGAAGGATATAAATGGATCAATTTCCTTGATGAATTCGGTTGGGGAGGCTGTTTGGCTGATGATATGGGCTTAGGAAAAACCCTGCAGATGCTGACATTCCTGCAACAGCAAAAGAATATCAATCCCGAACATACGAACCTCGTCGTAGTTCCTACGACATTGATTTTCAACTGGCAGGCTGAGGCGACCAAGTTTACGCCGGACCTGAAACTGTACGTTCACCGTGGTATGACGCGACGTAAAGACATCAGTTTTTTCAGGGAATACGACATCATTCTGACGACTTACGGCACGATGCGTAGCGACGTGGAATTGTTGAGGCAGTTTGATTTCCATTATATCGTACTGGACGAAGCGCAGGCCATTAAAAACCCTGACTCGCTTACTTCCAAGGCATCGCGCTTACTGCGGGCGAAAAACCGGCTGACAATGACGGGTACCCCGGTCGAAAACAACACATTCGACCTTTACTCTCAGTTTGAATTTCTGAACCCGGGGATGCTGGGTCACGCCGACTTCTTCCGGACAGAGTACGCTACACCAATTGACAGATATCAGGATAAAGAAAAAGCGGCTGAATTGCGGAAACTCGTGTATCCTTTCATGCTCAAAAGGACCAAAGAGGAAGTAGCGACCGACCTGCCTGACAAAACGGAAACCATATTGTTCTGTGAAATGGGTAACAAGCAGCGGAAAGTATATGACACATTCCGTGAGAGATACCGTCAGGAAATCGCTGAAAAGCTTGCTACCGAAGGATTGAACAAAAGCAGTTTCCTAATTCTGGAAGCATTGCTGAAGCTGCGGCAGATTTGTGATTCCCCATCGATTTTGTCAGGAGACGAAGATTTTGGTAACGAATCGGCCAAGTTGGAAGAGCTCACCAGGGAAATAGAAGAGAATGCTTCTAATCATAAAATTTTGATTTTCAGCCAATTTTTAGGAATGCTCGATTTGATTCGCAAGCATCTTGAAAAGGTAAATATTCCGTACGAATACCTTGACGGGCAAACCGTGGACCGGGCTGGGAGAGTGAACCGTTTCCAGAGCGATCAGACTTGCAGAGTGTTCCTGATGAGCCTGAAAGCTGGGGGCGTAGGGCTTAACCTAACCGAGGCTGACTATGTATACCTGGTTGATCCATGGTGGAATCCGGCTGTGGAACGTCAGGCTATTGACCGCACGCACCGCATTGGTCAAACGCGCAAGGTATTTGCTTATAAAATGATTTGTAAGGATACGATTGAGGAAAAAATTCTGTTGCTTCAGCAGCGAAAGCAGGATTTGGCGGAAGATCTGGTTGGAGGAGAATCGGGCTTTATCAAAAAGCTCAGCCAGGACGATATTATGGGATTGTTCAGTTAGTCAAAGCGTTCTTTCAGTTGAACCCAAGGATCTTGCCCCCCGAAGAGATATTGAGCAGGTTTTGATTCAGCAACCTGGCAGATGTAGTTTTTGATGTACTGTCGGCCGAGGCGAATTCGAACAACTGTGTATTTTGAAGCGCGTTGGCTTCGCGTCCGCTCACTTTGATATTTTTATCAGCGAACGTGCTGTTACTCAAATTTTCTGACGGGAAATTGTGCATTTTTTCCACACCCCCGCTTCTGATCGTTTTGTACCGTGCTTCTTTTTGTAATACGCAAAGAATTAGTAAAAAGGAGGCTATGAGTAAAGTACGATAATTTTTCATAATTAAAATGGCCATGTGTTAGGGTCCCAATCAGACAACTACAACACAAAGAGCAAATTTCAGGCCAGAAGGTTGGAAACACCGAAAAAAATAATTTAGCAAAAAAGGCTCATACAGAGAAGTGTGAGCCTTTTTTAACTATTTCACTAGATTACTGTACAATAGCAGTAAACTCTATTTCAACCAGATAGTCAGGAGAAACCAGTTTGCTGATTTCGTAAATGCCCGTAGTAGGCTTAATATCACCGAAATATGCGCCATGTGCGCGGGCGATTTCATCAAAACAATTGATATCCGTAGTGAAGATGCGAGTGCGGACCACGTCACCGAGGCTCGCGCCGGCATCTTCCAATACCTTTGAAATTCTTTCGATAATGTTGTTGGTTTGGGCAAAAGCGTCGTCAGCTTTTACTTTTTCTCCGTCTACAATGGCTACTGTTCCGGCAACTTCCACGATGTTTCCAATGCGTACGGCACGGCAGTACCCCATTTTGTCCTCCCAGGGCGACCCGGAAAGTATATTTTGTCTTGGCATATGATTGGGTTGATTTTTGAAAATACTCTTGAAATATTTATGAGGATAACAGTTTTCTAAACTTGCGTTTTACATTGGCTGAATTGATAAAGCACTTTTTCATGTCATGAAATAAAAGACTTTTTAGTGTACCAATTATGCGATAATCCAAACCTTCCACAGGATAAATGTCTTTTAAAATTGCTATTTCATATTCGTCTATTTGTTGCCCATAGAGATAGGTATCCATAGGAAAACACCAACCGCTGGTTGTGACAGGGCTTTTTCCTTTAAAAACAAAACAATTGAAACATGCTTCCGGCACTTCAATGCAGCCGTCTTTGTCAACAATGTCGGTAGGGCAGAAATTTAAGCTGGATGGCAGGCTCGCCAAGAGTGATTTCTCTCCTAAGGATTTCAGTACTATAAAGTATTTGGGTTTGGATGCGTTACCTTTTTTGAAATAAAATGGATCAAAATATAAGATATCTCCTTCGTTACCCACCAGAATCAAATTTTAAGCGCTTGGCTACTTTTGAGATATTCACGTTGATCTTCAAAGATTTCTTTTTTCAATGGTAAACCGTCCAATAATCTCGAAAAATCAATAGCGATTTCTGTGGAATTCATATGCCCTGATTCCAGGTGTTCCAACACTCCATTTTCCAAGGCCGTGATGTACCATAGAGAATGCTTGCGATGGGTTAATTCAACAAGTTCGGCAGCGGTGAAATTTTTGAATGTTTCAGAGACATGCTCTAACAAATCCATGTCGTTATCTGAAAACTCGTCATCTGAGAATACAACCTTGGGCTTAATGTAAATTCCGCCGTCAGAACCAAAACTTCTAGAAATGTATTTCTCCAGTAAAACAGGTTCGTCAGAAGAAAGATCAACAAATACATCTCTGGATACTGGCCCAAGTTTCCAAACCGAGAAATTTAGGTTAAAAAAAGGCAATCCATAAGTTCTCACCGAATACTCCTCGATCAAATAAATTAGTTTTAACAGCTTAGTTTTAGATAACGGATTTATTTTTCCCGCCAGGTAAACCACAGCATTACCTAATTTATCAATCTCCGAGCTGGAATAGGGATGGGACATTTGAGCATCAATGTTGTTAATGTAAAAATACGAATGGTTGTGCGATTAAACAATCACATGCGGTGGCCTGGGTCACCGCTCTTCTTCCCAAATTGCCAGCGCCAGCCTGATCTGTCCATAGTCGAACTGCTCGTTGAGAAGCTCAAACAGTGGTTTCAATGGATCGTTTTTACTTGTCTGGATCTCCTGCGCTGCCTGAATGATGGTCTGGTAGGCTTTTTTGTCAATCAATCCTTTTAGATCGATATCGTGTCCGTCCTCTTTTAATTTGACCAAATGCGAGATGATGGTAACGGTACTGAGATCTCTTTTTTGGGCAATGTCATTCAGTAAATAGCCTTCTTTGTACAGATCCAGCGTTTCGATGTATGTCATTCCCTTGATGACCCTCGTTCCTGGTTTTGTATTTTCCTTCGCGAACGACAGGATTTCATTGATAAATGTTTCCCCGTATCGTCTGAATTTCTCGGCTCCAATCCCCGAAACCGCTTTCATTTGCGCCTCGGAAACAGGTTTTTTCTGTGCCATTTCGGACAATGTTGCATCACTGAAAACGACATATGGTGGGACGCCAAGCGCATCTGCCATTTGCTTCCTTAGTATTCTCAGTCTCTCAAATAGGGCATCGCGAATAATCTCTTGCTTTGGCTTTTCCTTGGGTACCAGCTCCTCTTCTTTCGCTTTACGCTCGCTGATCGGGATGAACTTCACGAGTTCTACTTTTCGCTCACCTTTCAAAATTTGCCTGCTGACCGGATTGAGTTTAAAAGAATGTCCTTCGTCATAAGCGATATCCATGACACCGGAATTCAAAAGCTGGCTAATGTATTCCGCCCACTCTTCACCCCGCAGCTCGATACCGACACCAAATGTAGGCAGACGTTCGTAGCCATGTTGCAGTACATTTCGGTTGCGGCTGCCCCGCAAAATGTCAATGAGCATCCCCATCGCTATTTTTTGATCGGTGCGGGCTATACCTGACAATGCTTTTTGGGCAATGATGGTAGCATCAAAACGGGTCCTCGGGTTCCGGCACACATCGCAGTTTCCGCAATCTTTTTCGACCGCTTCATTAAAATAACTCAGTAAAATCCGCCTGCGGCAAATATCTGCCTCCGCATACTGTTTCATACGGTTCAGCTTTGCGTGCAGCAACTCCTTTTGCTCGGCCGACTGATCGGAATTATTGATCATATCCTGGCGGGTAATGATGTCCATGTAGCTGTAAAACAAAACGGTATCTGACGGTGAACCGTCGCGGCCTGCCCTTCCTATTTCCTGGTAAAAGCTCTCAACATTGGAAGGCAGGTTGTAGTGGATCACCCAGCGCACATTGGATTTATCAATACCCATTCCAAAAGCAATGGTAGCCACGATCACCTGAATGTCGTCTCTCAGAAACTGCTCCTGGACCTTCGAACGTTTGTCAGCGGCAAGTCCTGCATGGTAAAATTCTGCTTTGAAACCCGCATTCCGGAGACTGGCTGCTACGGTTTCTGTGCCTTTACGGCTCAGGCAGTAGATAATACCGGCTTGCCCATCGTGTTTATTGATAAAGCTCTGGATCTGCTGCAACCGTTTCCGGCCTGGTAACACACTCAGATTGAGGTTAGGGCGATCAAAACTTGCAATGAATGTTTCGGCGTGCTCTATATTAAGCTGTTTCAAAATATCTCTGCGCGTAACCCGGTCGGCAGTAGCAGTGAGCGCGATGATCGGCACATCGGGAAAGCGTAGTTTCAGGTTGGTCAGCTGCCGGTACTCCGGGCGAAAATCGTGCCCCCAGGATGAAATACAATGCGACTCGTCTATCGCGAAAAGACAGACATTCCATTCGCGCAGAAATTCAAATGTATTTCCTGAAAAAAGCCTCTCGGGGGCAATGTAGAGCAATTTTAGTTCACCAACTTTCGCCTGCCACATGACCTGATCCTGCTCCGCAGAAGACAATGTGGAATTCAGAAACGCCGCGTTGACACCATTACCGCGCAGCGCTTCCACCTGGTCTTTCATTAATGCGATCAACGGAGAAATGACTACCGTCAGTCCCTGGCGGAGGATAGCCGGGATCTGAAAACAGACGGATTTTCCTCCGCCGGTAGGCATTAGTACAAGGCAATCCCGGTTTTCCATCACAGTATCGATGATCTGAGACTGCTGTGGGCGAAAGGAGTCGTAACCGAAATATCTTTTTAGTGCGTCTAGTTTGTTGTCTGACATTATAGCAATTGTAAATGGGTATTATTTCAAATAAAATTCTCCTTCACGCCGCAAAAATAGGCACTCAGAACTGATACATCATCTGTGCTTTGATTTCGCTTCGTTTATTTCCTTCAATTTCGTTCAAACCCGAACTGATCTTGTCCAGATTGGCATACCTGGTTTGCGACCATCGTAACCACAGTTTCAGGTCTTTGGATATATTATATCTCAACATTAAATAATGTCGGGTGCCGGTGTCGTAGTAGGCGGGAATCGAGAAGGCATAAAGCATATCTTTTTCGTAGGCATATTGTCGGCTGTCGTAGTCATCTGTTTTGAAAAAAGCCAGTCTACCACTGAACTCCATTTTTGTAAAATGCCAGGTAATGTCCTGGAAAACAGTTAATCCGTTCGATTTGGAAATGTGCTTGTAAGCAAAGTTGCCATATTGAAACCGCGTGCGCACAGCAAAGCGTAGCGGAACTTCGTACTCGACATTGATCATCGCTGTGCGGCGGATCGTGGTCGCCAGCGGAAGTGAAGGCAGGTCGCCAGGCTGGTTGTGTTGTTTATATTTTTCGTGGTATAGCATATAGGCATTGAACCGTTTATTGTGTTTGTAAAGTGTATGTAGGTAGTAGTCAAAGCCTTTCGAAGGTGCGTCGACTTGGTATTTGAGCCAGGGAAACCGGAATCGGTCATAGTATGCGCTGAATTGCCAGCGGCGGTTTGGCATGTACCTGAGTCCGGCATATGCACCTGCCTCATTGATAGGCCGTGTGGATTCACTCACGGAGTTGCCATAAAATGTATGAAAGCTACGGGAGTAATGTCTGGCCAGCAGCGACAAGTCCCATTTCTTTCCCAGCCCGGCGATAACCCCTGCCAGCAAACCACTGCCACCGCTTTTGGAAACGGCACCTTCCCCGAAAAAGTGAAAATTCTGCCATCGGTAGTCGCCATGGACACCGGCAATGATGTTTTGTCTCCCCGAAAACTCAAAGCGATTATATGGAAGATCTCTCTTACGGATCGTTGAACGATAGGAAGTATGCAGCAATGTAAAGCCGAGCTGTCCTTTTTGTGAGGAGGGTTTGTACAGAATGTGCATTCCGGCATTCCGTTCAGCCAGGATATTGTGTTTTTCGCGCTCACTCGGAGTCCGGTGGTAGCCTGAAATGGGGAGAGAAGTAGTGATAATCTCATCGAAGATTTGCTCCTGACTTGCGTCTCGCCGGGTTGCGGAATAAAATGTAGTGAGGTCAATACGGGAAGCGATGGCGTACGTAGCGGCAATTCCTCTCAGGAAATTGGCTTCCACCACGGAGGTGTAGGGCCTGATACCTAATGTACTTCTGTAAACAGTCCTGATCACTTCCGACCCCTTACCCAATGAAAATCCTGCGCCGAGAACCATTCCCTGGCCTGCCTGAACCTGGTAGTCACCTATGATCAGGTTTTTGAGCTTTCCACGGTTCATAATTTGTGCATGTAATGATGAAAAGTCTATTCCAAATATTTGCTTTCCGGCTTCCCAGTTCCAGAACTTTTCTCCTGCATCTTTCTCCAATGTAAATCCGAAACTGTACGATCCGGTCCGGGCATTGCGGTATCTCAGGTAGCCATTTCCGGCCCGGCCCTGGTAACGGGTAGTAGCATTGGAGCCGGAGTCGGGAACGGTAAATCCTTTTTGCTTTTCAACTAACTTTCCCGACCGGAGCATGAGAAAATGCTGGCTGGGATTTTTGAGTGATTCGCGAAATGAAACCGGTTTGGGTTTGATAATAACAAAAGGCAGCAGTTTCTGAATCGTGGACAGATCGAAACCGGGAATGGCTTGTAACTCGTACAATGACAGTAGCGGGCCTAATTTTTCACGATAATCAAAAAAGGAACGTAGCTGCGTTTCGGAAAGGATCAATGTAGCTGAAAGCTCGTCGGAAGTTACCGTGTTCAGATCGAGTGGGCTCGCATATAGCTGCAAAAGAGATTCATACAGGTCGGAATCATCATTGTCCTCGGCCGGAACCGGGAAAAGGGTCTGAATGAATTGGGCGATATCAATTTCCTTGCGTGGAGGTTCCTGAGCGGAGAGGAGAGGGGCAACGCTTAAATAAATGCTGATCAGTAAAAAATACCGTTTCAGTAACAAACTGTAAATGTTAAAAGCGTATGCAGTTCCTGAGAGTTTTAGCATACGCTTTTTTATTTTGATAAAAGGTTAGAAGGCTTTTAAACTTAAATCCAGACTTCGTGCCTGGTGGGTGAGCGCCCCGCTGGATATGCCATCCACGCCGGTTTCTGCCACAGCACGTAATGTTTTTTCAGTAATGTTGCCGGAAGCCTCGGTTTCAAAACGATCACCGATTCTCTTCACCGCCTCGCGCATGTCGTCCAGCGAAAAATTGTCCAGCATAATGATATCCACCGCTCCGACCCGCAATACTTCATCTACCTCTGCCAGATTCCGTGTTTCTATTTCAATTTTCAGGTCTCTGCCTGTTTCTTTCAAATATTTTCGCGCGCCGGTAATCGCTGCTTCAATGCCTCCTGCATAATCCACATGATTATCTTTCAGCATAATCATGTCGTAAAGCCCCATTCGGTGATTCACCGCGCCACCGATTTTCACCGCCATTTTTTCGAATAAACGGAAGTTTGGCGTCGTCTTACGGGTATCCAGCAGCTTCACAGGCAAATCCGCGATCAATGCACTCATTTGCCTTGCGTAGGTGGCGATACCGCTCATTCGCTGCATAATATTGAGTACCAATCGCTCGGATTTCAGGATTAACCGCGCATTTCCTTCCACCGTTAATACCACGTCTCCTATTTTGACGGGAGATCCATCAAAAAGTAACACATTTATTTTCAGGGGGGGATCATTATAGTAAGTTGCAGTCTCTTCGAAGATGATCGTGGCTACTTCCACGCCCGCCAGGATTCCGTTTTGCTTGACCAACAGCTTTGCGCGTTTAGTCGCATTTGCAGGTACAGAGGAGAGAGAAGAATGGTCTCCGTCGCCAATATCTTCCAGTAAAGCAAGCCTGACAAGGTTGCGTAGCTCATGCGGGTTAGTTTCCATTTTTGACTTAAATTAAATCAGTACGTCTGCTGGCGGTATGCCATGTTGTACCGTATAGCAAATGTAAAAATGTTGGAGTTGGTAGCAACCTTTACATCCTGAGATTTGATTTTCCTGACCTGATAGCGACCGTCGAGGAACAGGTTATGCGCAAGAGTATACGATAGCCGCAAGTCGGTAAATGTAGTGGATGCTTTAATGCCCTGACCAATTTTCTGGTTCAGGTCACCATCTCGGTTCACATTTCGCTCTTCGTAATTTTTAGTAAGGTCGCCCCCGAAATTCATAGATGGCCCGGTTGTCGGATCTTTTCCTTGTTCCGCCATCATGATGGTCCCGTAAATTGATAATCTTGGAGTTGCCTTGTACCGTATAATTCCCAGATACTCCCGAAAATTGGCGCCTAGGGGATGCGCCAAGGACTGCGCGTAATGCATATAGTTTCGCCCGCCATCTTTGTGAGAATAAGTATAAGGTCGTACCAGATTATATTCAGCCTGTAAATCGAGGTTTGGGACCCCGAAAGCATCAATGTATTTTCCGCCTAACTGGAAGCTGTATTTATTAGTCCATGATTTGCTACCATTAAAAAGGTATTTGGTAAGAAACTCATCCAGAACAAATTGGCTGTAAATAGATGCTTTTTTGCCAACCAGCCAGCGGAAATCGAAACCCAGGATCGCATTGTCCTCACTTCCAAGATAAGATTCGACATAACGGTAAAAAATGATCGGATTCAGATAATTCAGATCATAACCGCCGCCTACGGAATCGCGGTTAAAGACCTCCGCCTCAAAGACCCCAATGTTGATCTTGTCTGTCAGGTTGACGCTCAAATGGTGAATTGCTGCAAATTTTTTGCCTCTCAACAGTCCATCATTAGCATTCGTATATGAATTGATCATGCTCGTATACAAATTGGTATAATGAAACTTACCAAGCTGTGTATCAAGTCTTAAAAATAGATATGGACTGCTGTTATCGGATAAAATAAGAGACCGGTAACCGCTGCCGAAGACGTTGTAATCGTGCCCGAATTTGACATTTATACTTTTCAATGGCCTGAAAGTAATGTAACCCCGGGCTGTCAGAAAGTCAATCCCGTTGTTGCGGGTTGTTTTGGCAAGTCCTTCGCCAGGAAAGCCATATTTTGAGGATTTGAAATCATTAACATACTTGGGAAAACGGCCCTGGGTATCTGACACGAATGTATAAAATCCAAGTTTATCATTGATCATTCCCCGAATTTCAACGCCCCGGCTTGTACCCCACAATGATTGATGCGATGAAGTATCGTAGCTGTTGTCTTTCCCGATAAAATTGGTGGTAGTAAAATTGAAATGCAGATCGAAATCTTCGTTGTGAATGCTGTAAAGATCGGCTGGATGCTGGAAAAACTTAGGTTTACGGCCGGGTGGAGGATTTTTGAACCAGCCCAGGCGGGCAAGTTTGTTATAATTTGCGGAGTCGGTCGACACCATTCCTTTGGTCCATTCCCAGCTGTCTTCCCGCAGGTAGTCAATGATTTCCCAGTCGCGGTCGGTGAGGTTTACGGTGCCTTCTTTGAGCAGGGAGTCGGTGAGCGCTACTACCGCTTTTCTTTCAAACGGCTTGACATTGGAGTGAAAGCCTTCTGTAAACTTGCCGCGTTTGATTTCGAGGCGATCTATCAGATGGTAATAATCGTCATTAAAAGGTATAAATGAACTTTGTGCATGTACGTACGACAGGGTTATCAGTGTTAAAATCAATATTTTAAAAAGCCGGATAATTCCTTGATACATAGGCAAAAAAAATCTACAATTCACACCAACAGGTCTCTTTCGGATAATTTTTCGAATAACTGTTCCAAATTACGTCAATGAATTTGTATTATCTTGCATGGAGTAGTTTAAAAAACTGTCCAATCTATGTTTTTACTTTCCCAAAAGCCCTCCATTGCCGATCATTATCTGGCCGAACTTCGTGATGTAAATGGTCAGAAAGACCGGATGAGGTTTCGCAGAAATATGGAGCGTGTAGGTGAATTGCTGGCTTACGAGCTTTCAAAAACACTTACTTTTAAAACCGAGAAAGTACAGACGCCGCTTGGACAAGCTTCATCGAGGTCATTATTGCAGCCGGTAGTACTGGCCACGATCCTGCGTGCTGGCCTTCCTTTTCATCAGGGTTTTCTCAGTATTTTTGACAGGGCTGACAATGCATTCATTGGCGCATACCGTGGACATCATATCAATGCAGAGGAAGAGTTTACTGTCGAGATGGACTACATTACCAGCCCGGACCTGACTGGCAAAATCCTGATTCTCATAGATCCAATGCTTGCCACCGGCCGATCCATGGAAAAGGTGTATCACGCTTTGCTGCGCTTCGGGATACCTTCGCAGACACACATTGCGTCGGTTATCGCCAGTCCGGAAGGAGTGGATTACCTGCAAAAACGAATTCCGCACTGCCGTTTGTGGCTCGGTGCCATCGATCAAAAACTGAACGAACAATATTACATTGTCCCCGGCCTGGGCGACGCCGGGGATCTGGCTTACGGCGAAAAGTAGTTGATCAGTTCAGCAATTCATCAAATGTAATGCATACATAATAGGTGGAGCCTACATTGGGGCTGCCAAATGCCTGTATGTAAGATTTTCCAAAAAGATTGGTACCCCCGATTTTGATAATCGATTTAATAGACCTCACTTTCATACTTACCTGGGCATCCAGATTACTGACGGCCGGTACCTGCGTGTTTGAGAAAATAGGTACGTCCGTCGTGGTGGGTATCGTGAAGCTCGACTCCCATACAAATGCTTGCTGGTAACGGTACACCACATTAAAACCAAACGGGTTGCTGCTCGTAATACGCTTGCCAAAATTCACATTATAGCGGTATTTGGGCGTATTAAACTGCGAGTACTCCACTTCTGCCGATGGTTTAAAATCACTAATCTCATTGTTGGCCACATTACCGCCTGCATTAAATCCTTTGGGCAAAGCATAGTTGAGTCCAATCGCAAAGCCGCGGGTAGTAATGGTTTCATTAGTATTGACTGCGAGTGCGTATCCATTGTAATTTCCTACACCAATCCCCGATTCAATGGGTAACCCTGGTGCCGCCGCAGCTGTGGGAACAACGATGACCGCGCCTCCGATGAAGTCTTTGTATTTGCTGATATAGTAATAGGCATCGATAAACAATTTTTTGGCTATCACTGCTTTATAGCCAATTTCATAGGATGCAATGCGCTCGGGTTTCAATTTGACAGCGTTGTATTTCGGTAATTTGGCCAATGCATAAGCTTTCGCCAGGTCAGGAACAAGCCCGGGTACCTGCGCGGCGAGGATACCCGGCAGCTGGGCCGACAGTACACCCGGCAATGCCTGATTGACTCCGGCCGTGATCGCTGCCTGAATGGCGGTAGGGTTATTGGGAATTGTGCCGGCTGCCACTCCCTGGTTGACCAGACTGGTAACCTGGGCTGTGACAGCCTGGCTAATGGCGATGGTTGCCTGCTGGGTTACTGCGGCCGTGGCATAGGTAGTGGCGCTGGATATGATACTTGGGTCGCTGGCAATCAGTTGTTTAATGGCAGTTTCCGATAAATTTTGTCTTAAAATCCCATTCGAAAGACCATACCGCTTATCAAACTCTGGCAAGCCGCCTACTAATGTTCCGGAGGGAGTTTTCAAATCAATGTACTGGTTTTGAGTAGTAGGGATCCGAAAACCTGTCTGGTAGGAAAGGCGAATATTTTGTTCTCCGAATGAAGTTACTGCCGAGATACGCGGGGTGAACTGTCCGTCGAAGTTTTCATTCTTGTCATACCGGATCGATCCGGTTAACTTCAAATGATTGGACAGTAAATTCTTGCCTGCCTGTACAAATGCACCGTATTCATTGATGGGAATCGTGCCAGTTCTTCCCTCTTTGTTGTCAGCAAATAAAGTGCCGCCGGACCTGAGCCGGTATCTTCGATAATTGGCCCCGACAAGCAGCTCGATAAATTTCACTTCATTTTTGAAATTATAAAATCCCTCGATATGATAGAGCTGCGTTTTGTCTGCAAAACCACCGCCCCCTTCTACAATAGGCGCATTCCGGTATTTGTCGAGCAATTGTGCAAAAGCAGGCGTTCCGGGTTTGGGCATTCCCTGATCCGCAAACTGCCTGGCAGCGAGGTGCGCTTCTTCTTCTGTCATTCCACCAGCCCTTCCGGTCGCGAAAGCACCCGTGTATTCGCCAAACCAGGTACCGTGCGCTTTGTAGTCATTGAGCATAGAAACCGCTGCGAGGCCTGCAAGGTAGGATTTTCCGGATTTTTCCTGGGTAGTGTATCCACGTAAAGTGAAATTATCCCCGCGCAGTTCAAGCTTGGCTTGGGTGAGGTTAAAATCCCTGAGCGAGTACCGGCCGGTGCCGGTGTAGGCGGTGGTTCCGTAACCATAATTGACCTGCGCCACCACCTCGATCTTTTCATTGATGCGATAATGGATGGCGGCATTGGTTTTAAAGCTCTTGGTATTATAGTCCACAAGGTCTTTTTCAAGATAGCCTGTGCGGCTTACAAATGTGCTGGGTACGAGCCCCACCGCATCCTGTGGAATGAGCCCGTTTGCTGCGAGCGTTTTGGCAACCGCATTAATATTGGTCTGAACTTCGTCACCGTAGCTGTTCATACCATCATAGTCAGGGTCAGTCCCTTTTCCACGGGTAGGATCGGCGTTACCACCTACATTAAGATTGGTATAATTGGTCGCTTCCCAGTCTTTGGCCTGGATGTAAGAGAAGTTGACCTTGAATGCAAATTTGTTATTGAATGCCTTCGCATATCTGATCGTAGCGTCGACAAATGGAGTAGTGGCCTTGGCGCGGTGCGACTCATGCATGACGCCGCTTTTGACGCTGGCGCTCAATCCCTGATAAAGGAACGGACTTTTACTGTTCATCAAAATAAGGCCATTTATTGCATTAGGACCATATAATGCAGAGGCAGCACCTGGCAAAACCTCTACACTTTCCACGTCCAGTTCCGACAGGCCGACAATGTTATCGATCGGAAAATTCAGTCCTGGCGCCTGGTTGTCCATTCCGTCGATCATTTGTACGGTACGCGGGTTACCGGTGCTCCCAAAACCACGCATATTAATGGATTTGAACAACACGCCCTGGGTAGTCATATCAATGCCTTTGAGGTTGGCCAGCGCATCGTAAAAGTTGGTAGCTGGTGAGTCCCGAATTCCGCGAATATCCATCTTTTCAATGGCTACCGGGGATTTCATGACGCTTTCCTCGACACGGGATGCGGAGACCACCATTTCTTTTCCCAGAACGGCCTGCTCGACGAGCTTGATTTCAAGTTTGGAAACCCCTCCTGTGACCTCTATCTCCTGAGTTTGAAACCCGACGGAAGAAATAACAATGCTGAATGGTGGCGCGGAAGTAGTCGATAGGCTGAATTGCCCCCGGGCGTCAGTAATGGTTCCGATAACCTTACCTTTAACCTGTAAACTTACTCCAACGAGAGGCTCTCCTGTAGAAGATTCAAGCACTTTGCCTTCCAGATTGGTCTGTGCGATGGAATTTATGCTGATCAGCAACGCCTGTAAAAGCAGGGTTATGCGAAGCAATGTAAAAATACGTATCATGGTTTTTAGTGGGTTGAGGTGCTAACAGCAAGTTAGAAGAATTATTGGGACTGCCATCATCATACTGTACTGTTTTTTCTTCGAATCGTCTCTCTATTAATTTCCTCATGCTAATTTGTACATGTTTTTGGGAGTTTTTTTGGGTTATTACTGACTCTTTATCACTAGTTTTGAACAGTTTTCATAATGTGAATAAAAAATTTACCTTTCACAATGCAGGATACTTACGTTATTATAATGGCAGGAGGAGTGGGAACAAGGTTTTGGCCATTCAGCCGGACTGACTTCCCGAAGCAGTTTCATGATGTGCTGGGAACCGGCAAAACACTTTTGCAACAAACAGTTGAAAGATTCGACGGAGTTTGCCCTATTGAAAATATTTACATTGTTACCAGCCAGGAATATAAGGAACTTGTTAAGGAACAAATTCCGGCATTGAGCTACGATCAGATCCTATTGGAACCGCACCGCCGAAATACGGCACCGTGCATTGCCTACGCTTGCTATAAAATTGCAGCGCAGAATCCGAATGCCAATGTAGTGGTGGCACCGGCTGATCATATTATCCTGAAAGAAGAGGTTTTTAAAGATACGATCAGGGTAGCCCTGGGCGCAACGCGCAACGAAGACATACTGGTAACACTGGGCATTCAGCCTACCCGCCCTGACACGGGTTACGGGTACATTCAATATATTCCGGATAAGCTTACGGTTAAAAAAGTAAAGTCATTTACCGAGAAGCCACATCTTGAACTTGCATTGCAGTTTTTGGATAGCGGTGATTTTGTGTGGAATGCGGGGATCTTCGTATGGAATGTTAATTCTTTCAAAAAGGCTCTTAATGAGTTCCAGCCTAATATTGCTGAAATTTTTGGAGGAGGCGATCCACATTATTACCTGGAATCGGAGGATGGTTTTATTCAACGCGCTTACCAGCATTGCGGCAGCATTTCCATTGATAATGGTATCATGGAGAAAGCCGAAAACGTGCATGTGGTGTTAAGTAATTTCGGCTGGTCAGACCTCGGTACCTGGAAATCGCTTTATGAAGTATCGGAGAAGGATGCTAATCTGAATGTGACAGATGGAAACCTGATACTTCATAACACGACGAACTCAATCATTAAAACGCCAAAAGATAAACTGGTCGTAGTGAATGGACTGGATGGGTTTATCGTCGCAGAATACGACGGGGTACTGCTCATTTGTAAAAAGGAAGACGAGCAAAAGGTGAAAGAATTTGTCGCCGAAGCCAAAGAGCTCAATCCGAAATATGTTTAGAAACTAAAAGAAAGCCACATCCTCAAAATGTGGCTTTCTTTTTTATAGATTCAATATCTTCTCAATCTCAAAAAACCTTACATCTGCTCTTACGTGTTCCAGGATTCTTTGTGAACGTTCGGGGCGGGCGTCGGTGATGAATACCTGGCCGAGAAAACCGGTATCGATCAGTTCAATGAGCTTCTGAATGCGGCGGTCGTCCAGCTTATCAAAGATATCATCCAGCAAAAGAATGGGCGTCTTTTGTTTTTCTTCTTTTAATAATTCGAACTGCGCCAGCTTCAACGCGATCAAAAAAGATTTCTGCTGCCCCTGTGAGCCAAACTTTTTCAGGGTAACCGTATCAATTTCGAAGATATATTCATCTTTATGAACTCCCTTGCCGGTTCGTTGGGCATGCAGATCGCGGCTACGGTTCCGCCTGAAATCAGAAGGGAAATCGTCACTAGCGACTTCACTTTCGTAAATGACGTCAACCTGCTCGTGCCCGCTGCTTAGAAATTCATAGTACTTTCGAAAAAGCGGTACAAATCGTTCCATGAATGTCCGGCGGTGTGCGTAAATTCTTTGGGAAAGAATGATCAGTGGCTCATTATAAGTTTCCAGCAGATCTTCATCCAGGTAATTGCGCTCGGCAAAGAGTTTGAGCAGCCCGTTTCGCTGGGTAAGTATCTTGTTATATTGCAGAAAATCATTGAGATAGCCAGGAGTGGCCTGGGCAAGAACGCCATCGAAGAATCTACGACGCTCTTCACTGCCGTCCCGGATCAGATCTGTATCATCGGGGGCAATTAAAACCAGAGGAAAAAGACCAATGTGATCGCTGAGACGGTCATAGTTCTTTTTGTCGGCCATAAACACCTTTCGTTGGCCTCTCTGAAAGCTGCACGTGATTTGCGTATTGCGTCCGGAATCTTTAAAAATACCATCCAGAACAAAGAAATCATAGGCGTGCCGGATACCCAGGGCATCCTGATTGTGAAAGGCGCTTTTGGTTAGTGTCAGAAAATATATCGCATCGAGGAGGTTGGTTTTGCCGCTCCCGTTCTCCCCAACAAGGCAATTTACATGTTCGCCAAAGGTAAAGGCTTTCTCTTCATAGCTTTTAAAGTATGTAAGGTGGAGCTTTTCTAGCCACATGAACTTCTTTGTTATTTAGTTTATGCTTATTTTCGCAAATCATTTGCGTGAGTACGGCAAAAAACAGACTCTGTTCAAACCACTAACTTTAAGACAAAGTTCTGTCTTTATAAACGAGAACCAAATACATGGCCACCGTTACGGAAAAAAAGAAATCTTCAGCCCCCAAAAAATTACAGCATTCGAAGGAGCGTTACTTGTTCTGGTTCGAGAATATGCTTTTGCAACGTCGCTTTGAAGAAAAAGCGGGCCAGCTTTATGGCCAGCAGAAGATCCGTGGTTTTTGTCACTTATACATCGGGCAGGAAGCTTGTTCTTCAGGAGCGGTTACTGCTTTGACAAAAGGCGACAAATACATTACCGCTTACCGCGACCACGGCATTCCTTTGGCGCTTGGTACATCTGCTAACGCGATCATGGCCGAGTTGTACGGTAAAAAAACAGGTACTACGAAAGGTAAAGGCGGTTCCATGCACATTTTCGATAAAGAGAATGGTTTCGTTGGAGGTCATGGTATCGTAGGAGCTCAGATTCCCCTGGGAGCTGGTATCGCTTTCGCCGAGAAGTACAACAAAACCGGAAATCTTTGTATCTGTTACTTTGGTGACGGAGCTATTCGTCAGGGAGCTTTTCACGAAGCACTGAACATGGCGATGAGCTGGAAGTTGCCGGTAATTTTCGTTGTTGAAAACAATGGTTATGCAATGGGTACTTCGGTAGCTCGCTCATCCAATGTGACAGAACTGTATACATTGGGAGAGGCTTACGATATCCCTTCCGAACCGGTGGATGGTATGAGCGTAGAAGCTATCCACGAAGCGGTAGAAAGAGCAGCGGACCGCGCCCGCAAAGGCGATGGACCAACATTCCTTGAATTCCGTACGTATCGTTACCGCGGACATTCGATGTCGGATCCTCAGAAATACCGTTCGAAGGAAGAAGTGGAAGAATACAAGCACCGCGATCCTATCGAGCAGATCCGTTCTGTCATCTTGACCAACAAGCTGGCGACAGAAGAAGAGCTGGAAAACATTGATAAAAAGGTAAAAGAAATCGTAGCAGAATCTGTTCAGTTTGCGGAGGAATCGGAATTCCCGGATCCAAAAGAAGCTTACACAGATGTGTATGTCGAAAATGATTATCCGTTTGTAATGGATTAATCTGAATAGAAACACTTTAAAAAACCCGCCGGAGTACTTCGACGGGTTTTTTGAGTAATTTCAGCATTTAATTAAAGGCAGCAATCCTGTTTTTACTTTTTCACGTAGATAGAGTTTTAGTAATATATAATAATATGCCCTTGGATCAGGAATTTGAGAACGAAGAAGAAGATAGCGAAGGCAAAGAGATGTCGTTTCTGGGGCATCTGGAAGAGTTAAGATGGCATGTAATCCGTGCAGGCGGTTCGATTCTGGTATTCGCCATTCTTGCTTTTATCTACATTAAAGAAATTTACCATTACGTCATCATTGCCCCTTCCCAACCCGACTTCTGGACTTACAGAATGTTGTGTATACTTGCTGATAAAGTTGGCTATGAGGAATTGTGCATCAAGGCGCTGAACTTTAAATTACAGGCCATCGGTGTTGGAGATCAGTTTACGATGAGTATGACTTCGGCGGTAATTGCCGGTCTTGTCTTTGCTTTTCCATACGCTTTTTGGGAAGTATGGCGGTTTATCAAGCCAGGTTTGAAGCCTTCTGAACGCAAATCAGCACAGGGCGCGGTTTTTTATGTTACGTTCCTGTTTTTTTCAGGCGTATTTTTTGGATACTACATTGTTACGCCACTGGCAATAAACTTCCTGGCCAACTTCACGCTCGATCCGTCTATCATCAATGAATTCAGTTTGTCGTCCTACATTTCGCTGGTTGCAACATTGACATTGGCTTGTGGTATCGCGTTTCAGCTTCCAATAGTGGTTTATGTTCTTGCAAAAGTCGGCGTGCTTACCCCTTCATTTATGCGTGAATATCGGAAACATGCCATGATCGTAATCCTGATCGTAGCAGCGGTTATTACGCCGTCACCGGATATTTACAGTCAGGTGATCGTCGCCATTCCGTTGTTCCTGCTTTATGAATTGAGTATCATGGTAGCAGGCAAGGTTGAAAGTGAGAAATTGAGAGAGGAGAAAAGACTAGCGACGCTTGGAGGAACAGATTTGTAAGAGATTAAGATCTTTTGAATAAAGTACAGACCTCGGCCAATCGGTCGAGGTCTTCTTTTTGGTGAATGGAGCTTATTGCAAGACGCGTAATTGGAGCGTCTGTGGGTAACGGATAGGAAAAGCACGACGCCATGATGCCATTTTTCAATAAGTGATCAAAAAGATCGGTGTTTTTGCTGCACATGACGGGGTATCCTGGCAGGGAAACAAATAGATCAGAAGCCAACATCTGTTTATTCAGATAGTCAATGTTGGCAGTAAGTTTGGAAAGCGAGGATGCGAAAACATTTGTTTCCAAAAGCCTTTTCAATGTATATGCGTAGGCAGGTGCAGGAGGTGATGCACCCGCAAACCAGGGCGACTTTCGCAATAACGCTGTGATATCCTCACTTCCCCAAATGACGCCACCAGGAATTCCTAATGCTTTGTTGAGCGAGGACAGGAAAATAGCTTTGCTTTTTAATGGAGCATTGAGCACATACCCAACCCCACGGCCATTTGCTCCCGACACACCGACAGAATGTGATTCGTCAATGATCAGCCAAACATGATCAGGATCATTAAGACGATTGAAAATCGAGAAGTCAAACGCCTCTACCATCGGGGAGCCCGTGGCATCGGTACAAATAATATGCACGGTGTCTTTGGAACTGTTATTGATCAATGCTATAATACTCGCAGCCCAGCTGTTCCAGAGAGTTTCATTCGAGGCGTAGTCCTTTCCCCAGATCGCGGGATGTACACGTGGGGCATAATGATAGATCACATTTGAATGTGCCGCAGTTTCTTTGAGTACATTCTCAATTTCCTTCATGACAAGCTGCCCTGCCAGCATACCTGACGAAATCAGCAGCGAAGAATCAGCGCCGACGAATTCTGCAAATAGGTCTTCCGCTTCGTGAAATACGTCAAGCCTTAGGCTGTTATTTCTCGAACTTCCGAAGTGAGTACCATACAGATTAATGCCTTCGAACAAATACCTACGAAAATCCTCGTTGTGACCCATTCCCAAGTAATCTGTACCGCTAAACCACAGATATTCTGTCCCATCGCTGGTTAGTACAGTCCTTCCGGGAAGATTATTTGTTTGAAAAATGGCCACTATATTCGAGTAAGCAGACTTTATTTTAGCACCGCACCGGTTCCGTTGGAATCGGTGAAAATAACCTTTCCAAAATCAAATGTCACACCGCTCGCAGGGTCGTTACTGATCAGGAGCGAGCCGTCCATATCGACATAATCCAGTAATGGAAGCAAATGCGCAATCGCTGAGATCCCGACGCTGGTTTCGGTCATGCAACCCACCATTGTTTTCATTCCAAGGCTTTTAGCTTCGGAGATCATCCGTAAAGCGGCAGTAGGGCCGCCACATTTGGTGAGCTTGATATTGACACCATGGAACAGGCCGTGACATTTACTCACATCATTTTCAAGTATGCAGCTTTCATCGGCGATAACGGGAAGTTGACTCGCGGCAAAGACCTTTTTCATCCCTTCAATGTCGTCGGCAGCCAGCGGCTGCTCTATGAATTCAACACCCAGCTCTTTTAGTTTAGGAGATAATTCAATGGTTTGTTCAGCCGTCCATGCACAATTGGCATCCACACGGAAAAGAGCGTCCGTATGTTTCCTTAATTCCTGTACTATACGAAGGTCTTCGTTGGTTCCTAATTTGATTTTATAAATTGGCCAGGGGAGCTCCTTCATTTTGGAAACCATTTTTTCCACCGTATCAATGCCAATCGTAAAATTAGTCATAGGCAGGTGATCGGCTGATAACCCCCAGCTTTGATATAATTTCTGACCTTTCTTTTTGGCGAAATAGTCCTGAGCAGCTTCGTCCAGCGCACATTGTGCAAAGGAATTGTCTTGAAGAGCAGGGTTGACCAAAGTCCAGAGCTCTTCTGCCGACCCGTAATTTTGACCTTCCACAATGCTTCTCACGCCTTCAAGAGAATGAATCATATTCTCAATCGTGATACCGTAATAGGGATTGGAAGTTGCTTCGCCCAGGCCGCCCAACTGCCCGTCCCGTAGCTCTACAATGAGCGTGGGCTGAACGTCACGGGAGTCGTGGGCAATGGTAAAGGTATGTTTGAGATGGAGGTCAAAAGTGTGAAATATCAGTTGCATAGTATGAAAATGGGTATTGATCAATTGCGCATATCAAGTCCCCATGACAACTTGCTTCTGAGGGTATTTAAAAAACTATCGTCGAGCATTTTGATCAGCTTTGCAGTGAAATCTGCTTTCCTGACGGTCAGTTGCGTATTTTCGTCCACTACCCGGGACCGGGCGTCGAGCGAAACCAGGAAATTATTACTGCGGCTTTTTACCTCCAGCTTGATCACTGCGGTATCCTCTACAACCAGCGGCCTCACATTCAGGTTATGTGGGCTGATGGGCGTGATGATGAAGTTTTGTGAATGCGGCACCAGTACAGGCCCACCGCAGCTCAGGGAATAGCCCGTAGAGCCGGTAGGCGTCGATACGATGAGTCCGTCAGCCCAATAGGAGTTCAAAAACTCGCCGTTCAGGTAGGTATGTACGGTGATCATGGACGACGTATCCGTTTTGGTGATGGTGAAATCATTCAATCCAAAATTCAGTCCGTCAAACAGATCAATATTGGAATCAATGGCAACCAATGTTCTTTCGTCAATGCGAAACTGGCTGGTTTCCAGTGCGGTAATCATGTCAGCGATTCTTTCGGGAGAAACTGTGGCCAGAAATCCCAGTCTGCCTACATTAATACCGATGGCTGGAATTTGTCGTTTTCCAACGTGTGTGATGGTTTCGAGCAAGGTGCCGTCGCCGCCCATGCTGACGACAAGGCGCGCGTCAAAAAGCTCTTCGGGTTTTTCGTAAACAAGGGTAGAAAAGTGAGCAATCCCGGTTTGGTCGAGGAATATCCGGAAGGGCCTGGAAAGCTGGACTTCAACTTTGCGACGGGACAGTTCGTTGAACATGTTTTCAATGAACGGGCGGGCGGACTCATTAAAGTTACGTCCGTGAATTGCTATTTTCATGAAAGAAAAAGTAAATCATCTTGTTTCTCCCGAAATATACGCGACAAATATGCCGATTCAAAAGAGAAGAAATAATACAGACAAGAAGAAACTAGGTGGCGAGGTATCTCAAAAGCATGTCCAGGCGCTCCTGGTCTACACTTTCGATCGGATCGTTAGCATGCGCCTCTTCCACTTCATAACCGAAGCGTTCGAGCGTTGCAATGATCGGGGTAATATGAGTGCGGTTGAGTTTTAAAGTAAGCTTTGCTTCATTCGTCGGATCGTAGCTTTCACCGGATGAATAATAGCTGCTTAAAATTTTGGTCCCGTTTGATTCGATCAGACGGCTTATTTCTGAAAGGGAATAACTGCGTTCAGCTATTTTAAGTACAATTACTGCACCTTTTTCCTGAACACCGAGATCGTTGACAAAATGCTCCACCAGTTCATTAACCAGTATGCTTCCGGCGAAGCTCCTGTCGTCGTGCAGCACCGGAATAATTTGCAAGCCAAACTGGTTCACAATCCGGAGAAGCTCATAAGGGTGCTGATCTTCCGACGCAAAAATGTCCTTATGCTGAATAATAATCCGGGCGAGCAACTCGGCACTGTCCGTCACATCGAAAAGAATGTCTTCGGAAACAATGCCCTGATATAACCCGTTATCCGCCACGATTAATTGCTTAACGCCGAATTCATCCATCCAGTCCAATGCCGTGCTCACCGAATCACTCGGTTTAAGAACGGGAATCATGGGATTAATGAGAGAAGCAGCGAGCATATTTTCAGGGCGTCATTTTCCGAATCTATAAAAAAACTATATATCTATCAACTTTCGCAGCAAAGAAATTTTTCAGCAGATAGCACTCATCAGGCAATCGGAACTGAAATGTGCTTTTGTACAAAGCTTTCCAATATAATATTGAATTCATGCGGATGTTCCATCATGGGGGCGTGGCCGCACTTATCAATAAAATACAATTCTGAGCCAGCGATCAGGCGGTTGAACTCGTAACCTACGTGCGGCGGTGTAATGGTATCGTTCAGGCCCCAAACGAGCAGGGTAGGAACGTGGATCTCATGAAGGTCTTTGGCGAGATTGTGGCGCTGGGCTGATTTGGCAATGCCAACGATGCTCATACATTTCGGAATACTGGAAGTGGTCTCAAACACCTCATCGATAAGGTCTTTGGTGGCTACTTCCGGATCGTAGAATGTATACGCAACACGTTCCTTGATATAATCATAGCTTCCTCTTTTTGGAAAGGAACCACCCATTGAATTCTCAAATAAACCCGAGCTGCCAGTCAAAACCAGCTTGTGAACATTGCTCTGATTTTTCAATGTATAAAGTAACCCGATATGACCTCCCAGGGAGTTACCGATCACAGTAACATTAGTCAGATTTTTGAATGAAACGAAATCTTCTAAAAATGCGAGAAGTGCTTCAAGGCCTGCCTCACGGGGAGGTAGTTCGTAAATGGGTAGTAGAGGAATAATAACCCGGTAACGGCTTGAAAAATGATCGATAATGCCGTCCCAGTTACTCAATGCACCGAAAAGGCCATGCAAAAGCAGTAATGTTTCGCCTTTTCCCTCGTCGATAAACTGAAACCTGCCTTCTGCATGTACTGAATATTTCATTCTCTTTTTTGTGGATTATATTGTTTATTCAAGCTGTAAAACTCAAAAAGAGTTCAATCAGGCAGTTTATAACGTATCAAAGAAACTAATGCATGATTTGGATACATTACAAAACTAGTTATTTTTTTGATTGATTTATGATGTAAAGTAACAAACCAGAATTGATTTTCTTGTAAATATTATATTATTATTAAAAGAATTAGTGCATTAACATAGAATGGTGCAATTTCGTTCTTCGGGAATTGCAATCCTGCTAACCGAAATTTAGCTAGAATTTCCATCTAAGAAGATTAGAAAAATATTAAAAGTATTATAAATTAAGTCTCAGCTAATAAAAATGATGTCTATCAACAGGTTCCTGACACTTTTGCTCGTCGCTTTACCAAGTATTTGGATATTTACTGCGGCGCAAACTACGATTCCCCTGTACCCCCATAAGATCCCAAATGCATTGCCTTCGAAAGACCAGGAAACGAATAAGGACAACGTTATACGAAACGTTTCCAAGCCTACGCTGAGCATTTTTCTCCCTGACGCTGCTGTCGCAAATGGTACCGCGGTAATTGTGTGCCCGGGTGGCGGTTATGGCGTGCTCGTGATAGACCGGGAGGGCTACCAGGTGGCGAAGGAGCTCAACAAGTCGGGGATAGCTGCTTTTGTACTGAAATACAGACTGCCGAGTGAAGAAACAATGCAGGATAAGTCGCTAGGGCCTTTACAGGATGCGCAGCAGGCGATTAAAACTGTGAGGGAACGGGCTGCTGAATGGAAAATCGATCCCCAAAAAATAGGGATAATGGGTTTTTCGGCCGGAGGTCACCTTGCTGCAACCGCGGGGACACATTATGACAGTACTTTCATCGCCAACACGAATAAGACAAGCCTTCGCCCCGACTTTATGATATTGGTTTATCCTGTGATCAGTTTACTGGATAAAATCGGGCACAAAGGTTCTGCTTCCAACTTATTGGGTGCTTCACCTGGAATAGAGAAAGCGAAATATTTCTCCAACGAATTGCAGGTTACCAAAACAACGCCTCCTGCTTTTTTGACCCATGCCGGGGACGATACGGTGGTACCGGTGTCGAACAGTATCAAGTTTTACGAGGCGCTCAATGCAAAAGGCGTGCCTTCGGACCTGCATATTTATGCCAAGGGCGAACATGGCTACTTGAAAGTCCCTTCATTTGAGGAATGGTACGGGCGATGCCGTCAATGGATGCGGACCAATGGTTTTTTACCATCTAATTGACATTACTTCACATCGATCAGGTCACTTTTGTCAAGTTTCTGAAACTCGGAATTGTTGCTGATATACTCAGGGATCATCAGTTTGAGCAATGCTACCATCTGATCGGTCTGACCGGAAAGAAGTACCTCCGTCAGCAAAGCTTTCATCGTTTCTACATTGATAAAGGAAAGCGGTGCCAACCGTGCGATCCTGATTTTGGGATGAAGTGCAGCATCACAGCTATCATCACTCAGCAGTTCTTCATTTAGTTTCTCGCCGGGTCGCATGCCAGTATACTTGATTTGGATATCAGTTTCGGGCTGTAAACCTGACAATACGATCATTCGATAGGCAATGTCTTTGATCCGAACCGGTTTACCCATATCGAAAAACAGTATCTGCCCATTACTACCGACTGCTCCCGCCTCCAGAACGAGCTGACAGGCCTCCGATACCGTCATAATGTAACGGGTAACATCAGGGTGCGTGACGGTTACCGGGCCACCCGAGGCAATCTGGTTTTTAAAAACGGGGATAAAAGAACCATTGGAACCCAATACATTGCCAAACCGGGTGATAACGAACCGCGTCGCTGCCGAATGACGAAACCCGAGGTATTGCAGGTAGATTTCCGCCATACGTTTGGTAGCGCCCATCACGCTGGATGGATTGACAGCTTTGTCGGTTGAAATGAGGATGAAAGTGGCAACATGGTGTTCCAGGGCCAAATCTGCCAGTATCTGAGTTCCCAGTACATTGGTTTTGATGGCTTCATAGGGATGCTTTTCCATGATAGGCACGTGCTTGTATGCCGCTGCATGGAAAATGATCTCTGGTCGGGCGGAGGATATGATTTCATTCATCCGGACGGGATCGGTGACGTTGGCTACAAATGAATGTATTTCCAGGTTTGGGAAGCAGGCATTGAGATGGATATCCAGCTCATGAAGATTTGTCTCTGAATGATCTATCAGAAATAGTTTTGCGGGGCCGTACGAAGCGATTTGCCTGGTCAGCTCACTACCGATAGACCCTGCCGCGCCGGTAATGAGGATGGTACTGTACGAGATCTGGTTAGAGATATTGGATTGATCAATGATGATCGGTTCCCGCCCGAGGAGTTCTTCGAGGTTGAACGGGCTGATACTTTGAACTGATACGGTTTTGTTTTGATCTGACGGCATATGAAATGTAATTCCTGGGATAGGAGGATTATATTTTATACGCAGCTTTTATAAAGAAGTCACAAAAAAAGAGCTGAAATCGTACAGCTCTTTTTACAAATTGATAAAGAATATTTTTTACATAAATCCTTCAAAGATGCCCGGAGCGAGTCCAAACAGAATGGTAAGGAATGTTGCAAGTACGAGAATGACCTGATAGAAAGGCGCTACCCTGATTTTGATAAGGTCTCCCTCTTTCAGATAAGATGAAATGATCACCCGGAAATAATAATAAATACCGACTGTGGACATTAACACTGCAATGACTGTGATCCAGATAATTCCTCTTTCAGCGGCACTGGTAAAAATGAAAAACTTACCCCAGAATCCGGCTGTCAATGGTATTCCGGCCAGTGATAGCATGGACACCGCGAGTACGAAAGCGAGTAAAGGGTTTTGCTTGGCAAGCCCGTTGAAAGCTTCGTAGCGTTCGTTGGGCTGTCCTTCGATGGTTTTTTCTTTTGAAACCAACATTAAAACACCAAATGCTGAGATAGTCGAAAGCGAGTAGGCAAGCGAGTAAAATATGATGGCGTTCTGAGAAGGCTTGGTGAGGGCTGTTAATGCGATGAGCAGGTAACCGGCATGCGAGATACCTGAATACGCGAGCATTCTCTTGAAGCTGTTCTGGCTTGTGGCGCCGATATTTCCTACCAGGAGCGTGAGTACCGCTATGGCCGCGATCACAATCCACCAGAAGCCATAAATGTTGGAGAAAGAACTGCTTAATAACCTGAATAACGCTGCAAATCCGGCCGTTTTTACAACCGTTGACATGAATGTTGTAAAAATAGTAGGCGCACCTTCATATACATCGGGCGTCCAGAAATGGAATGGAGCTGCTGAAACTTTGAAGAGCATTCCGATCAGCAATAACAGCAAGCCAGCATATAGAATGTAAGACTGAGTTCCGGCTGGAATATTGGAAGCGAATCCCTGAATCTGGGCAAGTTTGAATGAACCGGTAGCACCATAGAGCAGCGTCATGCCGAAAAGCATAAAGCCGGTCGCGAATGCACCCATCAGGAAATATTTCAATGCAGCCTCATTGGAGCGCAGATTTCGTTTGTTGCTACCCGTCAGAATGTACATGGCAACGGAAAGGATTTCGACCCCGATAAAAAGCATGATCAAATGTTCGAAACCGACCATCATAATCGCTCCTACGAGTGAAAAGAGCATTAGACCATAATATTCAGCGGGTTCAGAATCTGCATTGTCCTGGAATCCACCTGAAATGGCCACGATCATAAAAGCAGAAAGTAATATGATCCCGTTAAAAGCCAGCGTAACGTTGTCGACCCGCAACATGTCATAAAAATACAGCAACGGGCCTTTGTTCCATTCTATAAAATTGCTCGCTAATGCAATGATCAGAAACAGAAGGGTCGCAGGAAGCAGGATGTTTTTAGATTTCGAGAAGCCCAGAAAAAGGGTAACGACTCCAAGAAATGACAACAATATAATGGGATACATATTCTTACTTAGTTATTTACCAGTTGCAAAAGTTGGCTTACAGCAGGTTCGGTTAGTTTCAAAAATGTGCTTGGGTAAATACCAATCCAGAAAACCATGATGATCAGCGGCAATAGTACAGCGCGTTCGCTTGCAGTAAGGTCCTGAAAGCCTTCAACCCACTTGGATTTCGGCCCGAACATTGATTTCTGAAACAAGCGCAGCATATAAACGGAGCCCAGGATGATCGTTAACCCGGCGATGGCGCCCAGCCAGCCGTCATATTGGAATACGCTTGAAAGCAGCAGAAATTCACCTACAAAACCATTGGTTAGGGGCAATGCAACACTTCCGAGCAGCAATACCATAAAGTAGACGCTCAAATGTGGTGTAGACTGGCTGATACCGCCCAGTTGGTCGAGGTAACGGGTTTTTGTTCTCGAATAAATAATATCAATAATGAAGAAGAGGCCGATCACATTGATACCGTGAGCGAGCATCTGGATCAAAGCACCTTGCAAACCATTGAGTGAAGATGAGAAAACTCCGGCGGCCATCAGTCCGACGTGTGCAAATGACGAGTAAGCGATCAGACGCTTCATATCGCTTTGCTGGATCGCGATGATGGAGCCATAAATGATTCCGATCACGGACAGGATCATCGCCATCATTCCCCATGTTTCCATTCCTTCGGGAACGATGGGCAGCAGGAAGCGGATCAGACCATATACCCCCATTTTGAGCATGATACCGGATAACAGCATCGTTGCAGGAGTGGGAGATTCCGTGTAAGTATCCGGCTGCCAGGTATGAAAAGGGAACAAAGGCATTTTAATGGCAAAGGCAATGAAGAATGCCCAGAAAATAAAGCCCTGAACCATCGGGCTCAACTGCAGCTGATAGAATGCGGTAATTTCGGAAGAATGCGTACCCGGTGTTTGGTAATACAAATAAACCAACGCCACCATCATGAACAAGCTACCGAAGATCGTATAAATGAAGAATTTCAATGTGACTTTCAAGCGATTTTCTCCACCCCAGACTGCCGCCAGAAAGTAAACCGGAATCAGCGCTGCTTCGAAGAAAAGATAAAAAAGGAATGCGTCAGTCGCTGTAAAAACCCCGATCAGGGCCGATTCCATAAACAGGATCAGCGAATAGAACGTAGCTGAATTTTTGTACTCGTGCTTGAATGCGGACAGAATGATCAGCGGCGTCAGGAAAGTGGTGAGGAGCACCAGCACCATGCTGATCCCGTCGATACCGGCAGCAAATGATATACCGCCAGAAGCAACCCACGCATATTTGAAACCAAACTGACTACCTGCCGCAGGGTCAAACTGCATCCAGGCGGTGACAGCGACGCCGAGCGAAACCAGGCCGCCCAATAACGCTACCTGTTTTGCCAGGCGGTCACCGGACAAAAGGGTGATAACACCTGCTGCTATCGGTAAAAGTATTAAAAGAAGAGTAAGCATATTTTCAAGTCAACGGTCAGCAACAAATGGTGAACGGATTTTTTGATAAGTACTGATCAAAGTAAAAGTTTCCAGAATAACAGGACTACAATGCCTAAAACCATGGCAAAAACGTAGTCTCCCGTTGAACCTGTTTGCGTTTTTTTCAAGAGCTTAGCCAGTGTACCAATGATCCTGACGGCAGCATTGACAAGCAGATCGATAAAAAATTCTCCGAAACTGTACAGAATATTGGATAGCGTCTTCATCGGTTTTACAAATACCGAATCGTAGAGCTCATCCACATAATATTTGTTATAAACCAATTTTTGAAGAGATGATTTTTCACTTGTATCAGCCGCAGGTACGGATGCTTTTTGAACATACATCACGTAAGCAACAATGGCGGAAACCAATGCAACTGCTACCGAAACACCCATTAAAAGATATTCTTCCGAGTGAGAAAGCGTGGTCGCTTCAAATGCTGTGGGGTTAACCTGACGGGCCGCGTCATAAAGCGGGCTCATGAACTCGGCCAGGTAATGTGTGCCGTGCAATGCTTCTGGTACTCCAATAAATCCACCCACCGCTGAAAGAACAGCCAGAATGATCAATGGAATGGTCATGGAAGCAGGTGACTCGTGCAAATGATGCTCCTGCTCGTGTGTACCGCGGAATGTGCCGAAGAAAGTAAGGAACAGCAACCGGAACATATAAAAAGAGGTCATCAAAGAACCCAGCACACCAATTACCCAAAGAACCTTATTGTGTTCAAATACATGGGCTAGAATTTCATCTTTGGAGAAAAACCCTGCAAATGGCGGGATACCTGAAATGGCGATGGTAGCAATCAGAAAAGTCAGGAAGGTAACTGGTAGTTTTTTCCTCAATCCCCCCATGGAACGGATATCCTGCTCGTCGGACATGGCGTGAATGACGCTACCTGCCCCGAGGAATAACAATGCTTTGAAGAATGCATGGGTAATGACATGGAACATCGATGCTGAATAAGCCATCGCGCCTAAGCCCATAAACATATAACCCAGCTGACTCACAGTAGAGTAGGCCAGTACTTTCTTGATATCGTTTTGTAAAAGACCAATGGACGCGGCAAACAATGCAGTAGCAGCTCCAATGATACCCACAATCTCCAAAGTAGAAGGAGCGAGGGAGTACAAGACATTGGAACGGATCACCATGTAAATACCGGCAGTAACCATGGTAGCTGCGTGGATCAATGCTGAAACGGGTGTAGGGCCAGCCATCGCATCAGGTAACCAGGTGTACAGCGGTATCTGGGCTGACTTACCCATTGCCCCGATAAACAGAAACAATGTAATGGCAATGATCGCAGGGTCACCGATCGGGAAACTGGTAGCTTTACTGAATACTTCCGAATATTCTACCGAACCGAACGTAGCAATGATCGTGAAGATACCCAGCAGAAAGCCAAGATCACCTACACGGTTCATAATGAATGCCTTGCGGGCAGCATTGTTGTAGTTTGTATTTTTATTCCAAAAGCCAATCAGCAGGTAGGAGCATAATCCCACACCTTCCCAGCCAATGAACATGATCACATAATTGGAACCCAAAACCAGCAGCAACATGAAAAACAAAAACAGGTTCAGGTAGGCAAAGAACTTACCAAAACCGGAATCGTGATGCATATAACCAATGGAATAAATGTGGATCAGCGAACCCACTCCGGTAATGATCATCAGCATTAAAAGAGAAAGCTGGTCGACCTGGAAAGAAAATGGAATGTTCAGGGCGCCCACTGTGATCCAGTCAAAAAGCGGGACTATCAGCGGCTGACTTCCGGATGCCAGAAATGCATTGAAAGTCATGACGGATAAAACGAAACTCGCCACCACGGCCAGTGTTCCGATAATTCCGGCGGCTCCTTTTGGAATATTGGGGAATCCGAGTCCGTTGATCAGGAAACCAAGTAATGGTAACAGCGGAATCAGAATGAGTAATGATGCAGACATGTTTATTTTTTAATCTTTAATCTCTTGAATATCTACCCGTTGTGTCAGCTTTTACCATTTCAGCTTGTTAAGGAAGCCGATATCTGTATTTCTTGTATTACGGTAAATCATTACAATAATGGCTAGACCAACAGCAACTTCCGCGGCTGCAACTGCCATGATAAAAAATACAAAAACCTGCCCGGAAGGATCTGACCTGTATGAAGAAAAGGCGATCAGAAGCAGGTTGGCAGCATTAAGCATGAGTTCAACAGACATGAAAATAATGATAGCATTCCGGCGTGTAAGCACTCCGATAATACCGATCACAAAAAGCAAGGTGCTGAGAATTAGGTAACTTTGAAGAGGAATATTCTGAATAACCGCTGGTATATTAACCTCTGGAACATTGGGGTTTGGAATCATAGCAGGTTTACCTGGTTGGATATTCGGTTAAAATAGTCAAAAATAGATTTCTGGCAAAAATAGACATAAATACTACTTACTCAAACCTGTTGAGAAGGATTATGTCAACGCTGGGTTAATGCTCTCAATTTTATCTCCGTCAGTTTCCGTTTGGTGTCCAGCGGAAACTCGCCTTTCATCATCCAGTCGAAGAATGAAGGCTCGTTTTTCAGGATATCGGCCACACGTTTACCATTGTGTTTTCCAAAATTGAAAACCTCTTCTCCTTTATCATTATAGGCCATACGACCTGCAAAATCAATCATTTTAGAAGCAGTGAGCTCGTGCAAGGCCGCCATATCATTCTTGATCGGCTCAGTTTCCACACCATGTGCGTCGGTTACCTTCACACCTTCGTAGCGTGCAATCTGACCTTGAAGTACTTCGAATGTAGCAATGGTGTCCGCCTCGGCGCTGTGGGCATTGGTAAGGGTTTTTCCGCAGTAAAATTTGTATGCAGCAGAAAGGTTGCGCGGCTCCATCATGTGATAAATGCGCTGTGCATCAACGGTTTTACGGTTTTTGACATCAAAATCAACACCGGCGCGGAGAAACTCTTCCACCAGCATGGGGATGTCGAACCGGTTACTATTGAACCCGGCCAGGTCACAGCCTTCGAGAAACGATGCAAGATTTTTGGCGATACCTTTAAAAGTAGGCGCATCCTTTACATCTTCATCATAAATACCGTGGATCAGACTGCTTTCGAGCGGGATCGGCATTTCGGGATTGATCTTCCTGGTCCGTATTTCCGTCTCCCCGTTGATTAAGGCCTTCACGACCGATATTTCTACAATGCGGTCGCGGACGATATTGACTCCGGTGGTTTCAAGATCAAAAAAAGCGATGGGCTTTTTTAGACGGAGGGTATGCATAAGGCTACTCTTAATTTGATTTAAGCGCCGCGAAGTTACGTTGAAACGTAAGATAGCGCAAGAAAGCGGGTAGTTTATACAGATTATAAAAAGGTTAAAAGAAGAACGAAATTGTCTTAGACGGCCCTACACTCTAATAAATTAACAGAAGCTCTCGAATCGGTAGTGCTATCAGATGCAATCCATCTACACCCAAAGAATAAACCATTCCAGCCGTTGGAAAATGAGTTCTTGAACAAAATCGAAATATTTCCCAGGTTACCCTAGTAAACTCATGAAGCAAATAGGAACAAGAAAAGACTATTGGAATTTGTGTAAAATCAAAATCTCTGATTCTGAATATCGAATGTCCGATTGAGCTTAAACTGTAAGTATAATTTAACCTTATGTCAAGCACATACAAGAATGGACATAACCTCCAACACGCTGTTGTCTTCCAATTCAAATCAATCCTATTGATATTGAGACGTTGCATTCAGAATAGCCTTGCAGATATCAGGACCTTTTCAGACACGCAACAACTAAAATCGCAGCCTGTTCTTTCTGTTTCGGAAACGGAACTTTGGAACATTGACGATAATGAAACTGAATGGATTTTAACTGCCGGTAAAATTGAGAACCTGCGTCAGGCTGTAAAAAGGCTTAATGGTGTGGAAGTACAGGCACGCAGGATTTTTAGCTTTTGGAAGCATCTCGGATACCCTAGCGCCAGAAGAGGCTATGTTTTGGGGAGGGAGATTCGAGAAGGTTGTATAGTTCCAACAGTCGCTGGCGGAATTTGCCAACTCTCAAACGCCCTTTATGATGCTGCGTTAAAAGCAAATTTTGAAATCGTCGAACGGCATCGGCACACAAAAGTCATCAAGGGATCATTGGCAGAACGTGACAGAGATGCAACGGTTAAGTGGAATTATATTGATTTGCGTTTCAAGTCCGACTACCCGTTCAGAATTGAAGTCGAACTGACAAGAGACAAGTTGATTGTAAAATTCAGAGGTGAAAGAAAGCACACACTGATTACAGAAAGCAATTCGAAAAACACGTTCCCTGCATCAAAACTGAATGACTGCTACTCATGTGGTAATTCGGAGTGTATCAAGTATACGGGCCTACCACAGTTAAAATTTCAAAAATCAAATGCGGCTTTTATACTGGATGAGAAATGGAGCGAATTCAATGATTATGTAAACACGATTTCCAGGGAGGAAGACCTCTTTATCCTTCCACATCCGAAGAGTTACATTCGGACAAGTCGTTTCTCCTGGACTATTGAAAATCCAAAAACAGTAAAATCTTTTTGGATCCTTACATTACAAAGAGCATTATGGACCCGGTTCAGTTTTAATGGGTCGAGAAATATCTTTTCATTGATGCTTAAATTTGATAAGAGGATCGCTCGCTCGGTGGCCAAGAAAATTCCCCTAACTGTCACGCACCTGATTGTGTCGCAAAATTTATTGCCCTTTCTGTGGGAACAAGGCGTTTTCGGAGGGCGGACATTTGACGTGCTAATGATACGTCAGCCGTTGGAAAATCTGCACTTGAGATTGGACCAAGCGTATAAGAACTTTCCTGAAAGTAAGACTTTGAATGATTTTAGGGCCTCACAAGCATTGGTTGATTTTGAAAATGAGGCGTTAACAAGTGCTCGTAGCATAATTACTCCTCACGAAGAAATAGCTAAGATCTTTATTAATAAATCAGTCAAGCTGCAATGGAATCTGCCGAAGAAAGCAACGAATAGTGATGTAAAAGGGTCCAAAATACTCTTCCCTGCTTCTGCATTAGCAAGAAAAGGGGCATATGAAATAAGACGTCTCGCAAAAGAACTTAACTTTTCTATTGTGTTGGTGGGTAAGGCATTGGAAGACGAGAATTTTTTCAATGGTATTGAAACGGAGTTCGCAGGTAAGAACCCGTTTGACAATGTTAAGCTGGTTATTTATCCGGCCTATATAATGCATAACCCAAAGCCCCTGTTAGAGGCTTTGGCAAGAGATATTCCGGTCATAACTACTACCGCCAGTGGCCTTTCGCCTTCAAAAAACCTGATTATGGTTCCGATAGGTGACTACCAAACTTTAAAACATGCGGTCATCTGTGAGTTAACAAAAGGAGCCCATTAAGACGTAAAAGAAAACCTAAAATCGGTGCTAAGTTCTAACGGGTTCTTAATATAGCCGCGAGCGAGTAAATCTTATCGGGGACATAATCCCTAGTCAATCCAATCATAAGATTTAGTAACTGCCTTTTTCCAGCCCTTGTAAAACCCTGCCCGTTTTTCCTCTTCCATATTCGGATTCCAGGTATGGGCGATCGCCCAGTTCTTGGTCAATTCATCTGTATTTTTCCAATAACCAACAGCCAGTCCGGCGGCATAGGCAGCTCCCAATGCGGTTGTTTCGGCCACTGCCGGCGATACTACCTGCGTATTGAGAATGTCGGATTGAAATTGCATAAGCAACTGATTAGCTACCATACCGCCATCAACCCGAAGTGATGAAAGCTCAATTCCGGAATCCTGCTCCATGGCGCGGACAACATCCAACGTCTGATATGCCGATGCTTCCAAAACTGCCCGCGCGATATGACCTTTATTCACATATCTGGTGAGTCCGGCGATAACACCTCTCGCATCGTTCCGCCAGTACGGCGCGTAAAGTCCGGAGAATGCAGGCACGAAATAGGCACCGCCATTATCTTCCACCGTTCTCGCAAGTTCTTCAATATCACTGCTTTTTTGAATCAGCCCGAGATTGTCGCGAACCCATTGTACCAATGCGCCGGTAACTGCTACGCTACCTTCCAGGGCATATTGAACGGGTTGTTTGCCAAACTGATACGCAATGGTGGTAAGCAACCCGTTTTCAGAGGTTTTCAGCTCATTACCGGTATTCATCACCAGGAAACAGCCGGTACCGTACGTGTTTTTGGCCATACCCGGCTCGAAACAGGTTTGGCCGACGAGGGCAGCGTGCTGATCGCCCAGATCGCCTGCTACCGGAACTCCGGGTAATATTTCATTGGTTACGTGTCCATAAATTTCGCTGCTGCTTTTAATGGTCGGTAGCATGATTTCCGGAATATTGTAGGCGGTCAGCATACTTTTGTCCCAGCGTAAGGTCCGCAGGTTCATGAGTTGCGTGCGACTTGCATTGGTGACGTCGGTTACATGGATGCCGCCATGGATTCCCCCTGTGAGGTGCCAGATCAGGAAGGTGTCAATGTTGCCAAAGAGTGCTTCTCCCCTTTCCGCATCGGCGCGGATCCCTTCTACATTTTCGAGCAGCCATTTTAATTTGAGACCGCTGAAATAAGTGGAAACAGGCAGGCCGGTAATGTCCCTGAACTGGTTCAAACCGCCTTCCTTTTCATATTTCGCGACAAGCTCGGTAGTCCTGGTATCCTGCCATACTAATGCATTATAGTAAGGTTTGCCGGTCCTTTTGTTCCAGACAACCGTTGTTTCTCTTTGATTTGTAATACCAATCGCAGCAATGTCCGCAGCGGTCGCAGACACATTGATCCTTGCAATGGCGATTACTTCCAGCGTATTTTTCCATATTTCCGTCGGATTGTGCTCTACCCAGCCTGGATGCGGATAAATTTGTTCGTGTTCCTTTTGCCCTACCGAAACGATATTTCCCTCGTGGTCAAAAAGTATGCAACGGGTACTGGTCGTTCCCTGATCAATGGCGGCTACGTATTTGGACATATGGTACTATGATTGGCTTTTATTTGGAATAAAGGCAGTAAGTAGGGAAAATTAACCGTCCGGGACAAACGAGGTCTTGATTTATTCTTCGAAAATATTTTTAGGAGGAGAAAACCATCATTCAACTATATTTATAGCCATTCAATTACGATTTGCACACCTCCCGATCATGAAAATAAAAAAGGTCAAAAGAATCATCGCGGTACTTGCCGGCCTTCTGCTCCTTTTTTTAGTCCTCGATTTTATTTTTCCTTTTCAACCCAGGATCCGGTACGCGACCCAGGTTACCGATCAGAAAGGGAATGTGATCCATGCTTTTTTGAACAAAGAGGATAAATGGAGGCTATATTCGACTGTTTCCGAAATTACGCCATTGCTCCGAAAAACGCTCATTTACAAGGAGGACCAGTACTTTTATTATCATCCGGGGGTCAATCCGATGGCCATTGTACGGGCTGCGACACGCAATATTTTTTCGGGAAAAAGAACATCAGGTGCTTCTACGATCACGATGCAGGTAGTGAGGTTGATCGAACCGCGGCGCAGAACTTATTTCAATAAATTTGTAGAAATCGCCAGGGCTTTTCAGCTGGAATTACATTATTCCAAAGACGAGGTATTGCAGTTGTACCTCAATCTTGTGCCTTATGGAGGTAACATTGAAGGCATTAAAGCTGCATCGCTACTCTATTTCGGCAAACCGCCACAACTGCTGAGCCTTTCGGAGATCACGGCATTGACCATTGTACCAAACCGTCCGTCGAGCCTAAGACCGGGAACAAGGAACGAGGCTTTGAAAATAGCAAGAAATGAATGGTTGTTACGGTTTGAAAAAGAAGGGTTATTTGAAAAAAACGTTATTCAGGATGCTCTGAATGAACCCTTGCTAGTGCGACGCTTACGGGCTCCCCGGCAGGCACCCCATTTGTCGCAGCGACTCATGCAGCAGTACCCCGACGAACCGGTTATCCGGACCACACTAAAAATCCAGGTTCAGAACCAGATTGAAGAGCAGGTTAAAAACTACATTAACAGGCTGAAAACGATGAACATTCACAATGCATCGGTTCTGGTGGTTAATAATGAAACTATGGAAGTGGAGGCATACGTTGGCTCTGCGGATTTTAATAATCCATTCGATGGGGGGCAGGTAGACGGTGTCCGGGCGGTGCGATCTCCCGGAAGTGCATTGAAACCATTATTATACGCTACTGCTTTTGACAAAGGTATTATTACCCCAAAAACCGTTTTGAATGATGTTCCCGGCAACTTCGCTGGCTATGAACCGGAAAACTTTGACAAGCATTTCAATGGTGCGGTGACGACGGAGTTCGCATTGGCCAATTCGCTGAATATCCCGGCAGTGAAGGTGTTGAAGGATATTAGTACCCCGGTACTAGTTGATAAATTGAGAAAAGCGGGCTTTAAAACCATTGATAAGCAGGCAAAAGGCCTGGGACTGTCCATGATCCTGGGCGGCTGCGGGGTAACATTGGAGGAACTGACACGACTTTTTGCAGGATTTTCAAATGAAGGAAAATTGAGAAGTTTGCGATACAGCTCTTTCAATCCTGTCGATAAAAAAGGAGCGGCCATTGTTTCCGGCGAAGCGGCTTATCTGGTCACGAACATTCTCACACAGATTACCCGGCCCGATCTTCCTACCAATTTTGCCAATACATACCATTTGCCCAAAATTGCCTGGAAAACAGGTACTTCCTATGGCAAGCGGGATGCATGGAGCATTGGTTATAACCGCAGATATACGATAGGCGTGTGGGTAGGTAACTTTTCAGGCGAAGGCGTGCCGGAACTCAGTGGTGCCAATACCGCTACACCATTGTTATTCTCGATTTTTAACTCATTAGACTACAACTCGCCAAAAGGCTGGTACAAATCCCCGGCCAATATTGCTGTCCGTAATGTGTGCCCGGCGAGTGGCGATATTCCGTCAGAATTTTGTGAACATCAGATTCCCGATCAGTACATTGTGGGGATTTCAGCATATAGAAAGTGTCAGCATTTGCGCTGGGTTTTCACGGATCCCGCTGGCAAAATATCTTATTGTACCTATTGTCTTCCCGAAAGTGGTTATGAAAAACGTGCCTTTCCCAATCTGGCACCTGAGCTGATTGCATTTAATGAACTCCAAAAAATTCCGTATCAAAAAATTCCGCAGCATAACCCGGACTGCGAGCGTGTTTTCCATGAAGGAGCACCGTTGATTGTCAGTCCGAATATGGGGAGCGAGTACTACATTCGTAAAGATGAGCCGCAGCAAATTCAGCTTGCCTGCCAGACTGCCAATGATGTGGAGGAGGTTTTTTGGTATATCAATGACAAGCTTACCAAAAAGGCGCCGCCGCATGAAGGGGTTTTCATCAACCCGCCGCTGGGCAGGGTCAAAATATCATGCAGCGACGATAAAGGACGGAATTCAGATATATGGATTGTGGTGAAGCGGATGTAGGAAAAGTGTCAAATTTTGTCATTTATAGTCATGTATTGTCACTTATTGTTTGGTTTAAACAACATATGACTATAAATGACAATACCTGACAACACATGACTACCAATGACTACCAAGTCAAAGTGCCAGATTCGCTGACTCCTGATAAAGTACCTGGACAAGAGTCTGTCCCACAGCTTTTAATGTCTTAGGATCAATGTGTTCCATGGTGTCATCGGCCGTGTGCCATTGATCGAAAAATGTACGTACCACACTGTTTTTGGTATGAATGATGTCGATCATCGGTATATGTGCTACGGTGTTAACCGGTACATGGTCGTCGGTGATAGAACCGCCTCTTTCGTCAATGAAATAGTTATTGTAACCAATACGACTAGCGGTAGTCCAAACTTCCCTGACGACGTCTTCAGCCATTTGCATGGAATAACCTTCTTTTAGGAAAGTAGCGCCTTTTGCTCCCACCATATCCAGCAGAACGCCGAAATAGGCAGTATAGTTAGGAATATGCTTGTTGGCCGCCCAATATTGAGAGCCCAGGCAAAATCCACTGTGCAACATACTGGTATCCTGTTCCGTAGCACCCCAGTCTTCAACATCGAAAAAGATAATGTCCACGCCAATATCAGGCTTGGTAGCCTGTAATGAGAGCACGCGGGCAATTTCCAGCAAAATTCCCACACCGCTTGCGCCATCGTTAGCACCCATAACGGGTTTATTTTTAACCAGAGAATCCTGGTCGGAAAACGGGCGGGAATCCCAGTGGGAAGTGAGCAGGATACGTTTTGCATTCGCAGTGTTAAAGCTGCCTATAATGTTACGTCCATTGATAATTGTTCCATCGAAGGTAGTATCCTTGAAAGTTTGCTCTACTACTGAAAAGCCATACTTCTTTAATGTAGAAACCAAATAATTACCACAGGCTTTGTGCGGCGCGGTATTGGGAACGCGAGGGCCGAAATCAACTTGTTTCTGAACAAACTGGTAGGCGCTATCCGCATTAAATTCAGGGCTTTTAACCAGTGCCGGTGCCTGCTCTGCCGTTTGCTCCGAGCTAGTCTTAGTTTTGCAGCCGTAAGTACCAAGTATTATTAAAAATAGGATCGTTAATTTCTTCGAAAACAAATCCCTTGTAAGAAATAGCATCTTATGATTTTATATTAATTCGTTAAACCCGCTTTCGACCAAGCTGCGGCGCTTTTTATCATTCTTCATAGGCCCAGTCGATCCTTACTTTCGTATCGCGGATCACCAACCCCTGATTTTTGAAGTAAGAACGGATTTCATCTACTTTTTCGTAGTTCCGGGACAATTTAAATTCGCTGTACAATTTCAGCATACCGTCCAGAATGCCGTAACCTTCCGTCAATTCCTCTTTCAGGCCGAGCACATCCTCGAAGAAAATGACGAAATTTTCTTTCAGCGAGTTGAAAACATCCTCTCCCAGCTGGGCCGTTTTCAGCTGGCCCATATTGATCATATTAATGTATTTGAGCAAATTAAAAAGGTTAGCAAAAGCCACGGCAGTATTGAGGTCATCATTCATCGCGTTGTAAAAACCATCAATGGATTTCTCGACATCTGCTTTTTTGGCTTCATCTGCGGACACGCCATCTTCATGCACATAGGTCATCAATTTGGCATTTCTTAAACCATTAGCCAGCTTTTTGTAACCTTTATTAGCTGCTTTTAATGCTTCATTGGAAAAATCCAGCGTGCTTCGGTACTGACTTTGCAACATGAAAAAACGAACAGTCATGGGGCTGTACGCCTGATCCAGCAAGTCGTGATTTCCTGAGAACAGCTCAGCCGGAAGAAACGAATTTCCCAGTGATTTAGACATTTTCTGTCCGTTCACCGTCAGCATGTTGGTATGCATCCAGTAACGCACCGGTTCTTCACCGGTAAGCGATTTTCCTTGTGCGATCTCGCATTCATGATGGGGGAATTTCAAATCCATTCCGCCACCGTGAATGTCGAATTGTTTGCCTAAGTACTTGGCGCTCATGCAGGTACATTCGAGGTGCCACCCCGGAAAGCCCATTCCCCAGGGCGAATCCCACTGCATGATGTGTTCGGGGCTAGCCTTTTTCCAAAGTGCAAAATCCAGTGGATTGCGTTTTTCAGCCTGACCGTCCAGTTCGCGGGTTTCGTTCAAAAGGTCTTCGATGACGCGTCCGGAAAGTTTTCCATATTCGTTGCCGCCAGCCTGGTATTTATTGATATCAAAATATACGGAGCCATTGGACTCATAAGCCGAACCTTTCTCGATCAGTTTTTGCACCGCTTCGATTTGTTCGATGAGGTGACCCGTCGCAGTAGGCTCGATACTCGGAGGTACCAGGTTAAAAATGGCCGATACATCATGAAAATCGTTGGTATACCGTTGCACGATCTCCATAGGTTCAAGTTTTTGAAGCTTTGCCATCTTGCCGATCTTGTCCTCACCTTCCTCGCCGTCGCCCACCAAATGGCCTACGTCAGTGATATTTCTCACATAACGTACCTTATACCCAATATGCGTGAGGTATCTGTAAAGAATGTCGAAGGATAAAAATGTACGGATATTTCCTAAATGGACATTGTTGTAAACCGTAGGACCACACACATACATTCCGACATAGGGAGGCGCAATTGGTACAAATACATCCTTTTTACGGGTAAGTGTATTGAATATTTTAAGTGGCTGGAAAGTTTGTGCGGTCATTTATATTTTTACTTTCTGAATTACTGGTTCTTCAATTGAGTTTTTGTTAGGCGCGTTTCGACCCAATCTATTATTTTTTCGGCTTGCTGCAGTCCTAGTGAAGCTAGTTGGGCACTTTTGGCTCCCTGGTAACCCATGTCAATGTGCAGTATTTGGTAAGCTGTTGCAAATCTTGATAACAGGCTTTTGTCGATGCTTCTCAGTTCTTGCTGATACCACTCGACGCTTCTTGATGTTTTTTTATTCTTTTCTCCCAAAAGCTCATTTAGCGCCAACAGAATACCTGTATATGCAGTGTGTCCAGCGATCTTGACATATTTTTTGTCATAATAAATCCCGTCTTCCTTTTTTGCGTTGTTGCTGAGAAATCCTTTTGCATTGTCAATGCGCCTTCTTGCTTCTGAGGTTGCTTCCATTAGTATGTGTCGATAGTGAAGGATAAAATTCGATAGTTTACAAAAATAGCAAATAACCTATGATTGATTAGTAACTGTTTAGCAGAAAGCTAATGGGCAAAGTCGCTATTCGGTCGTTTTGATTATCTTCGCAGCGTTTTTATAACAAAGGCCCAGTTTGAAACTAACTTAAAATCAATACAGTACTTATTTATGAGTTTACTAACCGTAGGATCTGTTGCATTCGATGCGCTCGAAACCCCATTTGGAAAAACAGACAAAATTATTGGCGGTGCAGCCACTTATATCACACTAGCAGCATCTTATTTTACCAAAGAAAATAACCTGGTAGCAGTAGTTGGAGGTGATTTTCCAAAAGAAATGATTGACCTGCTGGAAGATCACGGTGTAAGTACTGAGGGGCTTGAAATCGTTCAGGATGGTAAAACGTTCTTCTGGTCAGGTAAGTACCACGAAGATATGAACACCCGTGATACCCTGATCACAGAGTTGAATGTAATGGAACATTTCGATCCGATCATTCCTGAATCTTACCAGGGAACTGAATTTTTGATGCTGGGTAACACGGTACCTGCCACTCAGAAACTGGTGATCGAACGGATGGCGAAACGCCCGAAGCTGATCATGCTTGATACCATGAACCTGTGGATGAATATCGCATTGGATGACCTGAAATCGGTTCTGAAACTGGTTGACTTGATCACTATTAATGATGAAGAGGCTCGCCAGCTATCGGGAGAATTTTCTCTACGCAAGGCAGCTGCCAAGATCATGGCAATGGGGCCGAAAACATTGATCATTAAAAAAGGAGAGCACGGCGCATTGTTGTTCCAGGAAGACAGGATTTTCTTCGCACCAGCTTTGCCGCTGGAAGAAGTTTTCGACCCAACCGGAGCTGGCGATACATTTGCGGGAGGATTTATCGGTTATCTGGCGAGTACAGATGATATTTCTTTCGAAAATATGAAACGCGCGATCATTTATGGTTCTGCAATGGCTTCTTTCTGCGTTGAGAAATTCGGAACAGAACGTTTGGTTAACCTGACTCAGGAGGAAATCAATGCAAGGGTTCAGGATTTTGTGAACCTTTCCAGTTTTGAGATACAATAAATGAGTTTAAAGTTGATGAGTCTATGAGTTGAGAGAAAGGTATTCTTTTGCTTGTGGACTCATTTTTTTGCCTCAAACCCTCATTAATAGCCCATAGAAAAAGATTTAAATGCAATGAATATGTTCATCCGAAATATCAGCGCTACCCTGGTTCTCTTCGCTGCGACTCTGTCGGCCAATGCGCAGCATCATCCGACATTGCCTCATGTAAAGAATAAAATCGTCGTCATTTCGCACCGCGGTAACCATGTGGAGGCTCCCGAAAATACATTAGCATCCACGAAAGAAGCCATAGCATGCGGCGCGGATTATGTGGAAGTGGATCTGAGGACGACGAAGGACGGGCATTTGGTTGTTTTGCACGATGCCAAAGTGGACAGGACTACCAACGGAACAGGTATGGTAGCGAACATGACGCTCGAAGAAGTGGAAGATTTACAGGTTTTTAACCGAAATAAAAAAACGCACAGGGTTCCTCAATTTAAAGAACTCCTGGCGATTTGTAAAGGTAAAATCAACATCTATCTGGATTTCAAAGAGGCTGATGTTGCGGAGAGTTGGCGGCAGATCAAGGCGGCAGGAATGGAAAAACATGTGGTGGTGTACCTGAACAAAGAGGCACAGTACCATCAATGGAAAGAAGTTGCTCCGGAGGTTCCCTTAATGACCAGCCTGCCGAAGGATGTTACAACCAGCGAACAGCTGGCCGATTTCCTGAAAAAACTGCACGTGCAGGTGCTGGATAATGTCGCCAGTCCCGAAATGGTAAAGGCCGCAAATAGTCATGACGTCGCTGTCTGGCTGGATGTGCAAAGTCCCACCGAAGGACCCACATCGTGGAAAGAAGCACTGAATAAAGGTGTGCAAGGCTTGCAGACGGATAAACCGGCTGATATGGTTTCGTTTATTAAAACACTTGATACTAATTGAGTTAGAGAATAAATCAGTACACTCCTTTCACCATGAAAATAGCAATTGCATTTATCGGCGTTATTTTCATGGTAACTAGCTGCATTTCCAAATCCACAAATACATCAGCTACGGATTCGTCTGTAAAATCAGTGAAGCCCCAAGCTAGGTCGTATATCATGTATACGGACATAGAACCTGACATAGATCCTTTTATTGAGGTAAAAGGAATAACTGAAAAAGACATCCGGCATTTATTTGAGAAGATGCTTGTCGCTGACCAGCAGTACCGTGACAGTCTTTACAATGGAAACAAGAATAATGAAGCATTCTATTCCAAAAAAATCAGTGTAAATGATGAAGCTAACCTTATAATTCTAGATAAAATTGTTCAGGAGTTTGGCTGGCCTGAGATTAGTGTCTTTGGAGCAAAGGCAGCTGAGACCTCCTGGCTGATAGTTTGGCACCAGCGAGGCAGAAGACACATCCTATGTAAATATTTTGATCTGATGGAAAGTGCTGTTGCAAGGAAAGAAATGAATGCTGCTTCATTCAATCACATAAAGGTAGCGGTCGAGCAACTATCACCCGATCAGATTGCTTATTAATTTGATGCTACATGAATGCTTGAATAAACCGGGCAGTCAACATCATGAGCGCCGGGGAGGTAGCCGGTACTCATCAAAAATTCGTTGACGATTTCGCCGCCGGTAAATTTGAATGTCTTTTTGAAAAGCTTCACCCATTCCAGCTTGGTTAATGGGTGATTGGCGTCCAGCCAGCCTTTGAAGGAGCCGAATTCCTCTTTCAATTCCAGTATTTTCTGCGCATTCACGATCGCAGCATTGATTTTCAGACGATTCCGGATAATTCCGGGATCTTGTAAAAGTCTCTCGCGATCATTTTCATCGTATGCTGCGACTTTTTCAATTGAAAAGTTGCTATAAGCAGAACGGAAACTCTCCTGCTTGCGAAGCATTAATAGCCAGCTCAGACCTGCCTGATTAATTTCCAAAAGCAATCGTCCAAACAACTCGTCATCATTGTCGATTGGAAAACCGTACTGATGGTCGTGGTAATGCTTATGAAGCAGATAGTCAGCTTCTTCTGAAATGTTGTTGTTGACGTAAGTGCAATATGACATGCTAAGTGTTATGCTTGAATGAGATGACGATCCATGTGTTATTTCAAAATTCCGATCTGAATTTCGGTGGTGTTCCTGTCGGGATTTTCGAAATCCAGATTAATGTAAATTTCGCGGTTTTCGCCAGACATTGTCAAATTGTTGGACAGAATTGCAGGAATGAGTTGGCCATAAACTTCTCGGAATCCATCCCATCCACCGTAAAGCTGATCGGTCGCACATTCGAACTTTTCCAGGTATTTTGTACGAAATTCAGAGTTTGCCAGTTCAGGTTTCGGCGAAACCGGCAGGGCTATTGTCAATGTAAAAACAGTTTCAGGGTTGCCGTCTGCTCCGTTATATATCCAGTAAACAGGGCCGGTGATCTCCAAATCGTTCTTGACAGCATCCCGGTACAGCGCGTGTGCAACGTGACGTATATGTTCGGAAATTTCATTGAATGAAGTCTGTGTTTCGAAATACAGGACATGAATTGGCTGAATGGTTTTGAGCTGCATGTTGCGGTCGTTTAATTTGTTTGGTACAAATGAAGCGGTGGCGAGTGACAACCCTATGTCAGCAGATTTCGTAAGCCTTAAATTAATGTTTCATCCGCCGAACCTTTTGCTGCAGCCAGGGATAGCTGATATATAGTACTTTTGTCGCCCCAATGCCTATCCCTGCTCCCATGAGCACATCTGCCAGCCAATGCTTGTTGTTGAGAACACGTAATGCACCTACCGCTGTGGCAGTACCGTATCCGCCAATGCTGTAAAGCACGCTCCGCTGCCCGTATTCCTCGTGCAAAAGCGTAGCGTTGGTGAAAGCAGTCGTAGAATGACCCGATGGAAAAGAATGATAATCCTCACCATTAGGCCGCGGATAACGCACAATTCTCTTCAAACTCTGGGTGACTCCCTGCGCTACCAGATTGGACAGCAAAGCGAGAATAACCTGGTCGCCCAGTGAATGCTTTCCTTTTACGCCGGAGGCCGCAAGGCTCAAACTGATCACGCCAGGGGCATATGGAAGGTACTCGTCCACGTTCGAATGAAAGTTCGAGTATTTGGAAACAACATTCTCCTGCAAGTGCCTGCTGATCTTACCCTGTACGATCAGGCCCGCTATGCCCAGGGAAACCGGCGGGATCACATCGCCAGCTTTGACGACCCAGAGCGTGGAATCTCTTTGCGCCAAAGCTTCCTGGTTGAAAAAATTACAGCACAGAAGAAAACATAACAAATGTATCCGGGCAAATTTTAGCATCATAGGATCGCTTCTCTCACACGTACCAGTCTTTCCAAAAGCCCTTCCAGCTGATCCAGCGGCAACATATTGGCACCATCGGATTTTGCTTCGGCAGGATTAAAATGAGTTTCTATAAAGAGCCCGTCCGCACCGACAGCGATTGCAGCTTTGGCAATGGTCTCGATCAGCTTCGGTTTGCCGCCTGTGACACCGGAAGTTTGGTTAGGCTGCTGTAATGAATGCGTACAATCCATCACAATGGGCACACCGAATGAAGCCATTTCAGGTAGATTACGGTAATCGACAATGAGGTCTCCGTAACCAAAACTATTTCCACGGTCCGTTAAAATTACCTGGCAGTCGGGATTTACTTCATTGATTTTTTCAACAGCAAATTTCATGGAACCACCAGAAAGAAACTGCCCTTTTTTTACATTGACAGCCTTTCCGGTCCTCGCAGCCGCTGCCAGCAATTCCGTTTGCCGACATAAAAACGCGGGAATTTGAAGTACATCTACATACTCAGCCGCCAGTGCAGCTTCGTGAGACTCGTGGATATCGGTAACGGTAGGTATGCCAAAAGTCTGGTGAACTTCCTGTAGTATTTTCAGCGCTTTTTCATCGCCTATGCCCGTAAATGAGTCAATTTTGGTCCTGTTGGCCTTACGGTACGAGCCTTTGAAAATATATGGAATGCTGAGGCGGTCGGTAATGTTGACGATATGTTCAGCGATTCGGAGTGCCATATCGCGGCCTTCGATCGCGCAGGGGCCCGCCATCAGGAAAAATTGAGGGGAATCCGTGTTTTTTAAATCAGGTATTGAAATCATACTGACATTAATCTGTGAACAATAAAAGTTTCGCGAATGTACAGTTATCCGTAATGTTCTCTATATGATGTATAGATTTCTTGAAACTTAACCCGGGTAAGCATTTGATTTTCTGCTTTTTTTATTTTCAGCACACGGCATGCAATAAAATGAACCGACTAAAAAAATTTTGAAAAAGTGAACTGAAATATCTTTCTTTGTTGCGATTTTAACCAAAAAGTGATTATAAAATGTCAGCAATTGCAGAAAGAGTTAAGCAAATTATCGTCGAGAAACTCGGCGTAGAAGAGTCGGAGGTTACACCGGAAGCAAACTTCCAGAACGACTTGGGAGCGGACTCTCTAGATACCGTTGAATTGATTATGGAGTTTGAAAAAGAATTCAATCTATCTATCCCTGATGATCAGGCAGAGAACATTGGTACAGTTGGCCAGGCTGTTGCATATCTGGAAGAAAACGTGAAGTAATTCGGTTTCTTTGCTGTATCATCTTCTATTTCTGTCCCAATTTTATGAGTTTTAAGCGAGTTGTAATTACAGGAATGGGTGCATTGACACCCATCGGGAATGATGTTTCTACCTTTTGGACAAATTTGGTTGCAGGTGTAAGCGGTGCAGCACCTATCACGCGTTTCGATGCTGAAAAGTTTCGGACCCGTTTTGCCTGCGAGATAAAAGGTCTGGATATCAACAATTACATCCCTCGGCAGGAAGCCCGTAAAATGGACCCTTTTGCACAGTACGCCGTCATTGCTGCTGATGAAGCAATGAAGGACGCCGGCTTTGACGCAGATACGCTTGATCTCGACAAAGCCGGTGTTATTTGGGGTACCGGAATTGGCGGTTTGAAAACTTTCGAAGACGAGGTAATCAACTACGCCGAAAATGGTAAAACCCCGCGGTTTAATCCATTCTTCATTCCAAAAATGATCGTGGATAGCGCCTCAGGAGTACTTTCTATCCGTTATGGATTCCGGGGGCCTAATTTCATCACAGTTTCCGCCTGTGCTTCTGCTACTAATGCATTAATCGATGCCTTTAATTATATCAAGCTTGGCATGATGAATGTCTGCATCTCGGGAGGTTCCGAAGCAGCTGTTACCATTGCAGGGGTTGGAGGTTTCAATGCATTGAAAGCATTATCAGAAAGAAACGATTCTCCGGAAACCGCCTCGCGTCCTTACGACAAAGAAAGAGACGGATTCGTACTTGGAGAAGGTGGTGCAGCTCTTATTCTGGAAGAACTCGAACATGCAAAAGCGAGAGGAGCCAAAATATATGCTGAAATGATCGGTGCCGGAATGTCATCCGATGCCTACCATATTACCGCTCCGCACCCAGAAGGTTTGGGTGCCCACATTGTAATGAAAAATGCGGTTGAGAACGCCGGCATCAAACCGGAGGATATCGACTACATCAATACCCACGGGACTTCTACCCCGATTGGTGATCCACAGGAGATCAAAGCCATCGAGAAATTTTTCGGTGACCACGCCTATGAATTGAACATTAGCTCTACCAAATCCATGACCGGCCACTTATTGGGCGGGGCGGGAGCGATAGAAGCTGCGGCCTGTATCATGGCGATCAAGGATCAGATTATCCCACCCACTATCAATCATTTTACCGACGATCCGGAAATTAATCCAAGATTGAACCTTACCTTCAACAAGGCTCAGAAAAGAAATGTTAATATTGCACTCAGCAATACATTTGGTTTTGGAGGGCACAATGCGTCAGTCATTTTCAAAAAGTATGAAGACTGATTAACTTTTTACAATTGGCAAAGCGAATTCTTATACCGATACTCTCTCTTTTCAGAACCGGAAGTGCTGAGGATAAAAAATTTAAGGAATCGATTGCTCATGTAATTGGCGACCGGCCTTCCAATCTTGGCGTGTACCAGCTCGCATTTCGCCATACTTCCGCTTCCAGAGAAACAGCCATCAAGGGTTTTCGTGAGTCCAATGAAAGACTGGAATATCTCGGAGATGCTGTTTTGGGTATGGTCGTAGCCGAATTTCTTTTTACCAAATATCCCTACAAAGACGAAGGTTTTCTGACCGAGATCCGTTCCAGGATTGTAAACCGCGAGTCTCTCAATCAAATTTCAAGAAAGCTTGGTCTCGATCGGCTGATCGAATATGATGGCAACCGGCGTGGAATGTCACCGAGATCTTCTATGTACGGCGACGCACTGGAAGCATTTGTTGGAGCTATTTACCTGGATAAAGGTTTTCGGTTTACCCGGACTTTTATCATCAGCAAACTTATCACACATTACGACCTGGACAACATTATCCAGAACAATGCGAACTTCAAAAGCCTCATCATTGAATGGGCGCAACGCGAAGGCAAAGAGATCCGTTTCGAAATTTTGGAAGAAAGGGGCACACGTCATCACCGCGAATTCATTTCTCAGATCCTCGTTAATGACGAGCCATTTGCTACTGGCAATGGCTTTACGAAGAAAAAAGCGGAACAATCAGCTTCCGAGCAAGCCTGCGCTTTACTTGATTTAAAATAAGCCTTACTTCTTTTAGAATTCTATTGCTAGTCAATTGCTAGTCAATGTTTGGCGATCCGGACATTTTGTGCCGTTATGTTTTGATAAAATCGGTCATTATGTCATTATATTTTCAATTTTGAACAAAATAGCGACATTTTGTCCGGTATTTTTAGTGTTTTATCAAAAGGTATAGAAGTTGATAATAACAGTGCATAAACCGCGACGGTTAAAACTGAAATTTAAAAACAACAAAAACCTTATAACAATGAGCACATTAGTCAAAACACATTTTGCAGGTCCATCTTATTTGAACGGATTTTTTGGTAAGGATCTATTAAATGAATTCAACACGCCTGCTTTCTCGGGAAGTGTACCAGCTGTAAATGTTATTGAAAGTAAAGAAGGGTTCCGCATTGAAGTGGCCGCCCCTGGTTTACAAAAATCAGATTTCAAATTGAATCTTGAAAAAAACCAGTTGACCATTTCCGCCCAAAAAGAACAAAAAGAAGAGGATACCAATGAGAAGTACACCCGCAAAGAGTTCAAGTACTCTTCGTTCCAACGTACATTCACATTGCCTAATTCAGTGGACGGCGATAAAATCGAAGCTAGTTATTCCGAAGGCATTTTGAGCGTGGCATTGCCAAAACGCGAGGAAGCTAAGGAAAAACCTGCCCGTGCGATTGAAGTTGCCTGATCCTTTGGGAATTAGGAAAAGGCGTTATTTGCGAAAATAACGCCTTTTTTATGAGCAGGGCAGGATACAAAATTCTCATATTCGTCTGGCAGGATATTTTAGTAATTATCAAATACGATATCTTTGTTAAAATATGTTAAATGAGCTGGACACGGGAATAAATTGTTATTTGCTTTGCGTTATTCATTCACAAAAATATAACCCCAACATATGTCTATGAAAACAAATTGGAAAGGTTTAGTGTTGGTTGGGTTGATTTCTAGTGCATCAACTCTTGCTGGCTTTAAACTACTTGGTAATGATAGTGATAGAGATGTAATTTTTAAAGAAGCTCCATCCGAGTCTATTAACCGCTTTACATCGACCGGTGCGCCAGTTGGTGCTCCTGGTGATTTCGTATACGCCGCTGAGGCGACCACACCGACGGTAGTGCATATTAAGTCCACCATGACACGCCAGGCTTCCAGAAGTCAGCAACAGATCCCAGATATATTCAGAGATTTTTTTGGTGACGATTTTGGAGGAGGCCAACGGGGGCCTCAGTCCCAGGAAGCTTCCGGCTCAGGCGTCATCATTTCCCCCGACGGATACATTGTAACCAACAACCACGTGGTGGAAGGTGCCCAGGAACTGGAAGTGACCCTACATAACAAAGGTAAATTCAGGGCGAAAGTGATTGGTGCTGACCCTTCTACGGATATCGCAGTGATTAAAATCGAGGCCAAGGATCTGCCAGCGGTAACCTTAGGAAATTCTGACGCTGTGAAAGTTGGCGAATGGGTTGTAGCGGTAGGAAATCCATTTAACCTCGAATCAACTGTAACAGCTGGTATCGTAAGTGCAAAAGGTCGTGGTTTGGGAATCATTGGTCAGTCAAGCCGCCGCAATGGTGTGACGCCAGCATCGACGGCCGCAGGTGATTCACCATTGGAATCATTCATTCAGACCGATGCAGTTGTAAACCCTGGTAACAGTGGTGGTGCGTTGGTTAACCTCAAAGGAGAGCTGATCGGTATCAACACAGCGATTGCCAGCCCTACCGGAAGCTTTGCTGGTTATGCGTTCGCAGTTCCTTCGAGCATTGTTAAGAAGGTATCGAGCGATCTGATCAAATTCGGAAATGTTCAACGCGGTTACCTCGGAATTGCCCTGGATGATCTGGACAGCAGAAAAGCAGAAGAATATGGCGTGAAAGTGAATGACGGTGTATATGTTCGTGAATTCACCGAAAATAGCGCAGCGAAGGCAGGCGGAGTAAGCAAAGGTGATGTGATCGTGAAAGTAGACGGAATGGACATTCACTCAATTCCTGAACTGCAACAATCCATTGGTTTGCATAAGCCTGGCGATAAAGTTAATCTGACTGTGAACCGTGACGGTAAAGAGAAAGACCTTCCGATTACATTACGTAACCGTACTGGTGGTTCTGAGATCATCAAACGTGACGAAACAGCAGCGGTTATGAACACCCTCGGAGCCCAGTTTGGTAATCTGAGTGATACTGAAAAACAACGTCTTACCCGTTACAAAATAGATGGCGGAGTGAAAGTACTCTCCATTGACGGTGGCAAATTTGCCCGCTCGCAAGTGGAAGAAGGCTTCATCATTACCAAAGTGAATGGAAAGACTGTTCGGTCTGTGAAAGAATTCGAATCCGCGATTGCCGGAAAAGAAGAATCAATGGTGCAGTTTGAAGGACTTTATCCTGACGCTCCATATGATGTTTACTCATTCGGATTCAGGATGTAACATATATTGGTTCAAATGCAAAAAAGGTGCGATTGTTAACATCGCACCTTTTTTGTTATGTAATTCGGTCGGTTAGAGCAAAAATTTCAGCTTTACAACTTCCTTTTCACTCAAAAACCGCCACTTACCGCGAGGCAGATCTTTTTTGTTCAATCCTGCAAAAACGGTACGGTCCAGCTTCTGAACTTCGTATCCCATGTGTTCGAACATGCGACGAACGATACGGTTGCGTCCGCTGTGGATTTCCAAACCTACCACCATTGCATCCGGTGTTACAATTCCAACTTCATCAGGTCGGATAAATCCGTCTTCGAGTTCAAGTCCATGCTGCAACAATTCGAAATCTTCGGTAGTAATGGGCTTGTCCAGCTCGGCCTGGTATATTTTCTTGATACCCCCCGAAGGGTGCGTCAGCTTTTCAGCTAATTCTCCATCGTTGGTCAAGAGCAGCAGGCCAGTTGTATTTCTGTCCAGCCTTCCTACCGGATACACACGTTCAGAACAAGCACCCTGAATCAGGTCCAGAACCGTTTTACGTTCTTCCGGATCGTCGGTTGTTGTGATGTAATCTTTCGGCTTGTTGATCAGGATATAAACCATTTTTTCAGGGTTCAATGCCTTCTTACCGTATTTTACAACATCGGTACGATGAACTTTATAGCCCATTTCGGTAACTGTCTTACCATTTACCGAAATCTGGCCCGAAGAGATCAGATCGTCAGCTTCACGTCTTGAACAAATACCAGCATTGGCAATGTACCGGTTCAGACGAATTTCTTCATTTTCTTCCTTCTTCTTTTTTGGAGCATTCTTTTTTTCGTACTCCGACAAATTATATCGTGGGGCACTTTCAAAACGTCCTACCCGGCGGTCTACTCCACTGCGGTCTTCGGTTGGCGCTGAATGATCCTCTTTCGGTTCGCGCTCTCTGAAATTCCGGGGAGCGGATGCGTCAGAATCGTCTTTTTTTTTAAAAGCAGGACGATCCTGTCTGTCTCGGGGCGGAAAAGAACGCTCTCCACGATCCGATTCAGTTCTTGGTTTGAATTCACGTGAGCTGCTATTTCCGGCAAAACGGGGCCTTTCAGCTCTGTCGCTATTAAATGGACGTTCACTACGATCCGAATCAGTTCTTGGCTTGAATTCCCTTGAATCATTTTCGCGATCGAAACGTGGACGTTCAGGTTTGTCGCCAAATGCGCGTCTTACGCCTTTTGGCTTATTATCATCCCGCGGCCTGTCATTTTCCCTTGGTCTGAACTCGCCCCTTGGCTTGTATTCTTCTCTTGGCTTAAACGGGCGAGAATCTCTGTCAGAACTGGTTTTTCCAAACTCTTTTCTCTCACCGCCACGATTCTCACCATCGCGGTTGAATGTACGTGGTCTGTCGGAAGCAGGTTTGCCCTCACCATATTTGCGGAATTCCGGCTTGTCGAAACGCGGCCTTTCAGTACGCGGTTTTTCATGGTCAAAATTCGGCCTGGTTCTAGGTCCTGTATTTTCTGTGCTGGAATCGGCCCTCCTTAAACTTGATTTTTTAATGCTGGGCTTGCTGAAACGGCTCTCTGCTTCTGGCCGTGCTTTCTTAAACGGACGGGCTGCACCGTCATTGCTTTTGCGGAAGGAACCTGTCCCACCGTTCGAAGGACGCGAAGCGCCGGCTTCCTTCGAATTGGTTGTTCTTTTTCTCATTAGGAATGCAGTATCACTACTGGAATTTTTTCCTCTTAGCAAATTTACCGTGTAACTGATGGTGATTTTATTGGTAATCAACTTTATAAGTTGCCACTAAAATCAGTTAACTAACGTATCTGATGATCAGAGTACTAGTAATTTTAAAATTTTAGGCAACAAAGATACGGTAATTTTTTGAGTAAATATTTTTGTTTCTATTTATGCCAAAAATGATAACGGAACGTTTATAAGTACTATCGTAGAAAAGGGCCTTAAAACCTGTTTTCACCTATCTAGACCTTCATTTTAAAGTATTGAATATGTCGACCGACGTTCAGGCCCAACCTTTATGGAAACCCGGAAAAGCTTTGCTGGAACAATCCAATCTCAAAAAATACATGGATTGGCTATTTGTGAAAAAGGGACTCTATTTTCGTTCTTATCATGACTTGTGGGAATGGTCGGTAACGGACCTGGAAGACTTCTGGGAAAGCCTGTGGCAGTACTACAATATCAAATCACACGACCTGTATCTGGAAGTTCTGCAAAAGACATTGAGTGGAATGATTGGTACCAAATGGTTTACCCGCTCGAAGCTTAATTATGCTGAACATATTTTCAGGAATAAAACCAAAGATCGGCCTGCGATCATTTTTCAATCCGAACAATCCGAATTAAGAGAAATTTCCTGGGACACGCTGGAAGCGGAAGTAGCCGCGGTAGCAACCTGGCTGAAACAAAGAGGCGTGAAGCCTGGCGACCGCGTGGCAGGCGTGCTACCTAACATTCCGCAGGCCGTCGTCGCTTTTCTGGCTACTAATGCGGTAGGCGCCGTCTGGTCGTCCTGCTCTCCTGATTTTGGAAAAGCAGCCATTACCGAGCGTTTTTCGCAGATTGAGCCCAAAGTACTGTTCATTGCGGACGGGTACGCCTACAATGGAAAAACATACGATATCACTTCGTTTGCGCAGGATTTATCGTTTTCGCTGCCCAGCGTAAAGGATACCGTGCTGGTGACTAACATTCATTCCGAAACCAGGCCGGACCGTTTTACAGCCTGGGAAGATATCCTGCATTTGCAACATTTCGGCATTGATTTTGAACCTGTTCCATTTGACCATCCGATCTGGATCCTCTATTCTTCCGGTACCACAGCGCAGCCCAAAGCCATCACGCACAGCGTTGGCGGCTGCCTGATCGAGCATTTGAAAGCATTGACATTACATCAGAATGTGAAACCAGGCGACCGGTATTTCTGGTACTCCACCACCGGCTGGATGATGTGGAATTATGCACTAGGGTCAATGCTGTGCGGGGCCACGCTCGTGATGTACGACGGCGCGCCCACGTATCCGTCATCGCAAGTACTTTGGACTTTGGCCGAAAAAGCAAAGATTACACACTTCGGAAGCGGAGCGGCGTATTTTATTGCGTCTATGAAAAGCGGGGTAAGCATTACTTCTGAAAGGCTCAACAATCTGGAAACAATCGGATCTACCGGATCACCACTACCGCCCGAAGTGTACGAGTGGATATATAAGCATGTCAAGAAGGATGTGTGGCTGATCTCGTTGAGCGGAGGCACTGATGTATGCAGCGCATTTGTGGGTGGCTGCCCGATTCTGCCTGTCTACGCAGGAGAGATTCAATGTAGAATGCTCGGTTGCAAAATCGAAGCTTTTGACGATAACGGCAAGCCGGTGCTCGACGAATTGGGAGAAATGGTGATCACACAACCCATGCCGTCTATGCCCATTTATTTTTGGAATGACCACGACGACGAACGATACCTGAGCAGCTACTTTGAAATGTACCCGAATGTATGGAGGCATGGCGACTGGATTAAGATTACTTCCAGAAAGTCTGTGATCATTTACGGCCGGTCGGATGCTACGCTGAACCGTGGCGGCGTGAGGATCGGTACGGCGGAGATTTATCGTGCAGTAGAGAGCATTCCGGACGTGAAAGACAGTCTGGCCGTGTACCTTGAAAAGGAGAGTGGTGAGGGCACGATCTCATTATTTGTGGTATTGACAAATGACAAAATCTTGACAGAGGATTTAAAATCGCAGATTAAGAATGCATTGCGCACTCAATACAGCCCCCGCCACGTACCCGATACTATTGAGCAGGTGAACGATATTCCCTATACGATCAACGGCAAGAAAATGGAGGCTCCAATGAAAAGAATTTTAATGGGTCAGGATCCTGCCAAAGTTATCAATATGGATACGATGCGAAATCCAGAGTCCCTGAAGGCTTTTGTTTAACGCTGATTTTCATTTGCATTAAGCAACCAAAATTGTTTACTTCACGTTAGAAAAATGTGCTCCGTGAGGGCAGATTTTATACCCCTTTCAAAAATCTCAACCAGCATGAATCCAGAAAAATCTCAGACACCGATTCATAATTCCAAGTCAGTGGTACGTTTGCCGATCATAATAGGCATTACCCTGGCAGCAGGGGTACTTTTAGGCAGTACGTTTTTCAGTGGCGGCAAGAAATTGTCTGACGTCGCAAAAGGGTACGCCAAGTACCGGGAAGTGCTGATGCTGGTGGAGAACAATTATGTCGATTCCGTAAATACAGACGAGCTGGTGGATTTTTCCATTGCCAAAATGCTCGAAAAGCTGGATCCCCATACCGCTTATTTTAATACCGAAGAAGCTACCGCTGCACGTTCCCAGCTCGAATCAGGGTTTGACGGAATTGGCGTGGAGTTCAATATTTATAACGATACCGTTTACGTAGTAACTCCTTTGAGCGGAGGGCCTTCTGAGACGGCCGGGATTCAGAGCGGTGACAGGATCATTTCTGTTAATAAAGAGAATCTATCAGGGCCGGGCGTTACTAATGCGCAGGTTTACAAATTGTTGAGAGGGAAAAGAGGTACCAAAGTTGACCTGGCCATTGAAAGGGTAGGGTTAAATGAAAAAATGAATTTCTCTGTCGTACGCGATCGTATTCCAACTTATTCGGTTGACGCGTCTTACATGGTGGATCAGGAAATTGGCTACATCAAAGTGAGCCGTTTTTCCGAAACTACATTTGATGAGTTCAAGTCAGCATTGAAAACATTGAAAGCGGAAGGACTCAAAAACCTGATCCTCGACCTCCGCGGTAACCCTGGCGGCTACATGGAACGGGCAACGAGCATGGCCGACGAATTTATCGCTGGCGACAAGCTTTTGGTATATACAGAAGGAAAAGACAGCCGGTTCGACAGAAAAACACGGTCGCACGTGGATGGGCTTTTTGAGCAAGGCCCATTGATTGTACTCGTAGACGAAGGCAGCGCGTCGGCGTCTGAAATTTTGGCGGGTGCTTTGCAGGATCATGACCGTGCATTGGTAGTAGGAAGGAGATCCTATGGAAAGGGATTGGTACAGATGCCGATCAAATTAGCCGACGGTTCGGAACTGCGATTGACGATTTCAAGATATTATACTCCAAGCGGCCGCAGCATTCAGAAACCTTACGAGCTAGGAAAAGGAGAGGATTATAGCTTAGATCTGTCGCACCGTTATGAAAGTGGTGAGCTGTTTAATGCGGATAGTATCAAATTTGATAAAACCAAAATTTATAAAACCGATGGTGGCCGCATTGTTTATGGTGGCGGCGGTATTACACCCGATATTTTTGTGCCAAAAGATACATTGCTGAACAGCAAGTACTTATTTGAATTATACTCCAAAAATATCATCAGAGAATACGCATTGCGCTATGCCAATGAGAATAAGAAAAAACTGGAAAAACAATCATTCAATGACTTCCTGACTTCGTTCCAGATCTCGGACGCTATGCTTGCGGAAATGGTTAAGGATGCATCCAAAGCCGGTATTAAGCCTAATGAGAAAGAGCTTCGTCATTCAAAATCACTGATTACTTCTCAGACAAAGGCGATCATAGGGCGGTACGTATGGGGAAGGAAGCAAAAGAACGGGCTGAATAATGAAGTTTTCCAGGTACTTAACCCTACGGATAATGTTTATCAGCAAGCTGTGCAGTTATTTAGCCAGGCAGCTCAGCTTGAAAAAGGCAAGTTCAGCAGCATGAACATTCCTAAAAACAAGGATTAAGCTGCTCATTAATATAGTAACGCATTAATAATTAGTAATGTCCCGAATTGCATTGATTACCGGAGCTACTTCCGGAATAGGAAAGGCAACCGCAGAAATTTTTGCCGACGCCGGTATTGACCTTATCCTTTGTGGCCGTCGTAAAGACAGGCTGGATGAAGTGGCTGAGATACTCGCTTCCAAGGTAAAAGTAACCACTCTTATTTTTGATGTCCGCGACAAAGGCGCAGTGCTGGCCATGATAGGCTCGCTGTCGGACGAATGGAAAAACATTGATATTCTGATCAATAATGCGGGTAATGCGCATGGCCTGGGATCGCTGGACGAAGGCGATACCGATGATTGGGACGCGATGATCGACGGGAATGTCAAAGGGCTGCTTTATGTATCCAAAGCGGTCATTCCATTGTTATTAGAGCGTGGCAAAGGTCATATCGTCAACATCAGTTCTATCGCAGGCAAACAAACTTATGCAAATGGCGCCGTTTATTGCGCATCAAAAGCAGCTGTGGAAGTACTGAGTGAAGGAATGCGACTGGAATTGACGCAGCACGGGATAAAGGTTACCAATGTCGCACCCGGCGCAGTTGAAACTGAGTTTTCCCTGGTAAGGTTTAAAGGAGACGAAAGTCGTGCGGAAAAAGTATATCAAGGTTTTGATCCATTACAGGCAGGGGACATTGCAGACGCTATTTTTTATGCAATCAATGCGCCTGATCGGGTGACCATCGCAGACATTACCATTCTTGCCGGCGCTCAGTCAGCTGCAACTACTATTCACCGGAAATAGAATTTTCCGGGTTTCTATTGCTTATGAAAACTTTCAATGAAGGCGCTGCTGCCGATACCGCGGCGACGCTTACTGCCTCACAAACCGTGTTTCCCATATTGTTAGCATTGAGTTTCTCGCACCTGCTTAACGATACCATGCAATCCCTGATCCCTTCCATTTATCCAATGGTTAAGGATTCTTTTCATTTAAGTTTTTCACAGATCGGGCTCATTACCTTTACTTTCCAGGTAAGCGCGTCGGTGTTTCAACCATTAGTAGGCTCTTATACCGATAAAAGACCGCAGCCTTACGCACTTGCTATCGGGATGTGTTTTACGCTGCTGGGGCTGGTTTCATTGTCAATGGCAAGCAGTTTTAACATTGTTTTGCTATCCGTCGGACTGATCGGGATCGGATCGGCTGTTTTTCATCCGGAAGCGTCCAGGGTTGCGCGCATGGCGTCGGGCGGGCGGCATGGGATGGCTCAGTCACTTTTTCAGGTAGGTGGAAATGCCGGTAGCTCGCTGGGCCCTTTATTGGCTGCATTGATTCTGTTGCCTTACGGAAGATTTCAAATCATCTGGTTCTCACTGGTAGCACTTCTGGCGATCATTATTCTATCGTGGGTAGGAGGCTGGTACAAGCAGAATCTGGCTCGAAATGTCGTCAAAAAGGCAGGTAGTGCTGTGAGGCAGGACACTCACCTTTCAAAGGGTAAAGTTGTATTTGCGATTACCATTTTGCTGTTGCTGATCTTCTCGAAATACATCTATATGAGCAGTATTTCAAGTTACTTCACTTTTTACCTGATCGATAAGTTCGGAGTGTCCATTCAAAGTTCACAGATATATCTTTTCGCATTCCTGTTTGCGGTGGCGGCTGGTACCTTCATTGGCGGCCCTGTCGGTGACCGTATCGGGCGTAAGTATGTGATCTGGATCTCCATTCTAGGTGCGGCTCCGTTTGCATTATTGCTTCCTTATGTCAATTTGTTTTGGACTGGTGTGCTGAGTTGCATTATTGGGCTAATACTTTCGTCGGCCTTTTCAGCGATACTGGTGTATGCCCAGGAACTGATTCCAGGCAAGGTTGGGATGATTGCAGGCTTATTTTTCGGTTTCGCCTTTGGCATAGCGGGAATAGGATCAGCGATACTAGGAAGCCTGGCCGACCAAACCAGCATCGAATACGTATTCCGTATTTGTTCTTTTTTGCCACTAATTGGCTTGCTGACAGGGTTTTTGCCTAATTTGGAGAAGAAAAAGGTTTGATTATCAGGCAGTTAATTTTAAGAAATCTTCGATACTATATACAGGCAGTGAGGGTAAGCCTGCTTTTTGAAAATTTTTATCTCGGGTTAGAAAACTTCAAAAGTCATATTTCTGAGATTGATCTTCGTAAAAATCCTTTTTTAGATCCTCGCTGTGGCTTATTTCCATAGAAGCATGCAATTGATGAACCATGTCAAAGATGTTGCTTTTTTCAAGCGGAGGTTTAACAATGCTTTTAAGATAGTCTTCTACGATTTGAGAAACGCTGACATGGTGGGCAGCCGCGTATTCTTTTACCAGCAACAGTACAGTGCTTTCAATAGTCAGGTTGAGACGAGATTTCATGCACTAAATATGCGCATAACTTTAAACATGCCCATAACTCCGAGAAGCTTTTTCAAAATCAAATCACCCCGTTTTCATTAATCCTCAAAATCAAATTGGGATCGGGACAAATGGATAGGTAATGCTCACGATCCTGGATGCTGCTTACGCCGGGGAAGTCGCCCGAGTATGCGCCTATATCACCAATGATCTGAAAATGAAGATGCGGCGGCCAGTCGCCATTTTCAGGGTAGGAACCAATTGAGGCAAATTTTTCGCCAGCGGATATGCTTTTCCCTTCATAAAGTCCATCCAGCGACACCAAGGATAAATGTCCGTAGAGCGTAAAGAATTTCAGGCCTTGTAATTCATGGCTTAAAATAATGGTCGGGCCATAGTCCCCATAGTGGTCATTGAATGCAAAACTATGGACGATACCATCGAGAGGCGCATAGATTGCTTCACCAGCCTCAGCCCAGATATCAGTACCGAGGTGAATGCTCCTCGGTTTTTCTTCCTCCGCAGTAAAATGCTTCCGATGACGGTAAATGACCCGATTTTCATCGTAGCCACCAATACCGATGAATGTATTTTCAGAAAGCATTTCTTCAAAAATATAATTTGAAAAGACCGCGGTCTCCGAAAAGTCTCTTTCCAATAAATCCAGATTACCGGCAGAAAAATCCAGCCTTCGGTAAGGCTTCGCATTGCGGATTACCGCTGCGAATTCAGCATGTTCCGGAAGTACTTTTTCGAGATTGTTCATAGCTTGGTTAAAAGCAAACTTGCCAAGTCTTCAAGACTTGGCAAGTTTTAGTCCTTATGTTATTTCGGATCAAGCGCTTGTTTGATGCGCTGTTGCACATCCTGCAAATGGTACTTTGTATTTTTATCGGTACTCCTCGCGATTGCACCTTGCAAAGTTGTTTTCAGACTTTCCAAATGCGCTCTCGCTACGGACGGCAGATCGGTTTTTTCCAGTTCCACCACTCTTGTTGAGTAGCCATAAGTAATTCCTACTGGTACCGACAACACATTGGCCTTGCCCGGTTTCAATAAATCGATTAGCTTTTCAGCGTAGACTTTTTGCAGGTTCCTGCGGTACAGGTCAATGCTTTTGCCCGTTTTTGCCTCTGACCAGATGCCGCTTTCCAGATCTGTAAAAAGGTCGTCAAGCGTGTAATTTTTAGCAGAAAGCCCTGTTTCCATTAATCTGACAGCCCTGTCGCCGGCAAAAAGAGACGTTAATGTATATTCCTGCAAAGCTTTTATTGCTTCAACCCCAGATTCAGGCTTGATTTTGTTCAGGATGTTCTGGTCCAGCAGCCATACCGGTGTTTTGAATAATTGATTGTTCAAAAATTCAATGGCGTCCTTCTGAGTAGCTTTTGGAACAGTCGTGAACGTCGAGCCGTCCATGTCGTATGTAGTTGGAGTGTCGTAAATACCACCGACATTTTTGATCACGTGACCCAGGTAGCGGCGGTACTGCGTTACCACATTACCATAAATTTCGTCCAGCTCCTTATAACTTTCACCGTCCTCCTTGCTCCATTCGATGAGGTTTGGGATAATCCTTTTGAGGTTTTTAATACCATATTCAGAAGCTTTCATAGCATTATCACTCAAATCCTCCGTCTGGTAACGCGGGTCGTACGGGCTGATTTCTGTACCGAAATGAAGACGGGCATCTTTATACGCTTCCTTAGTCAGATTGTTAAGCAATGCTTTTTCAGCTGCCACATCTTTGGCATCCGTGAAATTGGAATAACCCCATTGAATGGCCCATTTGTCGTAGTCACCGATTCTTGGAAAAAGATTGGTAACACCATCTTCCGGTTGTGCCACGTAATTGAAACGGGCATAGTCCATGATAGACGAAGTATGTCCATGCTGCTCTACCCAAGCCTTGTCACGCAGCTTTTCAACCGGAGTAGCGGAGCTGGCGCCCATATTATGACGCAACCCAAGTGTGTGACCAATTTCGTGTGAGGATACAAAACGTACCAGCTGGCCCATCAGCTCATCGTCGAATTTCTTTTTCCGCGCATTCGGATCCACCGCCGCAGCCTGAATAATGTACCAGTTACGCAGTAGCCGCATGACGTTGTGGTACCAACCAATGTGGCTTTCCAGGATCTCACCGCTTCTCGGATCATGTACGTTAGGCCCATAGGCATTCTGTATGTCAGCCGCGAAGTAGCGGATCACGGAATAGCGGGCATCTTCCAGGCTCATTGTCGTATCTTTTTCAGGCCAGTACTCGCCGCGAATGGCATTTTTCCATCCGGCTTTCTCAAATGCAGCCTGCCAGTCGTCCACACCTGCTTTCAGATATTTGCGCCATTTTTCAGGAGTTGCAGGGTCGATATAGTAAATGATTGGCTTCTTAGGCTCAATCAGTTCACCATTCTTTTGACGCTTTGCATCCTCTGCGTTTTTAGGCTCCAGTCTCCATCTCACCGCAAAAACTTCGGTATCAGACCGTTGAGATTCTTCTCCGAAAACAGCGTGCTGATTTGCGAAATAACCCACACGGCTGTCAAAGATCCTTTTGCGCATTGGTTTTTCCGGAAGCAGGATCAATGATGTATTCATTTCAAAAGTTACGACACCGGCATCCAGACCGGAAGGCAAATATTGACCAATGGAAGGCACAGGCGTTGTCGTAAGCAACTGAGGTGCAACTGAGAATGTCTTGACAGTCCTGATCTCGGTATTAATCGGGTATGAACTGATTTTTTCAATGTAGGAAGCCTCCTTTTTGAATGCGGTCAGTTTTAATAATTGCTTGCTGATTGAGCTCAGAGAAAACACCTGGTTGTCAGCATTGAAGAAATCAGTTACATCAATAACCGATGATTTTGCACCCGGATCTTTTTTAATGGCCTTGATGTCAAAAACCCCGATGATTGGGTCAGAATTGGAATTTTTTACAGCCTGAAAAATCGGTTTGGTACTGTCCGGGCTGGCCACAACAATGGTTACCGAGCGAAGCAGCAGATTGTTGTCCATTCCTTTTTCCCAGCGGATCATTTGCCTGTTTACTTCCTCTCCACCAAAAATACCTCCGCCCGCAGCAGTTTTCGAATAACGGGTTACAGCCATAATGTCGTGGTCAAGCAATGAATCAGGGATCTCGAAATACCACTTTTCATCCATTTTGTGAACAGAGATCATTCCTTTCTGGCTTACTGCACTGGTGTCGATCAGATCTTTGAAAGCTTTGGGACCTTTCTTCTTGTCGTCTTTGAGCTTGTCTTTGACGGCGGATGCAACTGCATCGACGGCCTTGTCAATCTTGACATCTTCCTGTTTCTTTTTCTTTCTTTGCGCCTGAGCGTCATTCACATACACGAAAACGAGTCCCGTGAGAAGAAGGTAGCGTATTAATCTCATAGAGTTGGTTTGATAAATACTGAATTCACAAAAATAAGAACTTGCACTACAGTGCAAGCGAATAATACATCGGTGGTAACTTAATTATTTTGACATTAATTCGGCCAGAACGCCTTCTTTCAAAGCATAGCTGGAAACCTGTAATTTCCGGATTCCATAGCTTTTCAGTACATAATCGACGAGGCAAACGGCTACGACGATCATGTCGACCCGCAACTCGATCATTCCAGGAATGTTCAGTCTTTGGGAATGATTTCCAGACAATATAAGAGCGTAAGCACGATAGAACTCTTCGAGTGGTAATTCAAAATCGGTCTGAGCGCGGGGTGGCCAGTCATTGGTGCGGTAATGAAAATCAATGTCGACCAAAGTATCGAATGTGCCTGACGAGCCGACCAGTTTCTCAGGAGCATACTGATGTACCGCATTGGCGAGCGGGATCAGGTTCTCTTCGAAATGATTGTAGAGACCTTTTCTGTCGGCCTGGGACAGCGGATCGTTGCGCATGAATTTCTCCAAAAGTCGCTGCCCGCCGATTTCGAAGCTTTGCTTCCAGAAGATTTGAGATTGATTGCCAATGATAAATTCGACACTTCCGCCGCCAATATCCATAATGAGCGACGGAGAATCTCCAATGTCAGCCCCGTGCCTTACACCATAGTAAATGTATTCGGCTTCTCTGTTTCCGTCAATTACGGTAATGTCGATGCCCGTTTTGGCAAGAATCTGATCGCAAAAGTCAGTTCTGTTATCAGCATTTCGAATGGCGCTTGTCCCGAATGCGAATGTATTTTCAGGTTCAACGTCAAACGAATCCAGCTTTTCCCGGAAATACAAGAGAACATCCATCGCCCTGCCGATTGCTTCCGGCGTAATGATCCGCTTGTTTATTCCGCCCAAACCAATCCTCGCTGGCCTGCTTTCATGAAAAATACTAGTAAAGCTTTTCGCGTTTTTGTCGACGATCAGCAGATGAAAAGTATTTGTTCCTAAGTCAATAATTCCCAGTCGCGAGCTCATATCGGGCTGTTTTATCAGTTAATGGGTTTCCTATCAGTGCAATGATTGCAAAAATAACCTAATATTAATGACTTATTTCTTGATTTTCTGTTTGATATAGCTTTTCTTTGCAGTCCGATTTCAGAAACCAATTCAAAGAACATTATTTTTTATAAGCATGCTTATTATAAACATTAAAGACAACGAATCGATTGACCGCGCTCTTAAGCGTTACAAGAAAAAATTTGAAAGAACTGGTACAATGCGCCAGCTTCGTGCTCGTACTGCTTTCGAAAAACCATCTGTTAGACGTCGTTTCGAAGTTTTGCGTGCCGTTTACAAAGAAAAAACTTACGGTCATTTAGAAGACTAGTTCTCCGGAATTGCTTTCTGAAAGATTTCGATAGGATTATTGTATCCATTCCATATGAAAAAGAGCTGTCTTGTGTTAGACGGCTCTTTTTCGTATGTTAGTCCTATGATAACCGCTTTCCTGGAATTTTTGAAATTTGAAAAACGATCCAGCGTTCACACTGTCAAGTCTTATGAGACCGATCTGGACCAGTTTCAGAAATACCTGCGTTTTCAATATGAATGCAAGCAACCCGAATCTGCAACGTCTCCTATGTTGCGTTCCTGGGTTGTAAGTTTAATGGAAGAAGGGCTTAATCCTTCCTCAATTAATCGAAAAATAGCCTCTCTCCGCGCTTACTATGGTTTTTTGAGAAGAAAGAAACACATTGACAAGGATCCTACAAAAATTCTATCGGCATTAAAAACGCGCAAAAAGCTTCCGGCATTTGTAGAAGAAAAGGCTATGGAAATGCTTTTTGAGGCAGATACATTTACGGACGATTTCGGAGGGATCCGTGATCGGGTGATTCTGGAACTGCTTTATGGAAGCGGCATCCGTCTTGCAGAACTCATTAGTCTGGAAGAAAAAGACCTGGACCTGGCTGGGCGGACTATTCGGGTTTTTGGAAAAAGAGCGAAGGAACGTATCGTACCGCTTTCGACATCATTGATCGTTTTGTTGCGGAAATATCTGGCACAAAGAGCTCCGGTGGAAAACGTGGATTCATTGATTATAACCGATTCAGGAAAAGAGGCTTATCCGGTTTTTATACAGAGAACAGTAAAGAAATATTTATCAGCTGTCACCACGCTTTCTCAAAAAAGTCCTCATGTTTTACGTCACACTTATGCCACGCATTTGCTAAACCGGGGCGCGGATCTGAATGCGATTAAGGAACTTTTGGGGCATGCTAATCTGGCCGCAACGCAGATCTACACGCACAACTCTATTGAAAAGCTCAAAAAAACACATCAACAAGCCCATCCCAAGGCCTGAAACCCGTTTTTTAGAAGTATATTTGCCTCCATTGCAGATTTCAAAATATAATTTCGTCACTCCCATATGAATAACAGTTTCCAGGACGCAGTTGTAACGAAGTACAATATTTTTAATAGCCTTTTTCTGAGTTTGCCGTATCGCGGTATTTTTCAGACAGGCTCGTTACTTCCCATACTTACCCAGCAAAGTGAGATAGGATTTCAGGAGGGCAAGTCCCCCAAGGAAATCATTGAACATTTTTTTTCAGAGCTTCTGGAAACGGCCACGCCGAAGGAACGGGCGGATTTGCTCTTTGCTTTTATCCAATACATTGAAAGACAGGTTGTTCTTTTCGACTCAGTAGAGGATGCCGCATTTGATCAGACGCATGACCTGACCGGAAAAGGCTCCGTAACTTACCTGACAGAGCGTCTGGATAGCGACGATTTAAAGAGAAAACTGCTGACGAAGCTGGAAGATTTCAGCGTGCGAATCGTGCTTACGGCGCATCCTACCCAGTTTTACTCCGGAAAGGTATTGGGAATTATCAATGACCTGGAAGATGCGATCAAAGTGAATGATTTTACGGAAGTAAATCAGCTGTTGTTGCAATTGGGTAAAACTGCATTTATTAATCACGAAAAGCCAACGCCTTTCGATGAAGCGGTGAGCCTTTGCTGGTTTTTGGAAAATGTATACTACGACGCCATTCCTGCCATTCTTGAAAAGCTGATCAATGGTCTGGGAATGAGTGTGCATGACTGGCCTTATCCGAATGTTTTCAGACTTGGGTTCTGGCCAGGCGGCGACCGCGATGGCAATCCGTTTGTAAATCCGGAGACTACATTACAGGTTGCTGCAAGACTGAGGGAGACTTTGCTAAGAGGCTACTACCGCGATTTGCGTCAATTAAAACGTCGTTTGACCTTCAAAGGAGTGGATGACGCGATTTCGCTGGCCGAAAGAAAGATGAACAGCACTATTTTCGGGCCGTTCGAAGAAGGATATGATAATGCACAGGAACTGATCGACGAATTGCTGAAAGCGAGAGAAGTACTCGTCAGCAAGCATCAGGGCCTTTTTGTTGAACTACTTGACAATTTTATATTGAAGCTGAATATTTTCGGCTTCTTCTTTGCCAGTTTGGATGTACGGCAGGATAGTCGCAAGCATGCCAAGGCTTGGGAAGACATTTTGAAAAGGCTTGAAAAGAAGATCCCTTTGCTGAAATACAGTGATTACGAAAGCTGGGATGAAGCCAAAAAAATCGATCTGCTCCTGTCGCTCAACATTCCGTTGCGGGACGAAGACTACGAGGATACGCTTACAAAAGACATTCTAGGCTCTATCAGGGCTATCAAGACCATCCAGGCTAAGAATGGAGAAAAAGGTGCTCACCGTTACGTGATCAGCAATAATACCTCAGCATTGAATGTAATGCAGGTAGTGTCGCTGGCCAAAAACCTGATCGCTGGTGAAGACGGCAAGCTGGCCCTGGATGTAGTACCTCTTTTTGAAACGGTGGATGACCTTGCGAATGCGCCGGGCATTATGCGCAAGCTATACGAAAACGATTACTACCGTACACATTTGGAAAACCGTGAGAACCACCAGACGATTATGGTAGGGTTCTCGGATGGTACCAAGGATGGCGGTTACCTTCGTGCCAACTGGTCTATTTACCGGGCGAAGGAGGAACTGACCAAGGTTTCCCGCGAGTTTGGCATCAAAGTCACATTCTTTGATGGCCGTGGAGGGCCTCCTGCACGTGGTGGTGGTAACAATCATAATTTTTATTCGTCGCTGGGAGCTGATATTGAGGATAAGGAAATTCAGCTAACCGTTCAGGGGCAGACTATCAGCTCGAATTATGGAACGGTAACCACGGCTATGTACAACCTGGAAAGATTGTTCACGGCTGGTTTGGAAAACCATTTGTTCAGAGGAAACCGGGTTGAAGACGAACTAAGCGAAGAGGACAAGGTTCTGATTGAAGAAATGGCCGTGATTGCCTATGACTCTTATCTTGATCTTAAAAATCATCCAATGTTCGTGAAATATCTGGACAAGAAAACGCCGCTGCGTTTTTACGGGCAGACCAACATAGGAAGCCGCCCTACCAAACGTGGGAATGACGACGAGGGATTGAAATTTGAAGATTTGCGTGCTATCCCGTTCGTAGGGTCCTGGGCGCAGATGAAGCAGAATGTGCCTGGTTTCTATGGATTTGGATCGGCTATTCAGGAGTTAGCGAAGAGCAACAAAACGGAAGATATCAAGCAGCTTTACAAGAAGTCATTATTCTTCCGGACGCTGATCGAAAATTCCATGCAATCGCTGTCGAAGGCGTTTTTCCCTGCTACAAAATATCTCCGCGACGAGCAGGAGTATACAGAGTTCTGGGACAAAATGTATGACGAATTCTTACTGACGCGGGAGCAATTACTTGAAGTATCAGGTCAAAAGGAGCTGCTTGACAGTAACAATGTGACCAAGGTATCCATCAAAACACGCGAGCGTATCGTTCTTCCGCTGATCACCATTCAACAGTATGCGTTACAAATGCTGGCAGGCGATCCGAAAAAGCTGCCGGTGGATGTGGAGACTTACAACCAGTTGATTATGAGGGCAATGTTTGGGATTATTAATGCTGCCCGAAACTCGGCATAGTAGTCAGATAAAATATATTTGGAGCACCGGTTATTCATTGGCCGGTGCTTTTTTATTCGGCTAGATTGGCTTGATCATCAGTAGCTCAGGGTGAAATACCTTTATGAGCAGTCCGTAAGATGCGATGCCGATTATAATGGAGATGCCCAATTCGTAAGCAGGTAAAAGCTGATCACCCAACGCCAGACGAAACAAGACAATCAAAAATAGCATTGCAAGACTAGGGAAGCCATTTTTAATGATTATTCTGAGCATTGTTGCGTTTGTGACCGGTATCAGCTGTCCTACAAAGTGATTGTAAATAAAGAAACTGATCAAACTCGTCACTACGACACTTTCGGCGACACCTTCAAGCCCAAAATTAAGGCCGACCAAAATCCCTGCCACAGCGACTACCCGGGTAATGGTGGTTGTTTTTAGGTAAGTTCTGGTTCTGCCCACTGCCTGATAAATGGCCCCTGGGAAAACACAAATCTCGAAAAGAGAAGCAATGCCCAATATGCGTAACACAGGAACTGCCGGAAGCCATTTTGCACCCATAATGACAGGGACCGCCAGGTCGCAGACAGATGCAAAGCCTATAATGATTGGAAAGCCGATCAATGTTGAAAGTGAAACCACTTTTAAATAGTACTTGCTCATGGATCCTGGTTCCGTCTGGATCTTGGAAAGTGCCGCGAAAACGACTTGTGAGATTCGTCCCTTAATGTTTGAAATCGGCCACATATAGAGGCTATATGCGAGGCTGTAAATTCCCAATACACCAGTACCCATCCATTTCCCAATCAAAATATCATCTATACGCCGACCGAACAGCAGCACGAATTGCGAGAGTGATTGGGGGATTCCGTAGCGAAGTAGTTCCTTGATTTCCCCGCGGCTGGGAGCGAATGTAAACTTCGGCCACGCAACAAAACAAAAATAAATGGTCCTGATACTCTGCAACAGGAATAATCTAACGATCAGCGCCACCCATCCATAGCCGGCATAGGCCATGTACAATGAAATAATTCCGGAAATAATGATGCTGAAAAATGAGGTGGCGGCGATTTTGTCAAATGATAATCGTCTTTGCAGCTCCGCCAGAGGGAATGTCTCTAAAAATTGAAATGGTATCGACAGACTGAGCAATAGGAAGACGTTTTTGAGATCAGGGTTTTCGTAAAAAGACGCCAGGTATGGTGAAAGCGCCCAGATGATCAGCATCATGAGAATGGCCGAGCCTCCCGCAATGATGAGTACAGCTGAATAAAATTGATCGGACAAAGTCTGTCGCTGTGTCAATGCGGAGGTACTTCCAATGGAACCGAATGACTCAATCAAACCCACGAGCGCCAGTGCTGCAGCCATGATCCCGAAATCATTAGGTTCGAGCAGGCGGCTCAAAATTAATGTAATACCAATGTTGCTGAGCTGTCCCGCAAAGGACAGGATCAGGTTCCATCGGATGCTCGAAAAAACGGAATTTTCAAATGTATCTAAACCGTCCTTTACCAATTTGGATAATGATTCAAATCGAAGTTATGAGAATGTGTACGGGATCTCCGGCGAATCCATCGGAATTCTCCAATGGTCCGGATTGTCGTACTGGTAAGCTTTATCTACTATATTGAGCAATGCGGCAGGCTCGCTTGTGTAGTTCTGGACGCCATGCCATACTCTGGGAGGAACTATAACCAACATTGGCCTCAGTTCTCCACACCGAAATTCGTTAATTTGTCCATAAGTAGGGGATTCTTCGCGCGCATCGTACAGGACGATTTTAATGGACCCGTTATTTACGAAAATCCGGTCGGTAGTAATTTCGTGGGCATGCCAGGCAGAAATGCCATGAGGATTGAGCGAAACCTGGAAAATTTGGGCTACCGTTAATTCGTCCAGCTCCCAGTCCTGCCGATAAATTTCGGTCAGATAGCCATTATTTTTGATAACGTTTTTGACTTCCTTTACAAAAACACCGTCAATAAACGTAAGGCTGGAAGGGTTCCATTGAGCCGTGATACTTTTGGGGTCTTTGATTGCGCCATCAATACCCCATTTTGAAGTTTGTAACATGGTGAGTAAATAATTTAGGTTAATTCAATCCTCTTCTTTTACGATAGTTGAGTAGGACGCCGCCTTTTCCAAAATTCCTTCTGATATTAAATTCAATGGTGTTGAAGCCAAATTTTATAAACAATGCCTGGATTTTTTTTGTAAAAAACCGCCAGTAGTAAGTGTTCTCATCGTAATAAAGTTGTTCAAAACATTTATATAACGTCTTGGTAGCCAGTTGCTCCCGGAAAAACGGGTTGTTTTTTAGTTGCTCAAAATAATAGCTGTTATCGTCGAAATGTCTCTCGCTGTACGCATTTTTGCGCGAGCTCGATGGAATGGCAATCACGGTGAAATGCTTCGTAGGCAAAATGCGCTTGCCCGCTTCATAAACCCGTTTGAGCCAATCGTGTGAAGGAACCAGATAGAGTTCTTTACCCGGTCGCCAGAAGCCAATTTCTTGGACTAATTCGCTACGGAGCAACCAATTCGACGCCGGTACGAAGATCTGTGAAGGGTGATAGCCGTATTTTTCAGAAATAACCCCGCTGAGGATAAAGAGATGTTTTTCTTTGTGATGGTCAATAAACCCGGCGGCTAGTACAAGATCTGCATTGTTGGCTTTTAAGAAGTTGAGGGAAAATTCGAGATGATCAGGAAACCAAAGATCGTCATGGTTCAGGAATGCAATGTAATTCCCTTTGGCTAGCCTCAAACCTGCATTATTGGGTTCAGACTGTTCTCCGAAGTTTTCCTTTAAATTGACGAAAGTTATCCTGGGATCATTAAAACCCGCCACAACAGTTTCGGTATCATCAGTGCAGCAGTCTCCCACCACGATCAGCTCCCAATCGGCAAACGTTTGATCCAGAACAGACTGAATGGAGTATGTCAGAATGTTACTGCGATTGTATGTCGCGGTAATGATAGAGATAACGGGGGTTTGCATTGATTATAAAGAAGCCGGTCTGGCAATCTTACTGCAAATTAATTATCAGGATACCGGGAGACCTCAGATTTTTACAAATGTCGTTTCACCGGGGTTACTATTTTGGTGTGGAATTGGCCATTAGTAAAACGAAGGGTATCTTCAAAGGAATTGGAATATCTCTTAGAACGTAAGACAAAGGAAACGCTGAAAGTGCCCTTAATTTCCATACTTCCATTTTCCTGATATTCATTTAGATGCAGATAATTCTCTTCCAGGGACAAAATCTCATATCGATCTCTGAATATATCTTCATCGATAAAGGTTTCAAGCGTAGCCTGTACAAAAAGCGTATCCTTGCAAAATGTTTCGCTTACAGGTGCAACGTGATACCGTCCTGGTTTGACCGGAATTTTTTCGAACGATAATAACTGTTGCAACACCCCCTCAGAGTCATAAAGCATCGAATAAACAGAAATGCTTTTTCGGAAACAGTTTGCAGAATCGGGCTTAGTGGTGAAGCCGCGAACGGTTTGGTATGCATTGTTATACGTTTTTTGCCAAGCCCTTCCATTGACCTTGGCTTTCATGTATCCCCAGGAATTTAGGGGAATTAAGCTTCCACGTTCACAAGCGGTTAAGAAGAAAATAATGGTTGACAACACGATGCGGGTTGGCAAATGGCATTTTGCGATGTAGGTATTCATTTGTCGATGATCTTTGTATGGAATTTTCCGTCGGTAAATCGCAGCGTATCTCCCGGATATTCGGTGCTCCCATGATTGTCAAAAACGACCGTCATCTCAAATCGCCCTTTCAGTTCTTTTGTATCCGGGTTATACTCCTCGATTTCAATGTAATTCTCCTCTTTTTCAAAGACATCGTAGCTTGCGCCCAATACGTCATCATCCATATATTGTAAGTACCCATAAACGGGGTCCGAATCTAGGCAAAAACCCAGTTTTAATGGCACTACCTTGTATCTCCCGCGAACGAGAGGCACCTTAATGAAAGTCAATTCTTGCTTTAAAAGACCCTCGTTATTATAAAGTCGACTGGTCAGGTACAAAAAATCACTTTGACAAGGTATCGCTGAACCAGGTTGTCCTTTGATTACATGTGTCAGTTGATAAGCATTTTTGTAGCTATCCTTCCAATTTTTTCCTTTCACATTGGCAGTTAGGTAGCCCCACGATTGTTGATGGGGTAGGGGGCCGACTATTTGACAACTTTTCAACATAACGAGAAGCATCGTCATACATATGTAGCGTATATGTCTCATATCTGTCCGGCTATTTTGCTACAACTACTCGTCGTATCTGGGTATCTCCGTTGACATTCAATCTGAGCAGGTAGGTTCCTGGTGAGACTTCGCCGCTGTTCCATGTGATTGAATATCTTCCCTTGGGTATGTTCGGGCGGTCTTCAAGAATTGAAATAACCTGTCCTGAGAAATTTAAAACATCAAGTTTGACAGGCGCATCCGACGGAAGAAAGAAAGACACCTTGACTTGATCCTCAACGGGGTTAGGGGAGACCAACATTTCTGCTGTTTGGTCATGAACGGGATCATTTTGTGAGGATGTCACCTTATATGGGCTTGGCATCTGAGCGGTTACAGAGATATAAGCCGTCGATGATTGGCCATTTGCGATAACGGTACCCTTCAGGTAAATTTTTTGATTTTGATAAAAATACCAGGTGAATACATCAGTGGTTGTATTGGATAATGTATAATTCACCCCGTCATAGCTGTATTGCCAGGAGAAGCTATAAGGAGCTGATCCACAGCTATAATTTAATTCGTAGTTTTTCCCACCCTGGGTGGTGACGTATGTTGGTCCGTCCAGATAGGCAACAAATGGAGGACTGGGGTCAGGCCTGAATGCACCGACAATCGAGCATGATTGACCAACCCGAAGGGCATTGTTCTCATTGTTTGTGCCAGTGGCTTTACCTCCTACTTGAATATTCGGATTGGAGAAGTTAAGCAACCGGTTTGCTGCCTGAGTTTCTGATATGCTTTTGCCAACCATTATGGTTCTATCAATCGTAATACCTAATGTTTTTATATTATATCCCTGCGCATGTGCAGGATTGCCAGGAATATTATCGTGCCTACTGCCAAACAAATGTCCAACTTCATGTGCAAATGTTTTTACCGAAGTGGCGCACCAATATTCAACAACAGAATACATGGAATCGGCAGTTACCGAGACTGAAGCGGATGCTCCTCGGGTATCCCCATCACTGTACCCCTGACCAGTGAAGATTACTACCAAATCTGCTTGGAATTGATCTCGGAGGCTTTTTGCAAAGGCATTTCCCACGAGTTTCTTTACATCAACATTAGCAGAGGATGATTCTGGGAAATTAATTGGAGAGATTCCGGCGAGCTGAATAACGGCGGCACTCGTGATATTGCTATTATAAATACAGGAGTTAAACTGAGCTATTGATAAATTCGCACGGTCTGTGATGGCTTGCACATTTCCCGCAACGACCAACGCATTCGGCGTGTAAAGCACCAGCACCCGCGGAAACACCAGCGGCTGGCATGGCTGCATTTTTGCATTTGAGTCAATCTTTGGCTCAGGCTGTAAGTCGGAGGCTCCTAATCTACCTCCACTCCTCATGTCGTCGCTAGTCACACAACCCACATCGCCGGCAGTCGCCATATCTATTTCCTGCAGGCAATATATACCTCCCGGCGCGGGAAAGATTTCGTACACACCTTCGGGCGTGGAGATGTGGGCGCAAATCCTGCCTGCTTTCGACAGGACGATGACCGTTCCGCGGTCCTCATCCGTTTTGCCTATCCATTCGTAGTCGGTTTCGGATTCGTATTCAACGTGGCTGGCTTCTGCAATGATTGGGGTTTGTTTGCCGGGAATGTCCAATGCAAGCATGCCGTCTTTTTGCGAACTCGCCAATGGATTGAGCTTGATGAAATGATATTGGCTAAGGTTCGGGTTTTTGCGGAGCCTGAGTTTGTAAGCATTCATTTCGGTACTTTCCGGAACGTTGCCTGAGGGCACGATCTGTATGAATTGGCCCGTCTGCGCATGGGAGCGCGTGGCACTTATGGAGAGCAGAAGAGTAAAAACAAAGATTGTCGTGTCAAAAGAGGTAAGTAATTTCTGCATAGTAGCAAGTGATTTGCCGTGTTGATGGTTATACTAATTCTTTTGAAATGTTATATTATTTCTTGGATAGGCAAAATTATTTTGAAGGCAATGATTGGTAGGCCAATAATTGAGGACTAACGGGAGCTTTGAGGCAAACCGGTTCAACATTTGACAATTTTCCATGCAATTATTAGTAGACGAATAGTTGGAGAGGCTTATACTGGTAACTCAATAGATAAACTTCAACATTTCTCCACATGACACATCACTCGGATCAGCGTGCCTATTTTTTTAAAATAGACACGACCATCAAGAAGATTCGTAATGCTTTGCAAAAGCAACTAACGGAAGCAGGTTTTGATCTGACGGTTGACCAATGGGTTCTCATCGATCATATTTTTCGCAAACAGGGTATTAGCCAGAATGAGTTGGCGGAAATGACTTTTAAAGATCCTCCAACCGTGACGAGAATCATTGATCTGTTGGAAAAGAAAGGGTTAGTTGAACGTGGGCCCGCGGCTGGTGATCGCAGAAAATTCAACTTGTTTCTCACTAAAAATGGAGAACAGACATATAATCAGGCTTTTCCGATTGTGGCAGACATTCGAAGGAAAGGGTGGGGCAGCCTGAGCGATTCCGACTATCAGCATTTCGTAAGAATTATGGACTCTATTTACCAGAATTTCACCTGAGATTTCGGAAAATATTCATTTGCTTAAATGGAAGTATAACAACCGATTAGGGTTATACTTCCATTTTTTGTTGGGCTTTAATCATGAAAATGAGGTAGAGTGAGAAGCACAATTATCGATACGCCCTTAAACCTTCGATATATTTTTACATCTAAACGTTACGTTGAACATGCTGACAGTTGTCAGTTTTAAGTGTTTATAGTTTTCATTTAATACCATTTTTAAGCCATGAAAAAATTTGTTTTGCTCAGTTCCCTGCTTGTTGCTTCTATTTTATCGCCTGCATTTTCTCAGGTACGTTTCGAACAGCAAATTCAGGTACCAACCATTGAAGTCGCAGGATTTGCCGAAATGGAGATTGTTCCCGATGAGATCTATTTTAATATTTCACTCCGCGAATATTTTGAAGACGAGAAAAATCAGAAGGATAAAGTCATTATCAGTACCCTCGAGAAGCAGTTGATCAAAGCGATTGCGGATGCCGGGTTGCCGAAAGAATCGTTGTCCGTAAGTGGGGTGGGCGGTTATCAGAATTATACCGACAAGAAGAAGAAACCTGCCACATTCCTTGAAAGCAAACAGTACGAGCTGAAAGTGAGCAGTGCGGAGAAGCTGGACGGAATTTTATCCAAAGTTGAAAGCCGTGGCATTCAGTATGCCAATGTGTCACGGGTTGACCATTCGAAAAGAGAGGAGCTTAAAAAGCAGGTAAAAATAGATGCATTAAAAGCGGCAAAGGAGAAAGCGACTTATCTGGTGGCTTCTTTGGATGAGAAGCTTGGGAAGGTGCTTGAAATAAAAGAACTGGACGAAAACCTGCAATTTCCGCAGCCCGTTTTTGCGAAAAATGTGAGAGCCTTTGCTCAGGCAGAGTCAGCTGATATGGCTGCTGACAGCGATGTTCAGTATCAGAAAATCAAAATAAGTTACCGCATGCAGGCTGCTTTTGAGATAAAATAATCCATACTAGTGCCGGGCCTGAGCGAGTCACGACTTGTGCCGGGCACAATTTTTTCCAGTTGAAAGGTTCGTAGGTCAATGACTTTCTTTTGTAGCAAAGCATCAGTATCTTTAAATAAAATCTCAAACTAAGTAACTGGAAATCATGAGCGTAAACGCAAAACACCTGGCCACATTTATTCTTGGTGCAGCCGCAGGAGTGGCAGCACATAAATACCTTCAAAGTGAAGAAGGCGAGAAGCTTTTGGAAGATCTGAAAACGAAAGCCAATAACCTGAAATCAGAAGCAGAGGGAACTATTGATAAGGTACCGGAATATTTCGAAGAGCTTAAAGCAAAAGGTGCCGACACGTTGAAAAGCAATTTTCCGGATGCAGAGGCATTCTTTAAAGACTTATATGAAAAATTCGTGGGAGGGAAAGGCACAGCCGCCGAAGGTACCGAGGTAACCCCAAATCCGGATCCAATATCATAATTTGCGGAACATTGTCTTCCTGCATGATCAGGAAGACAATGTTCAAATGCTATTCAGTAAACCATTCAACTGAGCATACTGGATCAGCATGATTGTTTTCGCGTCCCTGATTTCTCCGCTTGCCACCATTTGAATAGCATTTGCGAACGGAATCTCCATTACTTCAATATTTTCTTGCTCCGTTTCACATCCGCCGCCATCACTTACCTTCATGTTGTCAGCGTACTCAGCGACAAAAAAGTACAGTATTTCCGTAACGGAACCAGGAGACATATAGGCCTCAAATATTTTTCTGACCGAACGAAGTTTATAGCCCGTCTCTTCTTCGGCTTCTCTTTTAATGCAATCTTCGGCATTGTCCCTATCAAGCAGGCCGGCGCACGCTTCGATCAGCATTCCCGTCTGATTACCATTGGTATAAGTCGGCAGCCGGAATTGCCTTGTCAGAATAACTGTCTGTTTATCAGTGTTGTATAGTAGAATGGTGGCTCCGTTGCCTCTGTCATAGGCCTCTCGGCTCTGGCGTTCCCAGTTCCCGTCATGACGTTGAAAGTCAAAGGTATACTTGCGTAAAGTATACCAGTTATCAGACAGGACTTCCTCATTGATAATGCTAATCCGACTATTCATATTGATTGAATTTGATCATTTAAGATTATTTTTGATCAAACGTAAGCATGAAGTATAAATTTTCAAACATTAGCGCTCACAGATTAACGTGATAAATGATTAACCGGCTTTCCGGTGTAAATTGGCCATCATCTTTTTAGACTATGAAGCCAGCCAATTATTGGATTGAAAAGTATCAATTACTACCTCATCCCGAAGGAGGATTCTACGCAGAGACTTACCGTTCAAAGGAGGTAATAGCTCAGCAAGCATTGCCCGAGCGGTTTACAGGCGATCGCTCGTTTTCTACGGGCATTTATTTTTTGCTGGAAGCCCACAACTTTTCAGCGTTCCACCGGATTCAGTCAGATGAAATGTGGCATTTTTATGCGGGGTCAGCGCTGGATATTTTCGTGATCGATCCTGAAACCAGAGCGTTGGAAGTGATTAAACTCGGTAATGATCCTGAGAAAGGGGAGACGTTTCAGGCAATAGTACCAGCCGGAACATGGTTTGGTTCACGACCTGCAAAAGGAAGCGGCTATTCGCTGGTAGGCTGCACAGTAGCCCCGGGTTTTGACTTTCAGGATTTTGAAATGGCAGATAGGGTAACATTAAAAAGCCAGTTCCCGGAGTTTGAAACGACTATCCAGGAACTGACCAGACTATAAGTGCTAACGAATTTCCATTTTTGACCAGTAAGGTTTCGATTCTTTGCTGTCGGCTACATGAAACGAAGTGACTTCGTAGCTACCCGCGGCGAGGTCGGTGGGAATCGTGTACTTGCCAATTGCAAAGCTTACACCTGCAATACCCCAGTTAAATACTTCCAATGCTGGTTTGAGTTCGACAGTTGCTCCATTCCTTTTTAAACGCAGACTTGGCAGCTTTGCGACATCAAAATTGAAACCGGGGTAAGCGGCAGCAAGAGGCAGAGATCTTACGAAAAAGACATCTCCCTTATGAAAAGACAGCACATTTGTATTGCGATTCAAGGTCTGGCTGATATCCCCCTTCCAAATGTTTTCTATGGCATTTGTTTTACTGTCCCAAATTGTTGCTACTTCACTGGGTTCAAGATTTGACTTATATATAGAGCTTTTACCCAATAGTTTGCCGTCCTCGTAAAACGAGACCAAATAGGGACCTACGGGAAGCTCGGAAGGAATATCGTCCAGTGTGAGCCGTGAAGCATCGTTGAAACGGATATTCCTGCTCACCGGTGCAGAAAGAAAGTCGCTGGTGAATGTTGCAGAATATTTTTTATCCGGAAGAAAGAATCCGCCCGTTACTTTAATGGTGTCCTTTCGAGAATATTCGAATTTGTAATCGGGCAGCACATAAAAATGAGGCATATCCCTGGTGAACCTGATTCCCTCAAAAACAACGGAGTTTTGGTTAAACAAACTGATCTCCATGGCCAGAGGATCACTGGTTATGAGATTCTGCGCGTCAGGAAAGTTAGCGTACATATTGTCTGAATACAGAGCGCTTTCAGTTGTGAAGCCAGTTTTGCGATTGATAATCTTGACGGTAGGGCCGTATTGCCCGGGGGCCGCAGGAATACTGCCCACTTTGGCCATATAACGGAGCGGTAATATGCTGCCGCTCGCATTGACTGGAATCTCCTTACTGAGCAGGTCTATCTTGGGTGTACCAGAGAAATTGAAATAGACGGTGAAATAAAACCAACTCTTCTCTGGATTATCGCTTACTTTAAAATGCAATGGGCCTGTGCTCTTGTAACTATATCTGATGATGCTGTCGGTAGTAATGGTTGTTTGTGCGCTGTCCCAAAGCATGATATTTTTCTGCATCGAGACCTTGACCTCCGCCTTGCTCGCGTCGTAGCTGTCCGGCAAACTGACTAGATAACTATTTGTCACAGAGTCAAATTCAATTTTCTCTGCACCGGTAACAGTGATACCTTTCAGAAATTGAACGGCTTTGATCAAATTCTCTTTTTCAGGCTCGGGTTTTGGCGCTATAACCAGGATTTCTGAATCCTTTTTACAGTTTGCCAGCATTCCCGTCAAAACGAAGAACGTCAGGTAGATTAATTTTTTCATGGCCGATTAAAAAATGTACAAGTGGTTACATTATCTCTCGAATTAAGCAGTATTGAGAATAAAATACAACTAATTTGACAAAAAATCTAATAACCTGCACTTGTATCGTCACCCCTTGGGTCGGAGCCTCCTTCAAGAGATCCATCAGGCAGTACCAATATGCAATCCATTCTGCCGATTGTGTTACGCTGTTGTTCGAGGATGTACCCTTTCTCCTGTAACTTTTTGATCGTGCCTTCTGAGAATGCATTGGCTTCGAAAGTGGTTTTGTCGGGCAGCCATTGATGGTGAAATTTCAATGCATTCACCGATTGCTGCATCGTCATGCCATGTTCAAGCACATTAAGGATTGTCTGGTACACCGACGTGATAATGGTGGAGCCACCGGGCGTACCCACTACCATCAGCAGTTTTCCGTCTTTTTCAATAATCGTGGGTGTCATGGACGACAACATTCTTTTGCCCGGCGCGATCGCGTTCGCCTTATTTCCGATCAGTCCATACATATTGGGAGCACCGGCTTTTACACTGAAATCGTCCATTTCATTGTTCATTAAAAAGCCTCCGCCTTTGATGACAACGCGGCTTCCGTAGCTCCCATTTAATGTAGTGGTTACCGATACGGCATTTCCTTCCTTGTCCACAATCGAGAAATGTGTTGTTTCCAGACTTTCATAACCGGGTAATGTCCCGCCGCTGACATTTTTGCTGTCGGTTGCTTTATTCCAATTAAAATCACTCCAACGTTGTTTGAGATAATCCTTGCTCATGAGTTCCCGGGCGGGGACTTTCACAAAATCAGGGTCGCCGAGGAACTTCGCACGGTCCGCATACACACGTCGTTCCGCCTCGATCATGACCTGAATGGTAGAGTCGCTGTGCCAGCCCCATTTGCGAAGAGGATGTTGCTCGGTAAGTCGCATCAGCTGGATCAATGCGATGCCACCGCTCGAAGGAGGCGCCATTGTGATCACTTTATATTCTTTATAGGGCTCGGAAATGGTTTCCCGCCATTGTGCATGGTAGTCGGCCAGGTCCTTCCTGCTGATAATTCCCTCATTGTTTTTATTAATGTCTTTTACAAGGCGTTTCGCAGTTTTACCAGTATAAAAACCGTCACGCCCTTTTTTCTGGATTCTTTTCAAAACCTTGCCCAGGTCTGTTTGCACGAGCAAATCCCCGGCCGCCCATTCTTTTCCTGATGGATTCAGAAAATATTTGGTACCGGGATTAAGCTGCTGAACATCCTTTTGAACTGCATTCAATCCCCTCGCTTCCCGCTCCGTCTGGATCACTCCTTTCATTGCCAGATCGACAGCAGGTTGTAAAACTTGTTTCCAAGGCAGTTTGCCATATTTGGCATGCGCCTCAGCCATTCCAGCCACTGACCCCGGTACCCCCGAAGCCAGCCTGCCCAGCGTACTGGATTTAGGGATTATGTTTCCGTCTTTGTCCAGATACATATCCGCGTGCCCTTTCGCGGGGGCTTTTTCACGAAAATCAATGCTGTAACTTTTTCCTCCTTTGTCCCGGAAAACCAGGAAACCGCCACCACCGATATTTCCTGCGGAAGGATGGACCACTGCCAATGCAAACTGTACCGCCACTGCCGCATCCACAGCATTTCCTCCCGCTTTCAAAATCTCGATACCTACTTTCGATGCCTCCGGATGAGCAGATGCTACAATGCCATTTTTGGCAATGACACCGGGCCTGTCGCTATAAAATGGCTTCTGATTGGGGTCGTCGGAGAGAAACTGGTAGAAGCCGGTGGATTCCTTTACCGGGTTTTGCGCCAGTGCGAGCCCGGGTAAAATGCTGACTGTAAACAGCAGTGCGGAGCGTAAATTCATCTTAGGAGTGTTAATGTTAGTGTTGTAATTTATCAAATCCAACCGTTTTTCTTACCTTTTATACCAATTTATTTCAATGCCAGAGACTTAACCGGTAACTTTTGCATCGAACGGATTAAACAAAATTTGTCGAAGAAGTAGCTATGAAATTTTTACGTCAAGTATTAGAAAGTTTCAGGTTTGCCTGGCAAGCTTTGAAATCCAACATTACCCGCACCATTCTTTCGCTGCTCGGCGTGACGGTGGGGATCTTCGCGATCGTAGCGGTTTTTACCATTGTCGATTCGCTCGAACGCAGTATCCGGGAGAGTTTGAGTTTTATTGGCGACAAAGTCATTTATGTTCAAAAGTGGCCCTGGGGCTTCGGTGGCGAATATGAATGGTGGAAATATTTCCAGTGGCCTGAGCCTACTTACGCCGAATATAAATACCTGTACGAAAACCTCGAAAGCGCCAGTGCGGTGGCCATCATGGATTTTAAAGGAGGTACCGTGCTCAAAAATGGCTCAAACAGCATCAATGCGCTGATTCAGGGCGTTTCTTACGAATATAATCTCATATCAGAAATTCCAATCCAAACCGGGCGGTACTTCATCCCACTCGAAACCAATAATGCCCGGAATGTTGCCGTAGTCGGGGCCGACATTGCAGCTGCATTGTTTCCGGGCCAGGAACCGGTTGGAAAAACATTCAAGCTCGCAGGAAATAAATTTACGATTGTTGGCGTGCAGGTGAAAAAAGGGGAGAGCCTTGTCGACTTTGGTGGAAGTCCCGACAAGAAATGCATCATCCCTTTTTCCGCATTCTCCAAAATGTTCCAGTCAGGCCGAAGGAATGCGGATATTGTGGTAAAAGGCTTCCCGGAAGACGAAGGAATGAAGGAAGTTGAGGCGGAAATCACAGGTCTGATGCGGACCAAACGGGGTATTAAGCCGCGGGAGGGCGCCAACTTTTCTTTGAACCGGCCCGAGGCCGCAGCGGATGCCATTTCAGGGCTTTTTGCCGTGCTTACCATTGCCGGCTGGGTGATCGGCAGCTTTTCAATTCTGGTCGGAGGCTTTGGAATCGCCAATATCATGTTTGTTTCGGTCAAAGAACGGACTAACCTGATCGGTATTCAGAAATCCCTGGGCGCGAAAAATTACTCAATATTGTTCCAGTTCCTGTTTGAAGCGATCATGCTGAGCCTGGTAGGCGGGGGCGTCGGGATTTTCCTGGTATACTTGTTGTCTTTTGTAAAAATGGGTTCATTGGAAATTCTGCTGACACCGGCTAACATACTGCTGGGGCTGGGGGTTTCCAGTATCATTGGCGTTCTCTCAGGAATTATCCCGGCAATGCTGGCTGCGCGAATGGATCCGGTGATAGCGATCCGTGCGAAATAATAACTAGGAAAAATCAAACGCTTTCACGAAGTTCGCTTCTATCATAAACACTGAAAATTACTGTTATGCGTAAATGGGTCATATTTGCCATATTTCTGGCCATCGTATTCGGAATTTTGTACTACCTCACTTTTGGCTATTACAGCGAAGGTAAAAGAGGAGGTTTCATCACCAAGCTCAGCAACAAAGGTTACATATTCAAAACTTATGAGGGTGAGCTTCGAATGGGCGGTCTCTATGAAGGGGACGGCACGATGAGCTCTTCTGAATGGATCTTTTCGGTAAGCGGAAAAAACAAAGATGCAATCGCCAAGCTAGAAGAGGCCATTAAAAACGGGCACCGCGTGTCACTGACTTATGAAGAGAAATTTTTTACACTGCCCTGGAATGGGGATACCAAATATTTTGTGACCAATGTAGAGGTTTTGGACAGTGGCCGCCTGACGTCGCCATTGCCTCAGACGCCTGCCAAACCGCTTCCGGATCCTACGGAGCTGGATACAAACAAGATTTTATAAGCCGGGGATTATCCTCCGGCTTTTTTTGCTTTATAGTTTTTTGACGAAAGCCAGTTGATCACCTTATCGCGGTGATCTCCCTGGATCTGTACTTCCTGATCTTTCACTGTTCCTCCACTTCCGCAAAGTGCTTTTAACTGTTTTCCCAAAGCTTCCAGGTCAGCCTGGCTGCCTATAAAACCTTTGATAACAGTAATGACCTTCCCACCGCCTTTGCGGTCGAGCCATATCCGCAGGTCTTGCTGTGCCGGAGATAAAGTTTCTGGTTCGTCTTCCGAATCATTATATTCAAAATCAGGGTTGGTGGAATAAATTACCCCTGAGCGGTTCTTTTTGGACATAAGACTTTTATGTTTTGTTAAACGATCACACGTAAACTCGCAGGATTGATTTTGACCTCGATCCGGGTCGTATTCATCTGAAAAGGCTCCCCATCGTAATGGATCATAGGCGGAACGTCAGTTTCAACCACGGCTTCCCGCAGATTTTGATAATCGATAAAACGCGACGGTTTGAGTTGTTTGGTGAAAAGCTGATACGCCAGCGATGTACCATACCATTTAGGAAATGGCTTTATCGTGCACACATCCAGCATTCCGTCTTGCAAGTTGGCCTGTGGCGCAACCCACGCATTGTTGCCAAACTGGCCTGCATTGGCAAAAGAAAGCGAAAAAGCATGTGTATCTACACCATTGAGGCGGAACGTCTGCGGCTTATAGCTCCAATATGAGCGAAATGACACATTGATATAAGTTGACAGTCCCCGTTCTTGCTGCTGGCTGAACAAATGGCCCACATAAGCATCAAACCCCATACCCGCAGTGCAAAAAAATGGAATATCATTGACCTGCGCACTGTCGATCGTGATGGCTTTACCCTCGAACAACCGTTTCAATGCGGCTTCCAATGTGAGGGGAAGGCCCAGGTGACGTGCCAGCCCGTTACCCGATCCGAGTGGTACGATCCCGATAGGCATTTGTAAACCCACCAGTGGCTGTGCTACTTCATTCACAGTACCATCGCCACCTACCGCTACGATCGCTTTCCAGTCTTCGGTTTGTAGATTTTCTTTAACCAATTCCGTAGCATGGGCTCTTTCTTCTGTAAAAAGGATCTTCGCGGTGCTTTGGTATTTTTTAGCAAAGGCATTGATCGTGTTTTGCAATACCTCTGTCCTTTTGCCGATCGAAGTACCCGAGTTGGGATTTAATATAAACAAGTAGGGTTGATTCACTGGTCAGGCAAAGAATAAAAACAGAATGAGCAAGAAGACAATAATGAACAGATAGTAAAGGCCATCAATAAAAGGGTATTTCTGCCGGTCAAGCTTATTGAAAAAATCACTGAACTTACTCATGCCTCTTATTTTCTGACGTTTCTAAAATGTGAAATAATGGCTGTTCCGATCGTTGTTTAACGTATATTAGGGACTCAGCAATCATTTTACAAAAATCCATAAAAAATATGAGAAACTGGCTTTTCGCGATCTTTCTGATAGCAATCACCGGCATGGCCCAGGCGCAGACGGATAAAGACAAGAAGGAAATTCTGGCAACATTGAACCGGCAGGCCTCGGATTGGAACCAAGGCAACATTAAATCTTTCATGAATGGTTACTGGGAGTCCGACTCATTGATGTTTGTCGGTAAAACCGGGGTTACCTACGGCTATGATGCGACTTACCAGGGTTATCTCAAACGTTACCCTGATCTTGCCACCATGGGAAAGCTAAAATTTACCTATATTAATTTCTCATTTCCTGGGCCGGGCGTCGCTTTTTTGGTCGGGAAATTCCATTTGACGAGACCTGAAAAAGGAGATCTGGAAGGACATTATACATTGCTCTGGAAGAAAATAAAAGGCAAATGGGTCATTATTTGTGACCATACCAGTGGTTAAGCAAAACAGCCAGCTCTTTTCAGGGCCGGCTGTTTTGCCTATCGTGGGGAGCTTTAAACTTTTTTGAATTGCAAAAGGGCGTTTACAGCTGGCTTGGTAGCATCTGTCTGGGTATTCACAACAACCGTCAGGTTAGTGGCAGTTTGTGTGATCTTGAATTCCTGGCTGGTGGCAGCTGTCGCTAGCGTCAACTTGTCGCCAACTACTTTCCATTTCGCATCACTTCCCACCGGAACATATGCACCCATAGCGGTGACCGCGGCCGGGCAATCGGCAGTTGTAATGCTGTTGTTTGCATTAAATGTAAGTTTCAATTCATAAATGCAAGGTGCCAACGTGGTGATAAACTGCAATGCTGGAATCGTTGTCCCGGGAGTTTCAGGTGTGATGGCTGTTACCTGCCATGTGCCTACAATTGGATTGGTATCCACAGGTTGCGGATCAGGATCTTTGTCATCTTTACAGGCCACAATGGCTACTGCCATCAACAGGAATGCAAGAAATGTGAGCTTGCTAAGGGCATAGGTGATTTTCATAACAGGGAGTAATAGTTTGACCAGTTTATATACGTTGCTTTTTTAACGTTCAAACATAGCTGAAAAATGCTTTTACAGAAAATATTTGTGATTTAGAGGTAAAATTTAATGTAAAGCGGTTACTCAGTGCTTTCCGAGAAACAGATTGATCAATTGCTGCGCAGCCGTGGCTGGAAGTACCTGTCCTTCACGCACCTCTTCTTCACTCGCTGACAGCTTAGCCTTGACCTTCGCATTACCGTAAAACTGATCTTCCAGGTTCTGTCTGATGTGGTCATGCAGCCAGTCGAGGTTCTGAAACTGCCTGTTTTTTGCAAAAAAGCCGTTCTCCCTGGTCAGTACTTCATATTCTTGGATCATTTGCCAGATCGCATCAATACCTGAGCCTTCCAGCGCGGAGCAGGCAATTACTTTGGGAACAAATCCGGAGGATGACCCTGGCAAGTGGTGCAATGCATTCTGGTACTCATTCACGGCGAGTGCCGCCGCTTGCTGGTTTGTTCCGTCGGCTTTGTTAATGGCAATGGAGTCCACCATTTCCATGATACCCCTTTTGATTCCCTGTAGTTCGTCGCCCGCACCGGCAAGCATCAGTAGCAGAAAAAAATCAGTCATTCCCTTCACCAATGTCTCCGATTGCCCCACACCCACGGTCTCGACCAATATAATGTCGTACCCGGCCGCTTCGCACAAAAGGATGGTCTCGCGGGTACTACGCGCCACGCCTCCGAGGGACAGCCCTGTGGCCGACGGGCGGATAAATGCGTGCGGACTGTGCGCGAGGTTTTCCATTCGGGTTTTATCGCCAAGAATGCTGCCGCCTGATTTTTTGCTGCTCGGGTCTATGGCTAGCACTGCCACGCGCTTGCCTGATGATGTAAGATATTGCCCGAATGTTTCGATAAAAGTGCTTTTTCCAACCCCCGGAACGCCTGTAATCCCAATGCGCAATGCCTTGCCCGTCATGGGCAGGATGCTTTGTAGGATTTCTGTCGCCAGGACTTTGTCTTCGGCCAATTTGCTCTCGATAACGGTTATAGCACGGCCCAGCAGCGTGCGGTCTCCTGCGAGAATTCCCCGGGTGTATTCCGCAACGGAAAGTCGTTGGCGCATCACGTTTTTGGCTGGTTGAAAGTCATGATTTGAATGTCGTTTCTGATCCGTAAAAATGAAACTTTTTATTCTAAAAAAGGCGAAAAGGTGTATATTGCTCGTTTACAATCCTATATTTCAATATTTAATCATTCGAATGAAAATTTCAATATTTCGCCTGGGCCTGTTAGCTATGAGTAGCCTGGGGTTTTTCAACACTGTTGCGCAGGAGGCTGACAGGGTGAAGTACGACGCGCATGTGCTTTTCCACCCTTTGTTTAATTTTCAGCCAGGTGGTGAATATAGGACGGGAAGCGGGGCGCCGGGTCCTAAGTACTGGCAGAATCGTGCGGATTACAAAATCAATGTGGCGCTGGAAGAGGAGAAAGGGACGGTAAGCGGCGACGTGGAGATTACCTACAAAAACAACAGCCCGGAAACACTGGAATTTATCTGGTTGCAATTGGACCAGAATGCATTCAATGACAATTCAAGAGGAGGCCGGACGACACCGGTTACAGGCGGCCGCTTCGGAAATACAGGATTCAATGGTGGAGACTCGATCAAAACGGTTACCATTCAGCAAGGCAAAGACAAGTTTGTAGAGGCAAGTTATAAGATCACGGATACCCGCATGCAGATCCGCCTGGCCACACCCGTGAAAGCCAACGGCGACATTATCAAGATCAAGATTGGGTATACTTTTAAAATCCCTGAATACGGCTCGGACCGGATGGGAACGCTTGAAACCAAGAACGGTATCGTTTACGAAATGGCGCAATGGTATCCGCGAGTTGCCGTTTTTGATGATATAGAAGGATGGAATTTGCTTCCTTACCTAGGCGCAGGAGAGTTTTACCTCGAATATGGAGACTTTGATTATAATGTAACTGTTCCCTGGGACCACATTGTAGTAGGGTCAGGAGAATTGTTGAACCCGAACGAGGTACTGACTGCGGAACAGAGAAAAAGGCTGGCAGACGCTGCTAAAAGCGACCAGACTGTCATGATCCGTACAGCCGAAGAAGTGACCAACCCTGCGACAAGACCTAAGCAGTCAGGTACATTAACCTGGCGCTTCCGTTGTGTTCAGGCGCGCGATATCGCCTGGGCTACTTCCAAAGCGTTTGTTTGGGACGCAGCACGTATGAATTTGCCTAAGGGAAAAACAGCTCTTGCCCAATCTGCCTATCCGGCCGAGGATGGTGGGCTTGATGGCTGGGGACGTTCGACGGAATATGTGAAGGGCTGCATTGAGTTTTATTCCAATTATGTACATGAGTTTACGTACCCGGTTGCGACCAATGTAGCAGGTATAGTAGGTGGAATGGAGTACCCTGGTATCGTTTTTTGCAGCAGCAAAAGCCGCAAGGAGGATTTGTGGGGAGTTACCGATCACGAATTCGGTCACAACTGGTTTCCAATGATCGTGGGAAATAACGAGCGCAAATATGCCTGGATGGACGAGGGGTTCAATACATTCATCAATTTCCTGTCCGGGGATAATTTCAATAATGGGGAGTACAAAACAACCCAAATGAATGATATGCACCGTCTGGCGCCGATGATCTTCCGCCCCAAAGCTGACCCGATCCTGACGATCCCTGATGTGGTACAGGCCGTCAACCTGGGCTGGGAAGCTTACTATAAGCCGGCACTAGGACTTAAAATGCTCCGTGAGCAGGTTCTGGGCAAAGATCGGTTCGACTATGCCTTCCACTTGTACGTACAACGCTGGGCTTTCAAGCACCCTACACCTTATGATTTTTTCAGGACAATGGAAGATGCTGCAGGAGAAGACCTGGGCTGGTTCTGGAAAGGATGGTTTTTTGAAAATTACAAATTGGACCAAAGTGTAAAAGAGGTTAGCTACGTAGAGCAAAACCCGCAGAAAGGTTCTTTCATTACCATTGAGAACCTGGATCAGTGGGCGATGCCTGCGAAAATAGATATCGAAGAAATAAGCGGTAAAAAGACCCGTGTTGAACTGCCCGTAGAAATCTGGCAGAGAGGCGGCAGCTGGACATTCAAAGCGGCTACGCAGCAGCCAATCCGGTCGGTAACGATTGATCCCGAGCACAACCTGCCGGATATCGACCCTGACAACAATGTCTGGAAGCCAGCGATGTTTGCTGAGCCGGAAGTAAATTAAGACAAGTTTAGTTTCAAAAAGAAAGGCTTCCGATTGCAGAACCGGAAGCCTTTCTTTTTGTATAGCAAAAAAATATTGTCAGACTGTGATCAGCATCGCTCCGTAAGAGTAGCCGCCACCGAAAACAGTGACTACAATATTTTCTCCTTTTTTAAATTTGTCCTTATTCTCCGAAAGCGCGATCGCACAACCTGCACAGCCGGTGTTACCCAGGTACTGAATGTTCGAAATAAGCTTTTCTGCCGGTATGCCTAGGGTGTTGATCACATTGAGACTGATACGGTGGTTGGCCTGGTGCGGAATGAGGTAATCAAGGTCATTGATCGTTAGTCCGCAAGCCTGCAATACCTGCTGGCTCACTTTTGGCATGTACACACACGCATTCTGGAACACATCACGGCCATATGGCATGATCACTCCACGGTCATTTGGGCGTAGCACCACTGCTTCAATCGCTTTTCCACTGGTGGCAGCACCACCCGTGATCAGTTTTTGGATTTTCATGTCCGAATCCGTCTGACGCTCTTTGGAAATGAGAAGTGCCGAAGCGCCGTCTCCCCACAAATGCCCCGATACGGTATCCATTTCATTATAGTAAGCGGTATTATGGTCAGACACGACCACAACCGCTTTGGAAGCCTTACCCATCGCAAAATAACCCTCTACGATTTCAATGGCATTCAGAAGGGATGAGCACGCGGAAGAGATGCTTACAACGGGAATGTCAGGAATCTGAAGCTGGTACTGCACAGCATGTGCCAGCGTCACGATGGTATCATAGGGAGTATAAGTGGCTCCAACAATAAGGTCTATTTCATTTTTGCTGTAAGGGATACTTTCAAGTAAGGATTCAACCGCTTTAATCGCCATGGTGGAAGTATTTTCTTCCGGTGATGCCTTACGTCTTTCTGAAATTCCTGTGCGTTCTACAATCCATTCATTGGAAAGATTGTTAAGATTTGTAAAATATTCATTACCAATAACTTCGCTTGGTAAATAATGACTAACTGTATTAATATACATGATTGAGAAGTTGACTTCGCAAGCTACGATTCTTTTTAATTCCGAAAGTTAAATATTTCGTAGAAATCGTAGCACTTAATATTTGAACAATTCAATAATAAGTTTATAAAATTATAGTAAAAGGAGTAATCGTTACATAACCCTGTCACTTTTTAACAAACTTTTGTAAAATGACAGCAGAAGGCCTTCCTCTTGCTGCCAATTATAATTTTTTTCTGCCGATTTCCTTCCGTTATTTCCCATTGATCTGGCCAAACCGGGATTTTCAATGATCCAGCGGAGTTTTTCATACAATGCGTCAGAATCGTATGGAGAAATACAAAAGCCACATTCCGATTGTTCCACAACATCCCGGTAAATTGGGAAATCAGAAGTAATAACCGGTAGCCCCAAGGACATATATTCGAACAATTTAGTTGTATAGGATTCGGGATAATCAGCAACCGGTTTTAAGAGCGCTATGCCTGCGGTTGCGTTTTGTGCGAATGGTAAAGCCATTTTGATATCGGTATAACCATAAAATGTCAGGTTATTGCGAATGTCTTCAAAGCCAGGCAGTTTCGCCATCTCCTTTTGATCCAGCCTTGACGGGCCGAATAAATGAACATGAAACGTCGGGTACGTAACTTTCAGTCTCGCCAAAGCTGCTACGATTATATCAAAACATCGTTCCATAGATATTACCCCGGTGTAAAATAATTGTGGTTTGTCTGAAATTACGCCGGAACAGGACTTATTGGCATCAATAAAGGCAAGCGACGCATAATTATGAATGACAACATGCGGATAGGCCAGGTCCCGGTATACGTCAAGATATGCGTGCTCCGTAAAAATCAAGTGGAATCTGCGCATGGCTATCCTGTCACAGAGCCGGAATAGAAATTGATAAACCGCTCCATTGTTGTAACGTTTGATACTGAACTTCTTATAAAGATTTTCCTGCACTTCATAAATCACCTTCGTACCGAGCCATTGAAACAAAAAAGCCAGCGGCAGCAATTCAGGAACGAAAATATGGACCAGATCGGGCCTGAAACGGAGGTAATTCCACAATGCAACCGGATGGCAAAACAATGCCCTTGCGAATAATCCCTGAAAATGGGGAAGCCTGATGGTTTTGAATGCATTGGTCTCAGTATTCGCCCTAGCGCCCGGCATCGCACAAAACACCTCGTAATACGTGGAAAGCGAAGGAGCTATCTTGTAAAAAATACGCGGGTCTGTCGGCGGATGAACAGTACTCAGGAGCATAACGCGCTGCCTCATGCCTGCGTCACGATCAATACGCCGGCCGAAGTACCAATTCGGTCAGCTCCTGCTTCGATCATTGCAACGGCCTGATCGTACGTACGAATACCACCCGAGGCCTTTATTTTAATGTTAGTAGGAAGTATCGACCTGATCATTTTCACAGTTTCTACTTCAGCGCCTTTTGGAGCGAACCCGGTAGACGTTTTGACAAAATCCACATTCGCCTCAGCGCAGATCTCACAAGCTGTATACAGGTCAAAGGTATCCAGGTAGGCGGTTTCAATGATTACTTTGAGCAATGCATTGCTCGTGTGGGCAAGATCCGAGAGCTGCCGCAGTTCTTCCCGGACGCTGACGTAAGCCATGGATTTGAAACGCGAAATATTCATCACCACATCCAGCTCGGTGGCCCCGTCCCTCAATGCATTTTCGGCTTCTGCGATTTTGGTAGCAGTAGTAGAGTAGCCCATTGGAAAACCGACCACCGTCGCGATCTCGATTTTTACCGGACAGAATTCAAACATTTCGACCGTGTAGGCGACGTAGGAAGGAGCAATGCAAACCGCTTTAAACTGGTGTATCCAGGCTTCTTCGCAAACTTTACGGATATCCGTCTCGCTCGCTGTCGGATTGAGCAGGGTATGGTCAATGTATGCAGGAAGGTTTGTCATATTCGGATACCGGGAGTTGGAAAAAGTAAAAACCCTGTCTGCCGGACAGGGTTCTAATGCGAAATGCTATATCGTAAACTACGCTTTGGTCTTTTCTTTCTTGGCCGGTTTTTTAGCTGGCTCTTCTGCAACTACTTCCGTTTCCTCAGTTTCAGCCACTGCCTCTTCCTCAGATGCTACAAAAAGCTCAGGGATATATTTTGACAATAAGTTGTACCAGGTAATGATTTTTTTGATGTCGGACACATACACTTTGGACCTGTCAAATTCCGGAAGGATTTTGTTCAGAAACTCAATGAAGTCTTTATCAGAAGAGGTTTTTACCTGAATAGCGATTTCTTCTCCGTGAATTTCCCGGATTTTGAGGAAAACGTCTGCCAGCGGAACTGATTCTTCTTCGCCTTCAGTAAAAATGGAAACATCTTTCAACACTGAAACACGCGCAGTTGGCCCGATCAGGGTTTTTTCTCTTTTTTCGTCAAGACTCTCAACGATCACGCCCGCACGGCTTGGCTTAAGAATGCGGAACAATCCGCCTTTACCTGAAACATTTGCGATTTCTTTCAACAAATCCATTCCGGTTGACTCTACTTTTTCACTCATCCTTTCTTACTATTAGTTATATCTTGATTATGATTATGTTGAATGCAATGACCAACTAAATTTTGTCGCAAAATAACAGAAAGATTGACCGTTATACAACCTCCCTCTTACTTTGTCTTCTCAAACGACTGATTATAAGTTTCTATTGTTTTCAGGATGGCGTCACGGCCCTCGTGTTTTTCAGCCGATGTCACGAACATTGGAGGTACTTCTTCCCATAATTCGCTCAATGTCTGTTTGTATTCTTCCACTTTATTGGCAACCTGTCCTGGTTTCAGTTTATCGGCTTTGGTAAAAATAATGTGAAATGGGATCCCTGCCTCGCCTAATGCAGCCATAAATTCCAGATCAGCGGTCAGCGCGCTGTGGCGAACATCGATAAGCACAAAAGTGCAGATCAGGTTTTGGCGGTTATGGAGGTAATCATTGATCATCGTCTCCCATTTCTCGCGCTCTACTTTACTTACTTTGGCATAACCGTAGCCGGGCAAATCCACCAGATACCAGAGGTCATTGATCAGATAATGGTTAATAAGCTGAGTTTTACCGGGTTGCTGAGACGTTTTCGCAAGAGACTTTTTCTCGGTAAGCATATTGATCAGGGACGATTTCCCTACATTGGACCTACCTATGAAAGCATATTCCGGCAAATCAGGCTCAGGGCATTTCTGGTAATCCGAATTGCTCATTACATATCTTGCTTCCTGAACTTTCATATTTATTTGACGTTAATAATGTTGCGAAGTTACTTTTTTCTTTTTTATCAACCTTGCAGAGTAATGATGTGTTGTCTGCTAAGGTGTTGGATAAAATGAAACAAAGGGGTATTTTCGTTTGTGAATATTTGAAACTGTAACTAAGTCGAAAAGATGAAAAGTCTGAAAAAATTGGGTTTCCTGGTTGCATTGCTGTCTCTGACGTTTTCAGCGGTATATGCAGGAGATGGGAACAAAAAGTCTGATAAAGCTGCTGAAAAGGGCATTCAGTTTACGGAGGCGTCCTGGGCGGCTATTCTTAAAAAAGCCAAGAAGGAAAACAAAATCATATTTTTTGACGCCTACACTACCTGGTGCGGACCATGTAAATTGCTGCAAAAAAATGTTTTCACCCGCGCTGATGTGGCGAAAGTTTTCAATGCCAATTTTATCAATGTAAAATTTGATATGGAAAGCGGCGAAGGCCCAGCCCTGGCGGAGAAATACCCGATTGAAGGTTACCCGACATTGTTTTTTATTGATGGCAATGGAAAAATGGTAAAGTCGCTATTGGGCTACCAGACTCCTGAGAAATTAATAAAAGCTGCAAAATCCATTCAGAAAGCTCCAAGAACGATCTGATAATTGAATGGCTCACAAAAAATAAACCCCGGTGGCTTTCCACCGGGGTTTATTTTTTGGTACAAGGATTTCCTATTCGTAGTAGTTCGGAACGCGGTGTCCGCTACTTTCCAATAGTCTGTCCTTCTTGAACAACATCACATCAGCAGTAACCATATCCTGGACCAATGCTTTCAGGTCATATTTGGGTTTCCAGCCCAGCTTGGTCATCGACTTGGTAGGATCGCCAATCAGCAATTCCACTTCAGTCGGACGGAAATATCTTGGGTCAACAGCCACCACTTCTTTGCCAATCTCGATCTGGAAGTCAGGGTTAGTGCATTTACTCACAACGGCGATCTCATTGACGCCTTCGCCCTTAAATTCAACTTCGATACCTACTTCTGCAAAAGCCATTTTGACGAAATCGCGGATGCGGGTCGTGATCCCCGTTGCGATTACAAAGTCCTCGGCCACTTCTTGTTGCAGGATCAGCCACATTGCCTCCACAAAGTCCTTGGCATGTCCCCAGTCGCGTTGTGCGTCCAAGTTACCCAGGTACACCTTGTCTTGCAGGCCCAACGCGATCCGCGCAACGGCACGTGTGATTTTCCTGGTCACGAAAGTTTCGCCGCGTAATGGAGATTCGTGGTTGAACAAAATCCCATTCACAGCAAACATATCATAAGCTTCACGATAGTTGACCGTGATCCAGTATCCGTACAATTTCGCGACTGCGTAAGGTGAGCGTGGATAAAACGGTGTAGTTTCCGATTGCGGAACTTCCTGCACCAGTCCGTATAATTCGGAAGTGGACGCCTGGTATATCTTCGTTTTTTTGGTCAATCCCAGCAAACGTACTGCTTCCAGGATACGAAGCGTACCAATACCGTCGACATTAGCAGTGTATTCCGGTTCTTCAAAGCTAACCTGAACATGGGACATGGCGCCCAGGTTGTAGATTTCGTCTGGCTGAACTTCCTGTACAATGCGGATAATGTTAGTAGAGTCGCTCAAATCACCATAGTGGAGGTGAAAGCGCACATTTTTTTCGTGTGGATCTTCGTAAATATGATCAATGCGTTGTGTATTGAACAACGAGCTGCGTCGTTTGATACCATGCACTTCATATCCTTTGCTTAAAAGTAGTTCCGCCAAATAAGAACCATCTTGCCCGGTAATCCCGGTAATCAGGGCTTTTTTCATTATTGTCTTAGGTATGTATATGTGGATAATGTTATCCGGTTTAAAGTAAAAAACAATTTTATCAACGCCGGCCTAGTTGCTTTCAGAAGCCGGATTTACCATCATACTTCTTTTAATATCCACCCTGTCCGAAAGTATCACGGCAGACGAATATTGCTGACGGACGAGATCCAGGTATTGTTCTGCATCGCTCCGGTACATAAAATCCCCTACTTTGACACGGTAGGTTGGCTGCGAATAGGACATGTATGGGTTAAGGTCCGGGAATGCCTGGTAAATGTACGATTTGGCTGCGTCGGCCTCTTGTCTTACATTACCAACATAGATCTGTATACGGAAACCATTAATGTACCTGATGGATTTATTTTGCTTTGCAAGCGTATCCAGAACAGTGTCCAGGCGCTTGTTTACATACAAAGGTTTGTCCACATTGGCCCTGGGAACATTGTTGTTTTTAGGAGCGACGGCTGTTTCCGTCTTTTTTGCAAAGGTAGGTTCAGTGTACTCGTAACGGGGACGAACCGATGCGAGGTCTTCCTTATATTCGGAACCGGAAGAGCTGACCACCGATTTTTTGCTGCAACCTGCGAGGACGATTATACCAAGATGCAAAGCCCATAAAAATTTCTTTTTCAGCATCATATCCTGAACCATTGTGACTGAGCCCACAAACTTAATCAAAAATGGATGAATCACCATACCACTAAATTTTGAATGTAATATCTAACTTTACCGGCCTATTATGACCATTTCGATGCAAATACAATCTAACTTTTCACTTCGCCACCTCAATACTTTCGGCCTCGAATCGGAGGCCCGCTACTTCGTGGAAGCCCGGTCTATTGAAGAACTAACTGAAATTCTGCTCGATCCGGTATGGAAACAGACGGCAAAATTTATTCTCGGAGGCGGAAGTAATGTCCTTTTTACCAGGAATGTCGATGCGCTGGTCATTCATCCGGTCATTAAAGGCATTGAAAAAATAAAGGAAGATGACGACCGTGTCTGGTTAAAAGTCGGAGGAGGAGAAGTGTGGCATGACTTCGTGATGCATTGCGTTGAAAACAATTATGGTGGCATTGAAAACCTCTCATTGATTCCCGGAACAGTAGGCGCGGCACCGATGCAGAACATTGGCGCTTACGGTGTCGAGATCAAGGATGTGATCGAATCAGTAGAGGGTGTAAGCATTCAAAATGGCCAGAAAAGGACGTTTTCCAAAGAAGAATGCCAGTTTGGCTACCGGGAAAGTGTTTTCAAAAGAGCATTGAAAGATCAGTACGTGATCACCGGTGCTACATTTGTTTTAAGCAAAAACCCAGTGCTGAATGTGGGGTATGGAGATGTGAAAAAGACATTGGAAGAAATGAATGTGGCCAGCCCGACGATCAGGGACGTCAGCGATGCGATCATTAAAATCCGCCAAAGTAAGCTGCCTGACCCGGCACAAATAGGGAATGCAGGTAGTTTTTTCAAAAACCCGGAAATCCCGTCAGGACAATACGCAGAACTGAAAGAAACTTTTGCTGAAATGCCCGGATATGTGGTGAGCGCCGAAAAAGTGAAAGTGCCAGCCGGCTGGCTGATTGAACAAGCGGGCTGGAAAGGGTATCGCCGCGGCGCGATCGGGGTACATGAGAGGCAAGCCCTCGTCCTCGTTAATTATGGAGGCGGTAATGGTAATGATATCAAAGCCCTGGCAGAAGAAATCAAGGCTTCGGTATCAGTCAAATTCGGCATTGACCTGAATGCCGAGGTGAATTTTATTTGAAATTAATGAGGTACCGAAAAGCTGATTATTAGCCCTGAAATCCCTTCACGACGTTATGAAAAATTTGACCATTGCCACGCTGGTATACGTATCAGCGCCTACCTGTTTTTTTCTTTTATTCTGGCTGAAACCTCATTTTGCATTCATTTCAATCCTGTGCCTGCTGATGGCCTTTTTTCTGGCAATAAGAAAATTGAATGTGCCGGAAACCAAAGCTGAGGAAATCAATATGCTGCCTCTTTTGGGCTCGTCATTCGCACTGGCTACCCTCGTCTGCACTTTTTCAGAGTTCGGGATATTTCAATACCAAAGCTATGATTACCTGATACATAACTATAAATTCAATTTGCTGGCTACTCAGGATTTACCGTTGTATAGTGAGGACCGACAGGTATATATGTGCTACTACCTGGGGAACTACATTATACCGTCATTACTCGGAAAATACCTTTCATTAAGTGTCATTAAATTCTTCTTCTTTGTCTGGTGCACGATTGGCCTGGCGCTTACCTACACCTGGATTCAGGTCCGGGTCATTGATCTGCATCCTTGGAAACGCATATTCATTTGTGTCGCGCTGGTAGTAGGTTCTTATGTCTGCGTGATTTTCCCGGCGCTGCACCATTTTATTCCCACGCTGCCTATTCAGGAAGGTAATTCGCTGGTTGTAAACGGCAAGTTTATCCTAAATCAGGTACCTATTTTTACAAGAGGATTGTCGGAATCCCCCCAGCACACATTACCGGCTATCCTCGGGATATGCTTCCTTCTGGCGATCGGCGACAAGCCTGCTTATTTCAACGCGGCAGCGTATTTTTTTCTCGGTACATTGTTTCTGACCCCTTTTGCAGCGATTGGTTTGCTTGGGTTTTTAGTAATGAGTTTTGTTAAAAATGTCTCGAAAGAGGGAAGGACATTCTTCCTGGATCAGGTACTGTATGCCATACCGCTGCTTATCGCATATCTGCCCGTTGTGCTGTTTTTAACAAGCTCGGAGGCCACCACGATGGAAAGTAACCGCGCACTGTGGCAAACCAACGCGGATTATTGGTGGGTTTACTACCTGGCCTACCTGGGTGTCGCGTATGGAATATGGTTTCTGTTTTTTGGAAAACGACTCATGCAGTTCGATCGTGATGCATTGCTGGTTTCTCTCGTTTTTCTGGTCATTGTTTCCCTGTTCCAAATCGGGTATTACAATGATCTCAATATTCGCTCGTCGGTGGTGCCGCAGATGGTTTTTAGTATATCAATCGCCTACGTAATTGTTACAAACTCCAAACTGATTTTCAAGAAGAGGATCTTAACATTAGGGATTTTGTTCTGGGCATTGAATGGCGTCAGCCCGCTGAAATTTTACTATGAAAGGCTTTTTGTTTTAAAAGGACACAGAAATACGATTGAAAATCCGGTCCCGCGCAGCGCCCGCGACGAGTACTACGACCTGCTGGAAAGCGCCTATCAAAAAAACGGGAAAGAAGTAGTAAAGCAATATTCATTGCGAAAGGGTACATTCTTCGAGCGATTTCTACTCAATAAAAATAGCGGGCGGCGGTAGGGAATTTACTATATGAGGTATACCCAGTCAACCACTAGTAAAAATGGCTGCCGATTGCTCAATGCATCAGCAAAACTCTGCGGGCGCTCGACTTGTCTCCATAATAAACCCTCAGAATATACTGGCCACTACTACAATCATTCACATTGAATGTGACCCAATCCTTGCCTTCATAACTCACATTTTTAAACATTTTACCACTTGCAGAAAACAGTTCCACCAGGCTGATATTAGCTGTGCCGGAAGCAATATTGATAAAATCGGTTACTGGGTTAGGATAGATCATAATGCTTATCTCTTGCAGGAGATCGTCACCCTGCTTGGTAATTGTTGTAGACGATAAATTCGATTCAGATTGATCCGTATAACCTCTGATTCGATAAATGTATTCAATTCCTTTTTTTGCTGATGGGTCTTCATATTTGAACTGGCTTGCCGGGAAATGCAATATCTCATGTGTACCAAGTGTGTCCGCAGCATCAAATCGCTCCAACATGTACCCGGCTACATTTGGCAGTTTATTCCAGCTTAGGACCACCTGGTGATCTTGTTCGTTAGATACGAGCGTTATCGCGCCCAAATCCGTGTAAGGAAAAATCTTATTATGGTGAAAAGCAAACGCGCGCTGCCCCTTGGTATTTCTAAGAAACGGTCCAATGTACACCCAGGCGGCACTCAACAGCCCCGAGTAATGATATTTGGAAGGAAGATATTTAATCGTAGAATCATTCGCAGCCTCTTTTAGCTTCACAACGATCCTATTGGCCTCTGCTCTGCCTGACGCCAGTTTTTTCCACTCAGCATTCAGATAGAAAAAGTCTTTCATAGTAAAAACGGAAGAGCTTTCCTGGCTTCCTTCAATGTTCACAGCTGTTGTGTCATTAGGATAGACCATCCGCTGGTAATCTTCAAAAACCATTGTTATTTCATCCTTTTTAGATGTAGAATAAAATGCCTTCTGCAAGCTGGGTGAAGAAATCTTTTCTTTTTGACCATAATGATAAAATCCCGCCAAATCCGCCAGGTCGCGACCCACTTGCAGGTATCCCTCTAAGCCATAGTGAAATCCATTCCATCCTTCGGCGCCCAGAGCTGCATAAGGCTGAATAATGGGATACTTTCGATCCATTGTTCTTTGTTGTTCCCGCAAGAGACCAATCCGGTCGTCATATGCGCCGCCGCCGAAAAGAGGAAGTTGAAAAAGGTATATCTTTTCAACCATAGGGTAATCTTCCTGCCACATTTTCACCAATTTGTCAAAACGCGGAGCCCAGGTTAGCGGATCATCAGACGAGGCCTCTGTTTCGCCCTGCCAGAAAAATATGGCTTTCAAAGAAGGCAGCAATCCAGATTCTTTCGCCGCATTCAGCAGGTATCCGTAGAAGCTCGATCTTTCGGTGAGAGCGAGTAGGGAAGCGCCTGCTGCGGAGCCGTTGATGACGCATGTAGGAACCTGGTATTTTTCAGCAATGCTTCTCTGAAATTCAATTCCGAATATACCTACGCGCTGACCAATGTCATTTGCTAAACCCCATGCAGCTGCACCTCCCGAAGATCCGTATGTCCGTGCAAACTCGTTTCTGTACTGGTAGTCTATCTCCCAGGCTACCGCGTTGGATTGTCCGTAAATCAGGTAAAAATCACCGGCGACAATGTTATCGCGTCTGGCGATCAGCACGGAGTCAGATTTTGACTTGCAGGCGTAAATTTCAAACGAATACTCGGCAAGCTCAGCCTTGATTTTGAACGAAAAGTTAAATGGAGCTTGTGCGCCGTTATATTGAAGATCTTTTCTTTGATAACCGCTTCTTGTCTTGTCCCTGAATTTTATGACAGACAGATAGGCATATCCGGGCTCTTGTACCCTGCCCAGAAAATCCACATCTGCCTGCCCGGTGCTGTCTCTTGCAAAAAGCTGCATGTCGGCAGGCACTTTGTCCAGGATGGCTATGCCGGATGGTTGGGCATAAGTTGTACGAATAAATAATCCTGTAAATAAAAACAGTAGTATCAATCTTTTCATTCGTAGAAGCGGGGTGCTTGGATTACCACTTTATCAATTTGATAAAGTGCTCCATATCTACGGAGGAAAAAAGAAATTGGATTTCAAAAATTATCCTGAGGCTACTATGAGTTTTCTAACGGCCCAGTCCGTACCTGACAATGCAGTACAGGGCGCGGAAACCATCTTTCCAGTTAATTTTCTTGCCTTCGTCGTAGGTCCGGCCGTAGTAGGAGACGCCTACTTCATATATTCGGATTTTTGGGACTTTAGAGATTTTGGCCGTGACTTCTGGTTCAAAGCCAAAGCGGTTTTCAAGCAATACCAACCCTTTGAGAATGTCGGCCCTGAAAAGTTTGTAGCATGTTTCCATATCCGTCAGATTGAGATTGGTAAACATGTTGCTCAGGAAAGTAAGGAATTTGTTGCCGATCGTATGCCAGAAAAAGAGGATGCGGTGTGGTCTCCCACCCATAAAGCGGGAGCCGTACACCACATCAGCATATCCTTCAATTACCGGTTTTAGCAAGATATTAAATTCTTGCGGGTCATATTCGAGGTCGGCATCCTGCACGATAATGTAGTCACCGATGGCCCTGCGAATGCCCGTATGTAAGGCCGCTCCCTTACCCTGATTGTATTCATGGCGATAATAGCTTATCTCCATCTGCGGATTTTCCTCAATAAACCTTTTCGCTACGCCTTCCGTGTTGTCCGACGAACAATCGTTGACTATTACTATTTCCTTTTGAAAGCCGCCAATCAGTTCAACAGATTTGAGTTTATCCAATACTTTCCAAATTGTCTTTTCCTCATTGTAAGCAGGAACGATAACAGATAACTTCATCAGAACGTTAAAAGGTGAATAGAAATAAAGGACGTTATTGAGTATAAATTAGTTGGAAAAAAAATCAATCGAAACACAGTGAAGCAGCACCAAGCAAGCCTGCGTCATTAGCCAAAGTGGCGCGTTTAATGGTGATAGTCTTTAAGTAATAAGGCGTTAGCCAGTATTCAAAACGCTCATTAATGGCTGGCAAAATAAATTCAAACGATGCAGAAATACCACCGCCGATCAAAATAGTTGTAATGTCCAGGATACGGATCATCGACACAAGTCCTTCTCCAAGCAGGTAACCCATTTCGTGAAATACCTGTTTCGCAAGCTCATCGCCTTTCGAAGCAGCAGCAACGAGGCCGGTAGTAGAGATAGTCCCGTCGTCAGGAAGCTGCGTCTGGCCTGTGTATTCGGCACGCATGGCATTGGCCAGGTCGAGCAGTTCTTTCTTGCCAATGTTACGTTCCAGCACTTTTCCATTCTTGGATGGAACGTGGCCTGGCTCCATAGCATTACCGCCACCGCCTTTGAAAACTTTCTTATCAATAATAGCAGCACCGCCGATACCGGTTCCGAGCGTTACGAAAATGTAGTCCTCAGGAAGTTTGTCTTCTCCAAAATAATACTCACCCAACGCCGCAGCATTGGCATCATTTTCAAGATAAAAATCGTGGCTTGGAAATCTTTCTTTCAGATCAGGAACAATGGCAATGCCATCAATTTCAGGGATAGCAGTAATTTCTATCAATGTAGTCCGGTCTCTGGTCGTGAGTCCGGGAACACCGATTCCTACTCTTTTTACCTCCGGATATTCAACAAGCTGTAACGCTATCGCATCTCCTAATCTTTCTATAAAATGCCCTGAACTACGCCAGCTGGCGGTATCGTGACTGTAAAAATTTGAAATTCTTCCATCCGTAGCGTCAACGATCCCCATTTTTACGTTAGTACCGCCCACGTCTATACCGAGGTATTGTTCCATGAAATGAAATATGGGTTTAATAAATAATTTTAAAAATGCGGCAATTTAGTAAAATTGCTCTATTCTTTACTAATCAATCCAAATCTCCAAGCTGTGGCCGGATTAAAATTTCTTCCATCACGGCACGCGGGGAAAGCGAGTAAGCGGCCCAAATGGCGTCAGCTACATCTTTCGGATCGATAAAACGTTCCTCCGGCAAATCCACACCTTTCCAGCTGTCCGTTAAGGTAGCTCCGGGGAGCACAGCGGTCACTTTCACGTCATGAGGCTCCATCTCTACACGGAGTACCTTTGTCATGCCGTAGAGCGCAAATTTGGAAATACAATAGGACCCGCCATTGGGATAAGCCATAATGCTCGCCGTTGAGCAGATGTTAAAAATGTGCCCTTTCCGGTTCGCCATCATGTCGCCGACAAAACCTCTTGTGAGGTGATATGCGCTGTAAACGTTGGTCTCCATTGTTTTTTCCAATGTGCCTTCGGATTCATTATGGACCTGCCCGGGAATAAATACGCCCGTATTGTTGATAAGTACCTCTGTAAATCTGTTTTTTGATTTGACAAAATCCAGAAATGCATCCACATTGGCCCGCAGGGAAAGATCAGCCGGTAAATAATATAATGTTGAATCGCCAAAAAGGCCTTTCATTTCTTTTTCAAGATCTTCCAGGTCATGAAGGTTTCTCGCACAGGTAATTATGTCAAAACCACCGCTCATGAACCGTTCAATTAGCGCTTTGCCTATTCCTTTTGTCCCGCCGGTTACTACCGCTAATGGATTCATTTTTCTGATTACTTCTTTTTTTGCCTAATTTCCCCGAAAATATTGAATACAATCTAGATATCATGTCTGTAATCGGGAAATACTTTATTTTTTTAGGGACATTGTTCGGGAAAGGGGAAAAATTGTCGGTTTACTGGCGCAGGCTGATGGAGGAATGTGTGGGTATAGGAGTGAGCTCGATATTTATTGTTGCGATCGTCTCTACATTTATAGGCGCAGTATCCTGCATTCAAACAGCATATAACCTGGTTAGCCCCATTATCCCTATTTCCACAGTGGCCCTGATCGTTCGGGATATGGAAATACTCGAACTCGCGCCTACCATTACCTGCATCGTGCTCGCAGGGAAAGTAGGCTCCAACATTGCCAGCGAATTAGGTACCATGCGCATCACCGAGCAGATCGACGCACTGGAAGTAATGGGGATCAATTCGTCGTCCTATCTGGTGCTTCCGAAGGTGATTGCAGCGATGTTTACATTCCCGATGCTCGTTATTTTTTCGGCATTTCTGGGTATTTTAGGGGGTTATCTGGCTGGTACGCTGACGGGCGTGATCACGGAAAGGGATTATTTGTACGGGATCAGGGATTCATTTGTGCCGTATAACATTTTCTTTATGTGTGTCAAACCGCTGGTGTTTGGGTTTTTAATTGCCACAATATCTTCATTCAAAGGATTTTTTACGGAAGGTGGAGCGTTGGAGGTAGGTAGGTCAAGTACAGAAGCGGTAACGAACAGCTGTATATCCATTCTTATCGCGGATTATCTGTTAGCCCAACTGTTATTGTAAAAGCATTAGTCCAAGCCGCCGGGATAGTTACAACAAGATCAAAAAGATGATTGAAGTAAATAATATAGCCAAAGCTTTTAACGGTAAGGAAGTTCTAAAGGGAATATCTTCAAAATTCGAAAAGGGACAGACCAATTTGATCATAGGTGGCAGCGGAACCGGAAAAAGTGTTTTGCTGAAGTGTATGATCGGCCTCGTCAAACCCGACGGGGGTAGTGTGTTGTACAATGGTCGCGACTTTTACAATTGCGATAAGGAAACACAGCAGTCAATCCGGCGTGAAATGGGCGTATTGTTTCAGGGGGGTGCGCTTTTCGATTCCAAAACAGTAGAGCAGAATGTCCGTTTTCCGTTGGATATGCTCACCGAGCAGACTATGCAGGAGAAGCAGGAGCGCGTGGCATTTTGTTTACAGCGTGTGGGGCTGGAAGCGGCCGCCAAAAGAATGCCTTCTGAGATCAGTGGAGGGATGAAAAAAAGGGTGGGTATTGCCCGTGCGATTGTGATGAACCCTATGTACCTTTTTTGTGATGAACCTAACTCCGGCCTCGATCCGCTTACTTCTGTTAAAATTGATGAACTGATCAAGGAAATAACCGAAGAGTACCAGATCACGACCATTATCATTACGCATGATATGAACTCGGTGATGGAGATCGGGCAAAACATCATGTTCCTTTATCAGGGTAGCAAGCTCTGGGAGGGCGTCAACACGGAGATCACCAAGACAGTCGTACCGGAATTAAAAGAGTTTCTATTCTCCAATAAATTGCTCAGGGAAATGCAGCCCTAGTCTTCTATTTTTTGTTTAAAAAAGGAATATTCTTTCTTTCTATCAAAAATGCAACGCCCGAAAAGATGGCGAGTATCAGCATGTGAACAGGTACTGAGATCAGCAGATTGTCAATCTTGAACAGGGTTGAGGCGTATATCAGAAGCGTACCCGCTCCAATGTATCCCAAAGCGGAGGTAACGTCGTAGGGGACAGGATAATACTTTTGTCCAAAATAATAGCAGCAAGCGAGCATTGTGAAACCTGACAATGCAAAAGCAATTGCAAAGCCTAAATAGCCAATTTCCGGAACGAGCAGGAAGCTACTAAGAATAGTGATCAGCGCACCGGTCAATGTGAGCCAGGTTCCATACTCTGTCTTGTCGGTGAGCTTGAACCACGTTGCCAGGTTGTAATAAATCCCCAGAAACATATAGCCCGCCAACAGCCACGGAACTACCGACAAGCCTTCATGGTAGATCTTTTGTTTCAGGAATAATTCCGCAAACAAATCCAGGTTCAGGCATATGCCTACCCACATGACCACACATATGATGGTAAAGTATTTGGTAACTTTTGCAAATACCTCCGGCGCATTCTTGTCTTCACCTTTGGAAAAGAAAAAAGGCTCGGCAGCATATTTGAATGCCTGAATGGCCAGGTTCATGAAGATCGACAACTTATAGCACTGTACGTAAATACCAATCGCCTGTTTGCTGGTACGGCCCGGGTAAAAATCTCTGGGAAGGAGAAACTGAATGAACGCGCGGTCGAAAAGCATGTTTACAACGCCCCCCGCATTCATGACCAGGATAGGGAAAGCATACACCCATACCGGCTTGAAAAGGGTTTTATCAAATACAAACCTGAAATCCGAGAATTCTTTCCGTAAAAGCCAGAAAAACAGCAAATTGGCGATGAGGTTGGCCATGATAATGTAATCCGGCGCATGCATCGGATCGTAGAAAATGGCAATAGCAGGTTTGAGAAAAGCTAAATATTCACCTGTGTAAATGTCTTTGCAAACAATGAGGAAGAATAAGTTAAGGAAAATGTTAATCAGGATGTTGGTAACCCTGATGATCACAAATTTTTTCCCTTTCCCTTCCAGCCGCAGCCTTGCAAAAGGAATGGAAACAATGCCATCAATAGCCATAATGACCGCAAACATCCTGACAATCGAGACACTTTCCGGGTATTTGATAAATTCGGCAGCGCTTTCTGCAAAAACAAAGATTAGTCCTGAAAAGAACACACTGACCAGAATCACTGCGCTGAGGATGAGATTATAATATTGTTTCCGGTTGGTTTCTTGCCTGGCAAACCGGAAAAATGCAGTTTCCATGCCAAAGGTATACAGTACCATCGCCAATCCGGCGTAGGCATAAAGTTGGCCCTGGGCGGCAATTTGTTCAGGTTCAAAAAGTTTGGTGTGAAGTGCGACCAGCAGGTAATTCAGGAAGCGGCCCAGCATGGTACTGATACCGTATGTCGCGGTTTCGCTGGCCAGTTTTTTTAATACACTCATAATTGTTCAATCGGTTTTGCGCCATCAGGGCAGCAAAATCAGAGAAACAAATATAGGTTATGCAGAATGGTTTATTTTCAATTCATAAAAAAAGAGTCCTTCCGAATGGCCGGAAGGACTCTTTTTGTGTTTTTATATCAGCTTCTGACGTCGACAATAATCCGTTCGATGACTTTTTCTATCCGTTTCCATCCGTCGTCTGAATGAAGGTCAACATCTATCATTTTTTCACGATAGTCAGTAGAAATGGTCATGTAATAAATGCCGGCTGTGAGAAATGTTACAAGTGCACTGGTGTCGTTGTAGTGGGGTAGATCTCCTATTTTACTCAAAATCCGTAATGCCACCTGGTTGCGGGCCTCAGACAGCATCGATTTGCCGGTCCCGATTTCCCACCTCAGCAGGTCGCGGGTAGCCTTGCGTTCACGTAGGTCATTCATAAAAGTGTGCATGAGGCCTGTCAGTACCTTCCCGCGTTCTTCGGGCGCGAGCTGCGGAATGTTGTCGATGTACTCGGTGCTGGTGGTAGAGGTATATTCGCCCGATTTTACATATTGCTCCATGAGCCCGTCGACGCTCTCGAAGTACCTGTAAATGAGTACTTTGTTTACGCCCGCCGTCCTGGCAATAAGATTCACGCCTACTTTTTCAGTACCGTGTTGCTCAATCACTTCGCCGACCGCACGGAGGATCTTACTCTTTGTCCGCTCTCGATCACGCTTTTTAACTTTGTCAATTTTCATATGGGTGCCGTTTAGGTTAAAACATGGTAAATGTAATATTTCATATGGAAATATTATACGAGTAAAATATTATAAGTCACCATTTTTTCTATTTGGTAGCCTAAACTAGCACTTATCGATAAAAACGCCTCATTGAAAGAGAAAAATGGGTATTTCGTCGACTAATTTGTATCGATTCTTAAAAAGGAAGGCATAAAAAAAGAGCTCACTTTCGATGAGCTCTTTTAACTTACTGTTGGCCGACAAGGACTCGAACCCTGAATAAGACAACCAAAATGTCCTGTGTTACCATTACACCATCGGCCAAAACCGTAAACAGTGGTGCAAAAGTAATACGGGGAGTTTAAGTTGTCAAGTATTTGGCAAAAAAATTAAATGCTTTTTATTTCTGCCTGGCTTGAAATTTTCTTTACCAACCCCTGTAAAACCTTTCCCGGACCACATTCAATGAAGGTTTCGGCGCCGTCAACTACCATTTGTTCAACGGATTGCGTCCATCTTACGGGTGCAGTCAGCTGCGAGATCAAATTGGTTTTAATGACTGAAATTTCTGTCGCAGGTTTGGCATTTACATTTTGATAAATCGCACAGATCGGTGCCTGAAACTCGGCTGCATGGATGGCCGACGCCAATTCTTCGCGTGCCGGCTCCATCAAAGGGGAGTGAAATGCACCTCCAACGGGTAGTATCAATGCGCGTTTGGCACCGGCGGCTTTTAACAATTCGCACGCTTTTTCAACGCCTTCGATCGTACCGGAGATCACAACCTGTCCAGGGCAGTTGTAATTCGCCGGAACCACAATCTCGTCGGTGATCCCCGCACATACTTCTTCAATGATGTTGTCGGCAAGGCCTAGGATCGCTGCCATTGTGGACGGGCGGATCTCACAGGCTTTTTGCATGGCGTCTGCCCGTTTGGCTACCAGTGCAAGCCCGTCTTCAAACGATAATGCACCGGCTGCTACCAATGCGGAAAACTCGCCCAGTGAATGCCCTGCAACCATATTAGGAGCAAAATCGGTGCTGATCTTGGCAAGGATTACGGAATGTATGAAAATGGCGGGCTGGGTAACATTGGTTTGTTTGAGCTCCTCGTCGGTGCCTTCAAACATGATTTTGGTTATATCAAAACCAAGTATCTCATTTGCTTTTTCAAACAAAGCCTTGGCTGAATCTGATGATTGGTACAAATCGAGTCCCATTCCTTTAAACTGGGAACCCTGGCCGGGGAAAATGTAAGCCCTTTTCATATTTACTGTGTTTAGATTATTCATAGTGAACAAAAAGCCCGGCTGTTAACCGGGCTACAAAGGAAATACTTGATGACGAAAGAAAAAAGGTGGGCACTACCTGAGCAACTGTACCCATCCTTTGATGGTAGTTGGCGTGGTTACTTTTTTAGATGATTCAAAATAGATGGTCACCTCATAATAATACTGGCCGGCAGCCAGGTCTTTGCCTGAATTGGTTTTACCGTTCCAATTGATGTTGACATCTTTTGTAGAGAACACCTGCGCTCCCCATCTGTTGAAAGCCTTGAATTCAAGTGACTGAACAAATGCGGGACATTCATAAGGCTGGAAGACATCGTTTTTCAAATCACCGTTAGGGGTAAATACATTGGGCAGCACATACATCGGGCAGTTGTCTTTACAAACAAGGTTGCTCGGAGCGCTTTCACTTCCAAACCTGTTGACGGCTGTAACAAAGTAACATCCTGCAAAAGAAGTCAGCCCCTGATGATCGTAGGTAGTCGACAATGGCGAAGGCGGTGTGGTCACAGTAGCGATCAGGCCGGGTGTGTCGCCTTCGTAACGGGCGTAGTATATTTTGTAAGCAAACACATTCGGGTCACAATCTTTGCCGCCTACTGACTGTGGGTAAGTCCATGCCAAATGATTTGTAAAAGTAGGGGAGTTGCAGAAAGCCTCGGGATGCGCCTGCAAGGAATCGCAATTGAGCGGGTCGAGCGTCAGTACCGGCGGGCAGGGCTTGGTAGTATCCGAAGAAGACACACAAAGGATTTGCGAGAAATTGTAAAGTACAGCCGGTTTGATCTGGCTATTGTTATACGAACCCACTGTTTCTACTTTATAGCAATATGTCGAATCCTTGACAATGGTAATGTTGACAATCCCGTCGGCAGCATATTTGTCCGAACCATCATCTGTAAAAGTGAATGTTTGTGGTCCCTGCACGGTCACATCAGCAATGCGGTTGAAGGTGCCTGGCTTGGTTTTATCCTCACGGTACACCCTGTGTGTCCGGTTGGAATTGTCCCAGGGCACTAAGGCTGCCCATTTGATACCAACCTGGTTAGGCTGGGCCGCATTCTGTTCGAGGCGTACACTGCTGGCAGTTTCGGCATCATCCAGCTTGACAAGCTGTCCACCCTGGGTGTACCAGTATTCCAATTTGTAGTTATAAGGGTTGACCAATGTGTTCAGGTTTCTGTCCACAAAGATGGTATCCGCCGCGCCTGGCGTCAGGTTGGTATTGATGGTGGCGATCTGGGTGAAGGCAGTACCGGTTTGTCCTACCGCCCTGAAAAGCCTGTACTGGGCAGGTAGTCCTGAGGATGCGGCTGGTTTGGTCCATTTAACAGTGATAACCCCTTTGGTTTCGCTGGTGGAATCAACGGTAACATTGGTAATAACCGGCATCAGCATAGGCAGGTTAAGGCAGAACTCATCGGAAGCAACGCTTTCCCCGCCACCGATCAGGTTGCCGGGCTCATTGGCATTGGTACCAGGGCGCGGGAACTCGACCACCAGACGGTAGCTGTAAGAGACACCCGGGCGCAGCCCATTGCCATTATCATTGTCCAGGTAAGTGGTTTCATTGACTGCGACACGACCAATTTCTTCATAGCCTGATCCTGCCGGAATACCGGTAATACATACATCTTCCGGAATATCAGAGCAGCTTTCTCTTCTATAAATAACGATCTTAGCGCCGACAACCTGGCATTTATAAGCATCCCAGGTAAGGCGGTAGGCAGTACCCGCTGGATCGGTGGCGGCAACCGCTTTCAGTCCAAGTGGCTTGGGTCCATATACCCGAATGCTGAGGGTAGTCATATCGACAAGCTTGCGGAAAAGGGAGGGATTGGCATTCGGTCCCGCGGCATCTTCTACCTTGAAAAGCACATCATAAGGTTCGAGCCTGATGTGGTTACAGGAAGTTTGCCAGGTAAACTGTCCGGTGACAGTGCCTTGTGAGCCTTGCTGAGCAACATTAAATTTGGCCAGGGCAGGAGTAATGAGTGAAGCTTGATATACCCCTCCTGTTGAAGTGAGGGTCAATTTATCGCCATTCTTATCGGTAGCGTTAATCTGCTGGTTAATGAATGTACCTGCCTCGACGCAGATTTCCGGTAACGGGTCCACGAGTGGGCGATCGTTTCGGGCATCGTCGACAATGATCTGCATATCCCTGACTATTTGCCCGATCAAAAAACCATCCCGCCATTCCTCGACGACAAATGCGACGTTATAATAACCCTTCGTGACAGGAGCATCCCAGACGAGATCCCCTGTAATCTCATCCATACTAAATGTCGCAGGAGAAGCACCGGCCTCTGTTTGTCCCGGAGCGCCAATCTGGTTCGGATTAACATATTGCAGGTTAATACCGGCGCCATTTACACCACTTCTTTGCGGAGTAAACAAATGGTAGGCAAGGCTGTCTCCATCGGCATCAAAAGCACCTGGGTTGTGGATGTATCGCTGGCCAACTGCGGCAAGGTCAATGGGTGCATTCAGCAGTACCGGCGTCTGGTTAAGGCCAAAGTTCGCATTGATTTCCAGAATGGTACTTACATAGAAGTTCAGGTTCTGAGTAGGAGGAGGACCAATGTTCAGGATACCATTGTTCCTGTTGTCTTCTTCAAATGAAATCCTGTATGTAGCGGCAGTCGGGAATGTATAATTGATGATGTAGGTGTTCTGGGTCGTGTTATTGCCAATGTTGGGGATCGGCTGGATCCTTGGGGCTTCCAATACTACCGGAGTACCGGTCGATCTTACGTTTCCAATCGTAAAGAAAACACTGTTCTGGGCGTTGGCCGCGCCTTCTCCATTTTGCATGTCAAAGTAGGCTGTCAGCTTGATTTCGTATCTGTGCGTTGTTGTTGATATTCTTCGGGCTGTGATTTCACCGGCACGAATGTGCGTTGCCATTACCTCATAACCACTACACAGAAAAGCCAGAAAAAGGGCAAGCGAGAAAATTTGTAAAACAGATCGCATAAATATGAGAGTCGAGCTAATTTAGATAGAGGTTGCCGCAGATATTACTACCCGCCAACTATTATAAATCAACGAAAATTTGAATAAAAATGTGTGCTTACCGAATGAATATAGTAAGTCATTTTGTAAACATACAAAACAACTTACTAAATCATATATGAATTGTCATAATCTGGCCGTATGACAAATAGGGGGCATCTGGGAGGGGTTTACCTGAGCAGTTGTACCCATCCTTTGATGGTAGTCGGCGTGGTTACTTTTTTGGATGATTCAAAATAGATGGTTACCTCATAATAATACTGGCCGGCAGCGAGGTCTTTGCCTGAATTGGTTTTACCATTCCAATTGATGTTGACATCTTTTGTAGAGAACACCTGCGCTCCCCATCTGTTGAAAGCCTTGAATTCAAGTGACTGAACAAATGCAGGGCATTCATAAGGCTGGAAGACATCGTTTTTCAAATCACCATTAGGGGTAAATACATTGGGCAGCACATACATCGGGCAGTTGTCTTTACAAACAAGATTGCTCGGCGCACTCTCACTTCCAAACCTGTTGACAGCTGTAACAAAGTAACATCCTGCAAAAGAAGTCAGCCCCTGATGGTCGTAGGTAGTCGACAATGGGGAAGGCGGTGTGGTCACGGTAGCGATCAGGCCAGGGGTATCGCCTTCGTAACGGGCATAATATATTTTGTAGGCAAACACATTCGGGTCACAGTCTTTGCCGCCAACCGACTGTGGGTAAGTCCATGACAAATGATTTGTAAAAGTAGGGGAGTCGCAGAAAGCCTCGGGATGCGCCTGCAAGGAATCGCAATTGAGCGGGTCGAGCGTCAGTACCGGCGGGCATGGCTTGGTAGTATCCGAAGAAGACACACAAAGGATTTGCGAGAAGTTATAAAGTACGGCCGGTTTGATCTGGCTATTGTTATACGAACCCACTGTTTCTACTTTATAGCAATATGTCGAATCCTTGACAATGGTAATGTTGACTGTCCCGTCGGCAGCATATTTGTCCGAACCATCATCTGTAAAAGTGAATGTTTGTGGTCCCTGCACGGTCACATCAGCAATGCGGTTGAAGGTGCCTGGCTTGGTTTTATCCTCACGGTACACCCTGTGTGTCCGGTTGGAATTGTCCCAGGGCACTAAGGCTGCCCATTTGATACCAACCTGGTTAGGCTGGGCCGCATTCTGTTCGAGGCGTACACTGCTGGCAGTTTCGGCATCGTCCAGCTTGACAAGCTGTCCACCCTGGGTGTACCAGTATTCCAATTTGTAGTTATAAGGATTGACCAATGTGTTCAGGTTTCTGTCCACAAAGATCGTATCCGGCGCGCCTGGCGTCAGGTTGGTATTGATGGTGGCGATCTGGGTGAAGGCAGTACCGGTTTGCCCTACTGCCCTGAAAAGCCTGTACTGGGCAGGCAATCCTGACGAAGCGGCTGGTTTGGTCCATTTAACAGTGATAACCCCTTTGGTTTCACTGGTAGAATCAACGGTAACATTGGTAATAACCGGCATCAGCATAGGCAGGTTAAGGCAGAACTCATCGGAAGCAACGCTTTCCCCGCCACCGATCAGGTTGCCAGGCTCACCGGCATTGGCGCCAGGGCGAGGGAACTCGACCACCAGACGGTAGCTGTAAGAGACACCCGGGCGCAGCCCATTGCCATTATCATTGTCCAGGTAAGTGGTTTCATTGACAGCGACACGACCAATTTCTTCATATCCTGATCCTGCCGGAATACCGGTAATACATACATCTTCCGGAATATCAGAGCAGCTTTCTCTTCTATAAATAACGATCCTGGCACCTGCAACCTGGCATCTGTAAGCGTCCCAGGTGAGGCGGTAGGCGGTACCTGCCGGATCAGTAGCAGCGGTGGCTTTTAACCCAAGCGGTCTTGGCCCTACTACCCGGATGCTGAGGGTAGTCATATCGACAAGCTTTCGGAAAAGGGACGGGTTGACATCAGGTCTCGCCCCATCTTCTACCTTGAAAAGCACATCATAAGGTTCGAGCCTGATGTGGTTACAGGAAGTTTGCCAGGTAAACTGACCGGCGACGGTACCTTGTGAACCCTGCTGAGCAACATTAAACTTGGCCAGCGCAGGCGAAATCAACGAAGCTTCATAAACACCACCTGTCGAAGTGAGGGTAAGCTTATCACCATTTTTATCCGTAGCCCTGACCTGCTGGTTAATCAATGTCCCGGCCTCGACGCATATTTCCGGTAACGGGTCCACGAGCGGACGGTCATTGCGGGCGTCTTCCACGAGAATCTGCATGTCTCTTACGATCTTGCCAATCAGGAAACCGTCCCGCCATTCTTCAACCATAAATGCCACATTATACTGGCCTTTGGTCGCGGGAGCGTCCCAAATCAGGTCCCCCGTGACCTCGTTAATGCTAAAAGTCGCGGGAGAAACGCCTGCCTCTGTTTGTCCGGGAGGGGTGACCTGGTTCGGGTCTTTGTAGATAATATCGGTTCCGACGCCATTGCCTGTGAGGCTTTGTTGCGGGACAAACATTTTGTATGACAGGCTGTCCCCATCTGCATCAAAAGCATTGGGATTGTGAATGTACCGCTGTCCAACGGCAGCAATGTCTATCGGAGGATTTAACAGTACCGGTGTTTGGTTAAGGCCAAAGTTTGCATTGATCTCCAATGTGCTGTGAACGTAGAAGTTAATGGTGTTTGTCTGTACGCCATTGTTCAGGTTAAGGGTATTGGCATTCCGGTTATCCATTTTGACCGAGATCTGATACTGGCCTGCCGACCGGAATGTATAGGTCGTAATGTACTTGTTAACAGTAGTATTATTGCCAATGTCGCGGATAGATGAAACCAGTCGGTCCACTTTCCTGGGGCCATCAGTTCCGAAATAAAAGTCGACAGAGACGGCGGCTTTTGCAGCTTCGATACCGGCGGGAGTGACGTCAAAATAGGCTGTCAGTGTGATCTCATAAGTGAGGTTAGTAGCGGAAATCCTTCTGGCTGTTATTTCACCCGCCCTAAAATGCGTGGCACTGGCGTCAAAGGCGCAAATCAGAAGCAAAAAAGACAATATGATAGAAAAAGGTCGTAGAGTAAAGTTCATGAGCGTGATTGTTGGGTCGCCGGATTAAAAACTCAACGAAAAAAATATCTTTTATCGCATGCGGAACGGCTCGCCGGTTACAAATATTATTTAGATTGAATAATTCTTAATAATGATTATAAATAATATATGGTTTTATAAAAATGGGAAGGTTTTTTTGCCTTGCACCCGTTTGTGATATACCTTTGAAAGGTTCTGAATATACCTATTTTTTTTGCACTAAAACCATTCGTGTTTGCTATGTCGTGGTTTTCACAAACGTTAACGAGTTCCATTGGTAAAAAACTTCTGATGGCTCTTACCGGACTTTTTTTAATAAGCTTCCTGGTGATTCATGCCACCATTAATGCCATGATTTTTTACAATGACGGGGGAGAGACTTTTACTCACTGGGGTCATTTTATGGGTACTAACCCGATTATCCGAACGCTTGAAATTGGTCTGGTTGCAGGATTTCTCATTCATATCGTGGATGGACTCTTGCTTTGGAAAAATAATAGAGAGGCCCGTCCGATCAATTATGAGGTCAATAATCCATCCGCCAACAGTACGTGGTATTCGCGTAGTATGGGCTTGCTGGGAACATTGTTACTGATATTCCTGGTCATTCACACTGCTCATTTCTGGATTCCAAATCGCACCAACCAGTTTACGACGGGCGAGGAGCTTCCGCTTTACAACATGATGCTGGACATTTTCCAGAACATTTGGGTGGTACTGATTTATGTAGCAGGTTGCATTTCCTTATTCTGGCATTTGCTTCATGGCTTTCAAAGCTCTTTTCAATCACTGGGATTGAACCACGTTAAATACAACGGCCTGATCTCGTTCGTAGGAACGGCCTTTTCTATCATTGTCCCAATCCTTTTCGCCTTAATGCCTATCTCCATTTATCTGGGTTGGGTGAACTAACCGGCGCTATGCGGAGCAATGCTTAAAATTTCTATTTAAAACACTCGATTAAATAACATTCAAAATATGGCAACTTCATCTCGTCTGGATGCCAAAATACCTCAGGGGCCGATTGAAACCAAATGGAGTAAATATAAGTCTTCGGTACCGCTTGTTAACCCTGCCAATAAACGTAACCTTGAAATTATCGTAGTGGGAACCGGTTTGGCCGGTGCTTCTGCTGCGGCTACGCTGGCTGAACTGGGTTACAAGGTAAAGGCTTTTTGCTTTCAGGATTCTCCACGTCGCGCGCACTCGATCGCAGCGCAGGGAGGGATTAATGCTGCAAAAAATTATCAGAATGACGGTGACTCGGTTTACCGTCTTTTTTATGATACCATTAAAGGAGGTGACTACCGAGCCAGAGAAGGCAATGTACACCGTCTGGCTGAGGTTTCGGGTAATATTATTGATCAATGTGTAGCGGCCGGTGTGCCGTTTGCACGTGAATATGGTGGTTTGCTGTCCAACCGTTCTTTCGGTGGTACGCAGGTTCAACGGACATTTTATGCTGCGGGCCAGACAGGTCAGCAATTATTGTTAGGAGCATATTCAGGTCTGCAGCGCCAGGTTGGGATGGGTACCGTCAAAATGTACAACCGTCACGAAATGCTGGATGTTGTTAATATCGATGGCAAATGCCGCGGTATTATCGCCAGAAACCTTATTACAGGTGAATTGGAAAGACATGCGGGCCACGCTGTGTTGCTTTGCACAGGAGGTTACGGAAACGTATTTTACCTGTCGACTAATGCCATGGGAAGCAATGTTACTGCTGCTTGGAAAGCCCACAAACGCGGTGCATTCTTTGGTAACCCATGTTTTACGCAAATTCACCCTACTTGTATCCCCGTTTCCGGTGAGCATCAGTCTAAACTGACTTTGATGTCGGAATCGCTTCGTAACGATGGACGTATCTGGGTTCCGAAAGCCAAAAATGATACCCGTCCCGGGAACGAAATTCCTGAAAACGAGCGTGACTACTACCTGGAACGCCGGTACCCTGCCTTCGGTAACTTAGTACCGCGTGATATCGCTTCACGTGCTGCGAAAGAGCGTTGCGATGCGGGTTATGGAGTAGGAACGTCAAAATTGGCTGTTTTCCTTGACTTTGCAGCTGCGGTAGAACGTTACGGACGTGGTGAAGCCAATAAAAATAACATTCATAATGCTTCCGATGCCGACATTACCACTTGGGGTAAGGCAGTAGTGAAAGAAAAATATGGTAACCTGTTTGATATGTACAAGCAGATTACCGGCGAAGACCCATATGAAGTACCAATGCGGATTTATCCTGCGGTACACTACACCATGGGAGGTCTTTGGGTTGACTATAACCTAATGACCACAGTTCCAGGCTTGTACTCATTGGGAGAGGCGAATTTCTCCGACCACGGAGCAAACCGTTTGGGGGCTTCTGCTTTGATGCAGGGACTTGCTGATGGATATTTCGTAATTCCTTATACCATTGGTTCCTACCTGGCGAGTGAGATCCGTACCGGAAAAATCTCGACAGACCACGAAGCTTTTGTTAAAACCGAACAAGAGGTTAAAGAAAGGATCGATACGCTACTGCGTATTCAGGGTAATACTTCTCCTGAATTGTTCCACCGCCGATTAGGCAAGATCATGTGGGACAAATGCGGTATGGCCCGTAATGCACAGGGACTGAAGGAAGCGATTGAAGAGATCAGACAGCTTCGTAAAGATTTCTGGTCCGATGTGAAAGTAATGGGTACTGCTAACTACTTTAACCCTGAACTTGATAAGGCAAACCGTGTTGCAGATTTCATCGAACTAGGTGAATTGATGTGTATTGATGCTTTGGATAGAAATGAATCCTGCGGGGGCCATTTCCGGGAAGAGTTTCAGACGGAAGAAGGAGAAGCGCTCCGTGACGACGAAAACTATATGTATGTTTCGGCATGGGAGCATAAAGGCGTGGAAGAATGGGAGCTTCACAAAGAGGATCTCATTTACGAGAACATTAAGATTGCACAGAGAAGTTACAAGTAGTGATTAATACCTGATGATGACACAGATATATCTTTGTCTCATTAATATAACTCAACACCTCTAGTAGGTCTTTTCATGACGGTATCGGTTCAGAAGGCATTATCCTTTGGGGTTTTTGTCCTTGGCATTTTGTCAGCATTGTTTTTTGCGGTTTATACGGATCATCGTTGGGAAGACTGGTACATTACTTTCAGGGCATCGAAGAATTTATCTGAGGGGTTGGGGTTTACTTTTAATATGAATGAAAGAGTGCATTCATTCACGTCCCCACTGGGAACGCTGATACCTGCGCTGCTTCATTTTATTACGAGGGACGATGAAGCAGTAATCTGGTCGTTCAGAATTGTTAATATGCTGCTGATCGGTTTGGTAGCGAAATTGATCTTTGACTTATTTTCGACATTCATTAAGGCGCCTATTTTGCCGGCTTTGCTGGTGACGCTGGCACTGATATTTGATGAAAAGAGCATTGATTATAGCATTAATGGTATGGAAACGGCCTTTATGCTGCTAGGAATAGTGCTGCTGGTGAGGGAGCTGTTTAAAACGGGTAACCCGGATCCGCTGAGACTTGGGTTGATTTTTGCATTTTTAATGTGGAGCCGCCCGGATGCTTTTATTCATATCGGGTCTCTTTTGCTAGGTTATCTGTTGTTCAGGAATAATTCCAAAACACATTTCGCAGCGTTTTTCAAAGGCGGCATGCTAGGGATTTTGTTCTATTTGCCATGGGTGCTTTTTGCCTGGTGGTACTATGGAAATCCAGTCCCTAATACGATTCTGGCCAAAGGCTTTACGCTCACGGCGGAGAGTATTATGAACAGGACCTGGCATTATGTGCAGTCCGTATTCATGGGTTTTGTTTCTTCGGAAGCGCCATTTTTATGGATTTTTGCGCCAGCCTATTATTATTATGAAAGCTGGCCACCAGTCTTATTATTTGTATTGAAGGTTGTTACATACGTTGCCGTTTTTCTTTGGGTTATTCCCAAAGTCAATGCAAATGCAAGGTTTTTGTCATTCGCAGCATTTTTAATCGCATCGTATCTGAATATTTTTTCACCAACGATCTATCCCTGGTACATACCCGCTGTGATGGTGATATGCCTTGTAAGCCTTGGATGTGCAGTGGCGCAACCTGCGAAGGGATTAGCTGGCACTGGAAATGTAAAGTGGTTGTCTCTAGGAGTGCTGGGAATATTGCTGATCGCGCAGCTTTGGGTTTATACGGGCGGATTGTTACAAATGCGTTGGCAGCAGGATATTATAGAGAATGGATTGAGAAAAGAAATCGGGCTCTGGCTGAAAGAAGAATCGAAGACGCCGAACGAAACAGTGTTTCTTGAACCATTGGGGTACATAGGATTTTATTCGGGATTGACCATGTATGACTATCCCGGATTGTGTAATACCAAGGTGATCAATGCAAGAAAGGAATTGAAAACAGAGTCTTATGTTCAGCTGATCAATTATTTGAAGCCAAACTGGGTCGTTTTCCGTCCGTGGGACTTGGGTAGGGCTACGAAAGAGGAAGCCGCAACCTTTGCCACATTATATGACCAGGCAAGGGTTTTCAGCCAAAAAGAAAAGCTCGCTGATTTGAATGTATACGGAAAGAATTACCTCGCTTACGACAGTGAATTTATAGTTTATAAGAAAAAGTAATCTCAGTAATAAAGAATATAGGTATGGAAGGAAATATGAGTTTGTCACTGAAAGTTTGGAGACAAAGTAATAAAGATACAGCAGGAGGGTTCGAGAATTACAAGCTCGACCATGTCTCTCCTGATATGTCATTTCTTGAAATGTTCGATGTATTAAATGAGCAGCTCATTGTAGAAGGAAAAGAGCCTGTATCGTTTGATCATGACTGCCGTGAAGGTATTTGCGGAGCCTGCTCCATGTATATCAATGGCCGTCCGCATGGCCCGCTGAAAGGTGTTACAACCTGCCAGCTGCACATGCGTTCTTTTAATGATGGAGATACGATTGTAGTAGAGCCGTGGAGAGCAAAGGCTTTCCCGGTGATCAAGGACCTGGTTGTGGACCGTGATGCTTTTGACCGCGTTATTTCGGCGGGTGGGTTTATTTCTGTCAATACCGGTAATGCGCAGGATGCAAACAGCCTGCCTATCGCGAAGGAAGCGGCGGATGACGCGTTTTCTGCTGCGGCATGTATTGGTTGCGGGGCGTGTGTGGCTGCATGTAAAAATGCGTCGGCTATGTTGTTCGTTTCGGCCAAGATATCGCAGCTGGCATTATTACCTCAGGGACAGGCTGAGCGTGAGATCCGTGCGGAGAAAATGGTTGCTCAAATGGATGCAGAAGGCTTTGGAAACTGTACCAATACCGGCGCTTGTTCGGCAGAATGTCCAAAAGAGATCGGTATGGTGAACATTGCAAGGATGAACAGGGAGTACATTGGCGCGAAATTGTCTTCGTCGGCAGTGTAGATACCAGTTTGAAATGATATAAAAGCGAAAGCAGGCGGCTATCAATTAGCCGCCTGCTTTCGCTTTTTACTGTATTGATTATTTCTTAGTAGAATCAGCAGCAGCTGGTTTTCCTGAAGATTTGTATTCTTTGTTCAAGCCGTCCAGGATCTTCTGGGTAACATCCAGAGAAGGGTTGGCAAACAAAATGCCTCCGCCCAAAGAGTAGCCCAATACAAATTCGTAGCCATTCTCTTTGTTGTATTTGTCGATATAAGATCTGATATTTTTATAAAGCTCTTCATTCTTTTTAGCTTCTTCCTGCCCCAGGGCCTGCGCCGACTGGTCGCGATAAGCTACCAGATCCTGTTGTTTTTTCATCAATTGAGCTTCTGTGGAGCGTGCTTGCTCAGGAGTCATGGTTTGTGCTTTTTGTTGAAAAAAAGCGACTTCGTTTTGTAGAGAACGTCCTTTTGTGTTCAACTCATTTTCAAGCTGGAAATTCTTGTTTTCAAGCTCTTTTCTGGTATCCTTAAAAAACTCGTAGTTTTTCAAAAGAGAGTCTACCTGAACATAAACTGTACGACGGCCTGCGACTACACCACCGTCTGCTACTGCTCCGGAATCTCCTGAAGGCTTACCGGAAAAATGTAAAAAGAATAACACCGCTACTGCCAAAGAAAGGACGATGTTCCAAATTAACGAAGTATTATTGTTCACGTTTTTAAGGTTTATTGTTTTTTGAACGAGCCGCAAAGATAATGATTTGTGTTTAAGTACAATGGATATCCCACCTGGGTTATAGCCACATTATGACGTGCGGCCGGAAATCCTCACTGGCGATTGCCTGAAAACCTCGCGGACGTAATGTCCTGCAATTCCTGCCAAACCACCCGTCAGACCGCCGACAAGGGCTGTTACGATCAAAATCAGGATACCATTGGGGAGAAAGAATATCTGGGCGACGCGATCGGACATCGCACCCTCCGAAATAAAATGAAGATAGTAGCCATAAGCCAGCCACGGCAACGCAATGCCTGCAAACCCTGTCCAGAAAGCTTCAGATGTAGTGGCAGGCCTCCAAAAAAGTATAATTAAAGGGACAATGGCGATTACCCACCACGGAGCGAAAAGCTGCAATATGACAGACAGGATGATGATGATTGCAAAGTTCATGTAGTGAATGTTTTTAGTTTTTTTGTAAAATCACCCTTGATGTCAAATGTGGATTGTCCTGATCGGGGGAATTCAGGAAGATCAGCTCATTCAGCTCTCCATGCTCCCATTTTTTCAACAAGTTCAGATAGTAAGGACTACCGGGATTACCCGACTGCCCGCCAGGGTAAATTCCATAGGCACGTGGAGTAGGCCCAAGTTCGACGACCATCCGCCACGACGGCCCTTTTCTTTTAGTAGTCGCATTCACAATACTGCTTCCACCGCCGGTAGTAAGCGGCGGCGCATTGAAGGGTTTCAGGCTTCTGCTCAAATGACGGATCTCGGTCGCCTTTATTTTAGACCATTGCCATCCCGGGCTCATAGGGCCATGTCTGGCGACCAGGCTATCCAATGCAGCTTTGAAACTTCCTGAAACAATGTCGGAAAGTGTTTCCTTTTCAGGTGTATGGATGTTGTCAAACCATTTTTCTTCGGGCTGTTTCAATATCAGGTACAATGTGCGGTCACGGGAAGGAATGGCCATCGGTTCCTTATCAGAGCCAAATTCGTCGTCCCATATCGCACTGCGCAGCATGGGCATCCATTCTTCAAATATGGTTGTGGCCACGGACTCCGGCGCGTTTTGATAGTTCCAGTTCGACAATGTGATTTTAGCAGCTTTTTGGGCGGGGCTCAACGCCGCTACATGAAGGATATCCAGTAATTTCGGGAGTATCGTCCTGGCCAGAACACTGAAATTGTCATTCTGAAGCAATCTCAGGCTGTCAGCATTGGCATTAACCATGGCGTCCAGCCGCTCGTTGATCCGTATTCCTCTTTCCGAAGGGGCAAATGACCAGTTGATATAATAAGGATAAGAAGGATCGGTTGAAGACTGATTGGCGCTGCTCACAAAACCGCGCGGCGGATTTTTTACAAAAGGATTCTGATCTGCGGGAACCCAGCCATTCCAGTCGTGCGAAGGATTGGTACCATCGAGGAGGAACTTGCCTTGATCCTTATATTTCAATGGTATTTTGCCATTGACGGTGATGGCAATATTCTTGCTGTTATCGGCAAAAACGAAGTTTTGCGCCGGGCCGACGTATTTAGTCAGTGCCAGACGGTAGTCGTCGTAGTTTTTAGCCTTGTTTAATTCATAAAATGTAATGAAGCTGTTGCCCGGCTCATGTCCTATCCATTTGATAGCGAGGTTTGGGAATTTCCCAGCGGTCTTGTCAGATTCGGTGACGGGCCCGTGGTGGGTATACACAACTTCTTCCTCGAAAGGTTTTAGTCTTCCTCTTACCTGAATGACCTCTTTTCGTTTGCGGGTCCGTCTCCATTGATCGCCATGCCAATAAAAATTACGAGCATCACTCTTGAATTTAATTTTATATAAATCAAAAACATCGGCGTCCACGTTGGTAACTCCCCAGGCTACATTCTGGTTAAAGCCAATGATAACACTTGGAATACCTGGTAGCGAAACACCATACACATTCATATCGGGACCATGAAGCTGCACCTGGTACCATATCGAGGGTAGCGAAAGGTCGAGGTGAGGGTCATTGGCGAGAATCGGGTAGCCGGTCATTGATTTTTCAGCGCTCACCGCCCAATTATTGCTCCCTATGCCTTCCTCTTTGGGTTGCCTCTCCGGCAATGTGCCTGCTGGCTTCTTGCTGTAAGAAATGCTGTCATCTGTTTCCAGTTCTACAATTTCTCTTGGAACAGGCAGTGGATTAAAATCCCACTTCGTCCCGACCGGAATGATAGGACTTTCCTGCAGCATCGGGTAGTCCGGAAATAGCTGTTCAACTACCTCTTTTCCATATTTTTTCAAAACATTGGACATATTGATTTCATTAGACCTTCCCGCGAGAGTCAATGTCATCTGTTCCAGCACGTACATGGTATTGATGGGCTGCCAGGGCTCCGGTTTATAGCCAAGCAGCTTGAACTCTACAGGGTAGTCTTTTGGTGCGAGCTGACTAATGTATGCATTAACTCCCGCAGTGTACGCAAGTAATGCTTCGCTGGAATGAGGATCGCTCATAGCCATTTTCAAATTAGCTTCCGCGCCGTAACCCATTCCCAATCGGCGGCTTTGCTGATCAAGCGGCAAAGTAACTTCCCCCAGTATTTCGGAAAGCCTTCCAGCCGCAGCTCTTGTCTGCAAATCCATTTGCCACAGGCGGTCTTTGGCAGTGACATAGCCTTGGGCATAAAAAAGGTCGAAATCGTTTTTTGCGAAAATGTGCGGGACACCCATATCGTCAAAGCGAATGGTCACCTCATCTTTCAACCCGCCCAGTTTAAGAACCTGCTTGCTTTTGGGATCAGCAGGCGCTTCGCCGTTTTGCCAAAAGCCGGTAAACGGGCTCAGAAATGGCCCTAATGCAGGAGCAGGCCCCAAAGGTCTGTTCAATGCGTAAATAAGGGCACCAGTAACGATGAGGGAAATGATCGCTTTGACAAATTTCATATAGTGGGGGGCGAATTCAACATTACTGATAAAAGAGGGATTTTACTCTGAAACTACTTGTACAATTGCCTCTACAAGAGCGAGATCGCTGTACATAACAGATCGCTCGTCGGGGATCTCTCCGGCCATTGAAATTCCCTCGGGAAAATATTTCTGTCGGCCCGGACGGAATGCTTTCGCCGTGAGGTGAAGCGAATGTATGCCTGCTGCCGCCAGTTCAGCGGCATTGGTATGGTTAACACCTCCGCCAGCCATAATTTCAACGGCACCATTCGACTCCTCGGCCAGTTTGCGGAGCAGATCAATACCTTGCGGAGCGGAAGCTTTTTGCCCGGATGTAAGAATTCTTTCGGCGCCGGTTTCGATTACGGCCTTTAATGCTTTCACCGGATCTGGCGTGAGGTCAAACGCTCTGTGAAAAGTGACTTTGAGTGGGTAAGCATAGTCGACAAGCGCTTTGGTGCGTTGTACATCCACCTGGCCGTCGGCGGTAAGAATGCCTAGTACGACACCATTTGCACCGAGTTTTTTGGCGAGATCAATGTCCTTTCGCATGATTTCTTCTTCAAACACATCATACACGAAATCCCCACCTCTCGGCCTGATCATCACATATAGGTTGATATCAATATGTTGCCTTACTACTTCAATCAATCCGGCGCTGGGCGTGGTACCGCCTTCGCCCAACCCTCCGCACAGCTCAATTCTTCCGGCTCCTCCCGCCTGTGCATTGATACAGGATTCAAGGGAATAAGCACAAACTTCAATGGTCATATTTTAATGTTTCTAATGATTGGGGAAATTACGAAAAGGTTTTGAATGCTTATCGCTGAGCGGGACCGGAATCGAGAATTTGGAGGAATGAATTAAATTCCCAATATTGTATATAATTTACCAAATTGGGAATTTAATACTAGTCGGGTGAGAATAATTACGAAGGGAACATTGCACGATTTTTGGCAGAAATATCCAGACGCTGAACAAGATCTGAAATTTTGGTACGAAAAAGTAAAAAATGCGGACTACCAATCGCCCAATGAGGTTATTGCGGATAATCCCAGGACTGATACAGTTGGAAACAATCGCATTGTATTCAATATCTGTAGTAACAAATACAGGCTGATTGCTTTATTCCGGTATAATCTGCAACGCGTATATATCAGATTCGTAGGCACACACAAAGAATACGATAGGATTAAGGACATTAAGAACATTTGAACGTTATGAACACATTGGAACAAATTAAATCTGAATTGAAGCCAGTTCACTCAGATCCAGAGTACCGAAAATATCTTGCAATCATTGATACGCTTGTGGATTGTAAAGAAAACAGCCCAGAGGAAGAATTACTGGAACTGCTATCGATCCTGGTCGAGGATTACGAATTGAAGCATTATCCGATTGAGCCGCCTGATCCTGTTGAGGCAATAAAACTGAGAATTGAAGAGCAGGGACTGAAAAGAAAAGACCTGATCAGTTACTTTGGCAGCGCCAGCCGTGTATCTGAGGTATTGAACAGGAAAAGGCCTTTAACCCTTGAAATGATACGAAAACTACATAGAGGGCTGGGGATTTCAGCGGAGACATTATTGGCTTGATACCATGGTTAACTATTTGAACAACAAAAGATTAAATCGAGAAAGAAAATAATATTTTTAGAACAGCAATTATTTTTGTTTTTTTTCGCTTTAAGCTTTTAAAAGATGTCAAATTTTTTACTTTTGCAAAAAAGTAAAGTAACTTATTAATAGGCGAAAATATTATGTACTGGACTCTCGAACTCGCATCGTACCTTGAAGATGCTCCCTGGCCAGCTACCAAAGACGAGCTAATTGACTTTGCAATCAGAACAGGCGCTCCGTTAGAAGTAGTTGAAAACCTTCAGGAGCTTGAAGATGATGGTCAGCCTTATGAAAGCATTGAGGAAATTTGGCCCGACTATCCGACAAAAGACGATTTCTTTTTCAATGAAGATGAATACTAAATAAGGAAACGGCACTCTATCGGTGCCGTTTTTTTGTTATCAAAAACCGCATTTTTTACGCAAACTCGTTCCTTATTTTTTTTAAATCTGATAAAAGGAATGTAAATTGTTAGCGTTATCATAGAGGAAGGCAAGGAAGTTACCGAAAGTGATTAGTCATAATTCAGATATCTATCCAATCCAACTGATGGAGCTTCGATTGTTGAAAGAGCTGGTTAAGAAAGGTGAGGGTGAGCACGTGGAATTCAAATTGAAATCCAATCATCCCGAGAAAATTGTCCGCGAAGTTGTCGCTTTCGCAAATTCTGGTGGCGGAAAGTTGTTCGTCGGAGTAGGCGACGACAAAACCATCAAGGGCCTCAAAGATGTCGAGGAAGATGAGTACACACTCACAAAAGCCATCGACAAGTATATTTTCCCCAAAATTAGTTTCCGAAAAGAACGAATACCGGTCAGTCCCGACCGGGACGTGCTGGTACTCACGATACCGCGTAGCGTCGATAAGCCGCATTATGTAGTGGATGGTACCGGTTACCGACAGGCATACATCCGGGTGGAGGATAAGTCGATCCAGGCCAGCCGGGAAATGAAGGAGATCATGCGCAGGGGAAGAGGCGAGCGGGATGTCCGTTTTCAGTATGGCGACAAGGAAGAGAAATTAATGAAGCTGCTGGATGAAAAGGAATCCGTGACGGTGGATTTGTTTGCCGCGGTAGCAGGTATCCCACGCAAAATTGCATCCAATACCTTGGTAGTAATGGTACTGGCGAGGATTTTGGAAGTTCATCCGCAGGAAATGATCGACAAGTTTACGATGTCGATGGCCTATCAGTCAAGCTAGCTGTTTTACGCCGGGATAAACTGTTTTCCAAGCCACATTCCCAGCACAGTTGCGCCCAGGCAGAGAATTAAGCTGCCAAAAATATTGATAATTGCTTCCGTCCAGCGGTTGCTGGCCATGAGCTGCACGGTATCGTTGCTGAATGTAGAAAACGTGCTGAATCCCCCGCAAAAGCCCACAACTATAAATAATCGGTAAGTAAGCACTGCATCCGGCGACCTGAATGTGGACCAGCCCGTAAATATTCCCAGAATGAGACAGGCTAGTATATTGGCCGTCAATGTTCCGAAAGGAAATATTGACGACCATGTAGAAAATGCTTTTCCCACCCCGTAACGTGCCAAACTACCTAATCCGCCGCCAATGAAAATAAGAACAATGTGTTTCACGAGGATGGTCGGATGTCGCGGAGAGCGTTATGTTTGTTTATTTGGGATCAGAAGGGAAGATCGTCAGATTCGTCCTCGGTAAATGTAGTAACGGGAGGCAATGGGTTGCTGCCAGAAGCTGAAGAAGAACCGCCGCTTCCTGCTTTATCCACTTTCCATGCTTTCACCTCTGTGTACCAGCGGGAATTGTACTCACGGCTTTCAATATCAATTGATGCAGTTACCGAGTCATTTATTTGCAGGTTAGCCTGATCAATTTTGTCGCCCCAAAGTGAAATACAGACCTTCTTAGGATACTGGGAAGGTATTTCAAGAATAAATTCCTGCTTGCGCCATGTTCCGTTTTTACCCTGGCCGTTCACCTCAGGTAGCAAAGAGATAACTGTTCCTGTTAATTCCATTTATTATTTAATGTTTAGTGTCTTTAAAATGTAGCTTCAAAAGTAATTGTTTTGATGTTTGATTGCAAAGCAGAAACCTAATCACCGCCGATAGCCTGTTCCAGATCGGCAATCAGGTCTTCTACATCTTCAATACCAACACTGAGGCGGATCAATGTATCTTTCAAGCCAACTTTCATGCGTTCTTCCTTCGGTATGCTCGCGTGCGTCATGCTGGCGGGGTGGGTACACAGGGACTCTACGCCCCCGAGCGACTCCCCGAGAGAAAATACTTCCAGCCGCTCCATGGTCCTCACCGCCTCTTCATAAATGTCCCCTTTCAATTCAAAAGAAAGCATTCCTCCGAAATCTCTCATTTGACGTGCTGCCAATGCATGGCCGGGGTGAGATTCCAGTCCGGGATAGTATACCTTACTTACTTTGGGATGATTTTCAAGCCATTGCGCTACTTTCATCGCGTTTTCACAATGTCGCTGCATTCGAATGTGCAGGGTTTTAATGCCTCTCAATACCAAAAAGCAATCCTGCGGGCCTGGCACTGCGCCACTGGCATTCTGGATAAAGGCGAGCCGGGCAGCCAGTTCGTCATTATTGGTAACCAATGCGCCCATTACCGTATCCGAATGTCCGCCCAGGTATTTGGTAACAGAATGCATGACAATGTCCGCTCCGGTATCCAGTGGGTTTTGAAGATATGGCGAAGCAAAAGTGTTATCCACGACGCTATGAATGCCTTTTTCTTTGCAAAGCCGGGTGATTTTTTCAATGTCCAGAATTTTCAGAAGCGGATTGGTGGGTGTTTCGATCCATACCATTCTGGTTTTGTCAGAGATCGCCGCTGCCAGGCTATCAGCATCGCTGAGGTCAACGAATTTGAAAATCAACCCGAATGGTTCAAAAACACGTTTCATGATCCGGTATGTACCTCCGTAAATATCATTGGTTGCCACAATTTCGTCGCCGGGACGGTACAGTTTAAGAACTGCATCGGTAGCAGCGAGGCCGGAAGCATAACAAATTCCGTATTGACCATTTTCCAAAGCAGCCAAAGCGTTTTGCAAAGCTGTCCGGGTAGGATTGTGGGTGCGGGAATATTCATATCCCTTATGTTTGCCAGGGCTTTCCTGAACGTAGGTGGAAGTTTGGTAAATCGGTGTCATAATGGCACCGGTTGTTGGGTCAGGCTCCACGCCTGCATGTATTGCTTTGGTTCCGAATTTCATTGTTATGGTATTTTAAAGCCACAAATGTACGACGACAACGGACCGTGAATATCCCAAATTTGCGTCCACTGACGCATTTGCGGGACCTGGAATAATCTTCTGTGATAAAGGTAAGATTGTGAAAAACCTTTTAGTCAAACAAGTGGTTATCCTGTTAGCGGAACGGAGAACACGTTTTAAAGATACATTAGCCTTGGAAACCACTACACCTAAAAAATTTTCATTACCGGTCATTGTCAGTATTTTAATGACCGTCGTTCCGCTTGTTACCACCTCTATTCTCACTGCCTGGGCCATTAGTCACGAGAATATACTCCGTAATCTAGCACTTGAATGGTGGCTTGGCGTCACTTTTATTCTGACGCTTGCATCCTCGGCAGCACTTACACCGCCCACTTTCCTTGCGCTGGTTTATGGATATTTTCTAGGATGGAGCGCTCTGCCCATGTTATTTGGGCTTAACCTCGGCGCTATTGCGATCATATATGTATCGGCGCATTTTTTGCACGCATCTTCCGTACGCGAGTATCTGATCCAGGTGTACCCGCAGGTAGGCACATTGCTGCGCCGGTTTTATAAAAATGAATTAAGGCTCATTTTCTTTGCCAAACTTTCGCCTGTATTGCCTTTTGCGATCACCAACCTGTTCTTCGCCATGGCCGGTGCACGTTTCAAACAGGTACTGGCGGGTGGCACAATGGGCATGATACCACGTACCGCGCTGGCGGTGTGGGCAGGGAAGGAAGCGCAGGACATTCGCTACCTGCTGGAACATCCCAATGAGGGATTAGCCACTAAAATTATTTTAATAGTGCTAATCATTGTTTCCACTGTTGGAATCGGTTATTTCTTCCGTGATAAGAGTATGGTAGAATAATAAGCCAATCTCAAAGGCTAACCCCGGCTTCTTTGATAATATCGTACAATAATAGGATACGAAACGATACAAAACCATTCGCTTGATCCTGTTTCTTTGTGGTAAAGTTATACTTAGCAAAAAAGTACAATGAAATCCTTACCACTCGTAGATCTTGTCATTGTGATTGCCTATCTGGTGGGGATGGTCGCGGTAGGGATTTATTTTTCCCGAAAAAACACCAGTGCTGACCAGTTCACAAAAGCTTCGGGAAAGATTCCAGGATGGGCAATTGGTATCTCGATTTATGCTACATTTTTGAGCAGTAATACATTTCTGGGCGTACCGGGCAAAGCATTCGGGAGCAACTGGAATTCATTAGTATTCAGCTTGTCCATGCCATTGGCCGCCTGGGTAGCAACCAAGTATTTCATTCCCTTTTATAGGAATACAGGCGCAGTTTCAGCCTACACTCACCTTGAACATAGATTCGGCTCCTGGGCACGTACCTATGCGGTAGCTTGCTTTTTGCTGACGCAGTTGGCCCGTATGGGTTCTATTTTCTTTGGAATTGCATTGAGCTTACAGGCATTGACGGGCTATCCGATGTCGACTATCATGGTCGTTGTAGGAATTTGCATTGTGCTTTATACGGTAATGGGCGGTATGGAAGCCGTCATCTGGACGGAAGTGGTTCAGGGAGTGATCAAAACCATTGGCGCTTTGGTAATCCTTTATCTGGTAGTAACCGGAATGAACGGCGGCATGTCACGGATCATAGATATTGGACAGGCGGAGAACAAATTCAGCCTCGGTAGCTTTGCACCTGATTTTACGCAGTCCTCCTTTTGGGTCGTGCTATTGTACGGATTTTTCATGAACCTGAACAATTTTGGGATGGATCAGAATTACGTACAGCGCTATCATACAACCTCGTCCATCAAAGAAGCCGCAAGTTCAGTATGGCTTTGCGTGTATTTGTACTTGCCTGTATCATTGATTTTCTTTTTGCTGGGGTCCTGTTTGTACGCCTACTATCAGACCAATCCTGAATTGCTTCAGATTGTGAAAATGCAGGTGGCTAATGAAAGGTTACCAGGCGCTACCGCAGATGCTGTATCGCAACTCGCGGCTACGCTTACTCCGGCAGATTATGGGGACAAAGTAATGCCACACTTTATGGTGACTAAAGTTCCTGTCGGCTTGCTGGGCCTCATTATAGCAGCCATTATGTCTGCCGCTATGAGTACGATCAGCTCGGGGATGAATGCGTCGGCAACAGTCTTTTCAGTAGATATTTATCAAAAATACATTAAGTCAGACCTTGCCCCAAAGGAATCGTTGCGCTTGCTATACATTGCTACTACCGTTTTTGGGTTGCTGGGAATGGTCACGGGGATTGCAATGATTGGCGTTAAAAGTGTACTGGATGTGTGGTGGATGTTGTCGGGTATTTTCGCCGGCGGAATGTTAGGTCTGTTCCTGCTGGGAATTATATCCAGAAATACTAAAAATGCGGAAGCGCTGACAGCTACTTTAATCGGTATTGTGGTCATTATCTGGATGACGTTCTCGTCCAGCCTTCCTGAAGAATACGCCTTTTTACGCAACCCGTTGCATCAGAACATGATCATGGTAGTTGGTACCCTGACCATCTTCCTGACGGGTTTGCTACTGACAAGACTCAAACGACAGGTTCCCGGACAAAGGGAAGTTGTGATGGATAACAACGACTAATCCAGAGATATAAAGTTTTTCTTAACACCTGACACGCTCAATTATGACTTTCGTAAAGCCAAACCCCGTTCTGCTGCCCAAAGGATTTATTCCGGTAATGCTCACACCTTTTCTGGACTCCGGGGAGATCGATTATGATGGATTGAGAGCATTAACTGAAATGTATCTCGAAGCTGGTTCGGCTGGGCTTTTTGCCAATTGTTTGTCCAGCGAAATGTATGAACTGACTGAGGATGAAAGATTAGAGATCACCAAGACGGTGGTGGACCAGGTTGCAGGCCGGGTTCCGGTAGTGGCAACGGGCACATTCGGGGGGCCTATTTCTGAGCAGGCGGCATTTGTGAAACGTATATATGGTACCGGAATACAGGCGGTCATCGTCATCAGCGGCTTACTGGCCGAAGAAGATGAATCGGATGCTGTTTTTATAGAGAGAGCGAAGGAGCTTATCGCATTGACGGATGATATTCCATTGGGATTCTATGAATGTCCGGTTCCTTATAAACGATTGATAAACAGTGAAGTACTGGCTGAATTGGTCAAAACGAAGCGGGTCGTTTACCATAAAGATACTTGTCTCGATATCGAGGAAGTGATCAGGCGCATACAAGTGGCGGAAGGCTTTAATTTCGGACTTTACGATGCCTATATGGTCAATGCAGTGGCTTCTTTGCGTGCCGGCGCAGCCGGTTTATCGTGTATTCAAGGGAATATTTATCCTGAATTGATCGTGTGGATCTGCGACAATTATGACAATGCCGAAAAGCAGGGGGATATCGCGAAACTGCAAAAATTCTTTGAGGAGTCAATGGATCTGGTGCATACCGCTTATCCGACAATTGCGAAGTACAGTCTGCAGCGGAGAGGCTTCCCAATCTCTACCTACACGCGGAGGGACGTGGGTGTGCTTACTGACGATTTAAAAGAGCGAATGGACGGCCTATTGGAAGAGATAGATCAGATCCAGAGCGATTTGGGAATAATGAGTGTGTTTAAAAAGAATCTGGTGAAATAATTTTTTACAGCTATGACTTTTCCTAATCAACAAATTTTGCATCAGGTAACGCAGGGAGATGAAGCAGCATTCACACAGCTGCGTTCCTATTTTCATATTCCCGCTTTTAAGTTTTGTTCTGTGATTTTAAAGGACGAAAAAGAAGCGGAGCTGATTATCCAGGATGTTTTTGCAAAAATATGGGAAGAAAGGTTTCAGCTAAAAACGGATGACAATTTTCAATCTTACCTGTTCATGAATTTGAAAAACCAGATTTTTGGACAAATGAAAAAGTACACAGACCCGACTGCCAGGATGCAATACCTTGAAAAGATTCATTCGTTTAAAGAGAATTGACGAAGATTATTTCTTTGTAACCAGCGTTGATCTATTATAATTTTTAGATGTAATAGCATTTTTCTAAACTTTATTTTTCAATTTAGATAGATACTTAAAGATTTTTCTTTTTAAATTGAATGTTGACAGCTCAGCATAATCCTGTCAGGCATCGATTTTAAAATGAAACCGCACTTTCACAAAGTCCCGATACCGTCGAGGACCTCTTTTAGCATTCGACATGACAAAGACTCGGGCTTTGGCACCGTCTGGCACTTTCACCCAGAGCTGGAACTTCACTATCTTATCAAAGGCAAGGGTGTACGGTTCATCGGCGATAATATCAGCAATTTTTCGGACGGAGAATTGATCCTGCTCGGAGAAAACCTTCCGCATACCTGGCGCGTTGAAGAGGGTAACAGCAATACTGGTTCCGAAGCAATCATTATTCATTTTCTGCCAAATTGCCTGGGTAGTGAGCTTTTGCTATTACCCGAGGCTTATCAGATCCCCAAGCTGTTCGAAAAAGCGAAACGAGGGCTGCTGGTAAGTGGTGAGGCCAGGGAGAGAATTGTTCCCCTCATGCATTCGGCCGTGCAGGCGCAGAACCTCGACAGGCTCATTGCGCTTTTATCAATACTTAAAATACTGGCAGAAACGAGTGAATACGAGACTATTGCCTCTGCGCACGCTTTCTATAAATCCAATGATACGGAAACGTTGCGGTTGAATAAAATATACGCCTATACATTGTCGAACTATCGGAGCGATATCACTTTACAGGATGTGGCGTCCATTGCCAACTTGGGGATTACGTCTTTTTGCAGGTATTTTAAGTTAATGACCAAAAAGACCTACAATGATTTCCTTGTGGAAATCAGGATCAGCCAGGCGTGCCGGTTATTGATTGAAGATAAGATGGCGACGGAAGTAATTTGTTTCGAGTGCGGTTTCAATAATGTGTCTAATTTCTACCGGCATTTCAAAAAAGTGACCGATATGACCCCTCTGGAATATAAAAGGAGGTATTTATATAAAACCGCACCCGAGATGATTTAAATTCATTTGTCGTGGTTCTTCATCCATTCGTCCATGGAATAGCGTCCCGAGCCTATGATGGAGAAAGTAAGAACCAGCATCAGCGTGATCATGGAAAGCCAGAGCTCAGAGTTAAGATAGGAGAAACCCATTCTGATGTTTACAAAGAAAACAGCTGTGAGCAGAATAGGGATCTGTATGATCGAAGCAATGCGGGTAAGGCAGCCCATTGCAATCAAAAATCCTCCGAATATGTGAGCAAACGCCACATAATGAACGGCAGTAACGGTGTAAAGGTGAAAATCCAAACCAGTTACCAGGTGCGATAATCGTGTGGTATCACTGATAAAGCTGATACCTTTTGCAAAAAGAAATACTCCCAAGGCAATACGAACGAAATCCATCCAGGCTGGATGATGCGTATCGCCCCAATGCTCGATTCGATCCATCATGTTCATAACTACTGAAATGTTTTGGTTTCCAGAAAGTTAAAAATTTTAATGGATTATGTCAAGATTTAATTATAACTAAGATTTATCGATCAGGGAAGTATGTTTGGTATCCTGCATCCGGATATAAATGACTAGGGAGATAAGAATGCAGACCGTGACATACCAGTAATAATAGCTCTCGTGACCCAGGTTTTTTGCCCAAAGTGCCAGGTACTCAGCCGTTCCGCCAAAAATAGCGACCGTCAGCGAATAGGGTAGCCCGACGCCCAGCGCACGTACTTCAACCGGGAATAATTCTGCCTTCACCACCGCATTGATGGAAGTATAGCCACTGACGATGATCAGAGCGGCCATGAGCAAGCCAAATGCCCCCCACATTTCGGTTGTATGGCTGAGTGTGCTCAGTAGCGGGTAGGTAAAGATTGTCCCCAAAACCCCGAATGAAATCAGCAGAGGCCGCCGACCAACTTTGTCGCTGATAGCCCCGAAAACAGGTTGCAGAAGCGCGAAGATCAGCAATGAGCAGAAAGTCAGCAGCGTGGACTGGTATTTGGTAAGACCAACGGTATTGACCAGAAACTTCTGCATGTAGGTAGTGTATGTGTAAAATGCCAGCGTACCTCCCAATGTAAGCCCGATTACGACCATGATAGCCTTGGGATGTTTCAGCAGTTCTTGCAATGAGCCTTCTTTCTTTGCTTTGAGATCTTTGGTCTGAAATGCTTCGGTTTCATTCAAATGGGCGCGCAGATATAATGCTACCAACGACAAAATGGCTCCCAAAATGAATGGTATCCGCCAGCCCCATTCATGCATCTGTTTGTCGGTAAGAAAAATATTTTGAAGTATCAGCTGCAAACCCAATGCTATGAGCTGCCCGCCGATTAATGTTACATATTGAAAGCTGGAATAAAATCCACGCCGTTTTTCAGTAGCAACCTCGCTAAGGTATGTGGCCGAAGTACCATACTCGCCGCCTACACTTAACCCTTGCAAAAGTCTTGCAAGTAGTAACAAGATTGGCGCTGCAATGCCTATACTGTTATACCCAGGCAGAAAAGCGATCAGTAATGAACCGAATGACATCAATAACACCGACAGTGTCATCGCCAGCTTGCGCCCTTTGGTATCGGCCAGTTTACCAAAAACATAGCCGCCGATCGGCCTCATCAGAAATCCTACGGCGAATATTCCGGCGGTGTTGATGAGTTGAACCGTGGGGTTGGAGTCGGGGAAAAAGGTATTTGCGAAGTAGAGAGAGAAAGCAGAATAGGCGTACCAGTCGTACCATTCGACAAGGTTTCCGGCGGAGCCCCCCATAATGGCTTTTAGCCGCCAGCTTGTATCGTTTTGCGGTAAGTCCTGCTTCATACGCGGGGTTTTAGTTTTTTACAATTTACTTAAATAAAGTACAAATCCACACACCCGCCTGCGCTACCAGCTGAGAATGGCCACTTTTAAGTACAATATAGTCTTCGGGCGGAAGAATGTTTGCGAGTTCCCTGACGTCTGCTTCTTTGAGCAGCTTGTCGAATTTGCCTGTAAAAAGAATGATGCGAACGTGGTTTTCCTTGGCTTTGGCATAAACCTGAGGTATATCGAAACTTAATTGTCTGAATGCTACCCAGGAATTATAGATCGTTTCTCGTTTTTCCTGCGTGTTTAGCACCTGTCCGGTGAACCTTACCAAACTATCATTTAAAATTCCGGCCTTTCGCAGCATATTAACGGATCTGAAAAAGGTTTCGGGATGCTGCATAAACCATTTGAACAAAAATCTGGTGGGGGCAAACCGGGAAGCTAATGTATAAGCCGGATGCTCGGAAATCCCATCGGGAGCAATCAGGAAAGCATTTTTGATGTGAGAAGGGAATGCTTCCAGTACTGCAAGTGCAAATCTGCCACCCATGCTGAATCCGGCAATGTCAAAACGAGTGATGTTGTGAACTCTTAAAAAGTCACGTATCAGCTCAGTCCAAAGCTCTTTGGTAATAACCTGAAATGAGAAGTCGCGGCTTCGTCCATGAAAGAATAAATCGAAGGCGTAAATGGTGTAATGCTGCCCGAGTTGTGTTTCAAATGACTTGAAACAGCTAACGCCATCCTGGCCAATTCCGTGAAAAGCAAGAAGAATGTTCGGGCCGTAGCCGAGTTTATGGTAGGGAAGGGGTTTTACAAAAGAATTATTCATATGCTTCTCGGCGATGTTTTACGCCAGAAATTTCCACAATTCTTATGCTGTCCTCTATAAAATAAAGAACGCGATAATTACCAATTCTTATTCTGTAAGTGTTTTTAGATGCTACTAATTTTTTACATCCGGAAGACCGAGGGTCAATGGCAAGCGATCCTATTGCAGTTATCACTCTTTTGAGATCAGACTTTTGAAGACTACGTATTTCTTTCTGTGCTGATGTTGTAACGACTACTTGATAAACGTCATTCATCAAGTTTGCTTTCGGCTTTTAATTGAGCGACAAAATTTTCAAATGGAATGGTTTCTTCGCCTTTTCTTTCTTCTATTATCAAGGCGTCTAGTAAATCCTCTACGATTTGACCATGCTCTTTCAAACTGATTATCAAATCAGTCTTTTGGCCTTTGTCATTAGTAATATAGCGAATACCGGTCATGGTTTTAACATTTAAAAGTAAGTTAGTAAAAAACAGAAAAACCTCCAAGGGCATCTATAAGTCGATGAACGCAAGGAGGTTTTCAGTTATTCTACGACTCCATTAAATACGCCTTGATAAAATCATTGATCTCACCATTGAGCACCGCATCGGTATTAGAAGTCTGGTGATCGGTCCGGTGGTCTTTGACACGACGGTCGTCGAGGACATAGCTCCGGATCTGCGAACCCCATTCAATTTTACGTTTGGACGCTTCTACTTCGGCACGGGCAGAATTGCGTTTTTCCAACTCAATCTGATAAAGTCTTGACTTCAAGAGTCTGATTGCCACCTCTTTGTTCATTAATTGCGAACGTTCCTGCTGGCAAGCAATGATGATTCCCGAAGGTTTGTGATGGAGACGTACTGCCGTTTCCACTTTGTTCACGTTCTGGCCACCCGCACCGCCGGAGCGATAAGTATCCCAGGTAATGTCGGCCAGATTCACATCAATTTCAATGTTATTATCCGCGAGCGGGTACACATATACAGACGTGAATGAGGTATGTCGGCGCGCATTGGAATCGAAAGGAGAAATGCGGACCAGACGATGTACGCCGTTTTCCGATTTCAGGTTTCCGTAAGCATATTCACCATCAATTTCGAGGGTTACGGATTTTACGCCGGCAACATCGCCATCCTGCAAATCCACCTCACGAACCTTGTATCCGTTTTTCTCAGCCCACATGATGTACATCCGCATCAGCATGGATGCCCAGTCCTGAGATTCGGTTCCGCCTGCACCAGCATTGATCTCGATCACGGCAGGTAGCTCGTCGCCTTCTTCTCCCATCATTTTCCGGAATTCAATTTCTTCCAGTTTGTCGGAGAGCTTTTTGCCTTCTTCGTCTACCTCTTCTTCGGTAGCCTCATTGGCGTCATAAAATTCCCAAATAGTGTCCAGGTCATCGCGTAAACGGGCGAGTTCCTCATAGCCATTGGTCCAGAATTTCAATCCACGGATTTCCCGCATTGTTTTTTCCGCTCGTTCTGAATCGTTCCAGAACTCGGGCTGAACAGTCTGTTGTTCAAGGTCTTCTAGCTGTTTTTTTCGGTTACCGTAGTCAAAGATACCTCCCCAAAGCCTCTACACGGGCCTTCAAGTCTTTCAATTGCTCTAATGTCATTTGAAGTTTAAGTTTTGTGGAAAAAAATATATAATCATTGATTGTCATTCTTGGTCATTTATAGTCATGTGTGGTCAGATATTGTCAAGAATTGTCAATTATAGTCAAGTGTGGTCATTTGTTGTCATTAAGTTTCAGAGGAGTTTTGCCTATTGTTTTTATGTAATTATTGAGTTTTATTGACAACTGATCGCAAAGTTGGGTTAATTCTTCGAATTTTTCTGTTTCGATCAGATTTCTGTTCCTTGCTTTTGTCAACCAGGTTCTTGTCTCTTGTAGAGAACCTCTGGAATAGAAACAAAAGTTCAGATTTTCCTTAAAGTGAAACCTCCCATATCCTTCCGCAATATTCGCCGCAATGGAGTCTGTCGCTCTCACAAGTTGTTTACCAAGAGTGTCTTTCAAAAAGTAGCCCCAGGGTTCAACGACTGTCCATACCTTTTCACCAAGTGACATTGCCAATTGATAAATCTGTAATTCTTCAAGTTTCATACTAAAAATGTTTAAGATATGTCTCAAACATTAATACGTTGAAGTCAAACAATAGTAACATAACGCCCCGGAGTAATAAATACATCCAAAAGCCGTACTTGTATTTTTTTAAATCAACATTCACAGTTATGCACAACAAATGACAATTTCTGACGATGCATGACCCATTAGATCCGTCTCTGACCATAAATGACTTCTCACAATTCTTAACAACACTTGACAATGAGTGACAATCCCTGACAATATTTATTAACTTTGCGTGAAAATTTTGTCAACCCATTTCGTACAATAAAAATACCAGAAAATGGCTCAAACATATGATGTGATTGTAATTGGTAGCGGCCCCGGAGGTTATCCCGCAGCCATTCGTGCTTCCCAATTAGGACTTAAAGTTGCAATTGTTGAAAAAGAAAGTTTAGGAGGAATTTGCCTTAACTGGGGTTGTATCCCTACCAAAGCACTTCTGAAAAGTGCCCAGGTTTTTGAATACATTAAGCATGCAAAAGACTATGGTATCAATGTAAGCGATTCGTCTGCCGATTTCGGAGCGGTTATCAAACGCAGCCGCGGCGTTGCCGATACCATGAGCAAAGGGGTATCATTTTTGATGAAGAAGAATAAGATCGACGTCATCATGGGTACCGGTAAAGTAAAAGGCCAGAAAACGGTTGCGGTTACAGATAAAGACGGTAAGACAACGGATTACACAGCTGCTAAAGGCGTTATCATCGCAACAGGTGCCCGCGCCCGCGAATTGCCAAACATTAAAATTGATGGCCAGAAGGTAATCGAATACCGTAAAGCCATGAGCCTTGAAAAGCAGCCTGCCTCTATGTTGGTTGTAGGTTCTGGCGCAATTGGAATGGAATTCGCTTACGTATATGCTTCGATGGGAACGAAAGTAACCGTTGTTGAATTCCTGCCAAATCTGGTTCCGGTCGAAGATGAAGACATTTCAAAAGAGATCGCGAAACAATACAAAAAGCTTGGCATTGACACTTACGTGAACTCAACGGTTGAGACAGTTGACGTGTCAGGAAATGGTTGCAAAGTTTCTGTAAAAACGCCGGACGGACAAAAGTCCTTTGAAGTGGATATCGTTCTTTCTGCTGCCGGAATTGTTTCCAACCTTGAAAACATTGGTTTGGAAGAAACGGGCATTAAAACGGATAAAGGCAAAATCACTGTAAACGAATGGTATGAAACCAGCGTTCCAGGATTTTATGCAATCGGTGACTGCACACCTGGCCCGGCTTTGGCACACGTTGCTACGGCTGAGGGAATTATCTGTGCAGAGAAAATCGCTGGACACAAAACGGAAGCACTAGATTACGGAAACATTCCGGGATGTACTTACTGTCAGCCTGAAATTGCATCTGTTGGACTAACCGAAAAGAAAGCAAAAGAAGCAGGATACGATATCAAAGTGGGTAAATTTCCATTCAAAGCGTCTGGTAAGGCCGTTGGCGCAGGTGTTACTGATGGATTTGTGAAAGTAATTTTTGACTCGAAATATGGCGAGTTCCTTGGTGCTCACATGATCGGCGCAAACGTTACAGAAATGATCGCTGAGGTGGTGGTGGCCCGTAAATTGGAAACTACTTCACACGAGATCATGCGTGCGATCCACCCTCACCCCACTATGTCCGAAGCATTGAAAGGCGCGACGGAAGCAGCTTACGGCGAGGCGATTGATTTGTAGGGTTTTAACGATTTGCCTTCATATGAATGCCCGAGAATTACTATTCCCGGGCATTTTTTTAATGTATGGAATGGTTCAAATTATTTATCTAATTTTATAGAAGATCAATTTTACAAAGAGATGTCTGTAAGCGAATTACAACAACGTTACGCTGAAAATATAGAAGCTCTTGTCCGGCTAAATAACTTGGCGGGGAAATTGTATCGATCCAACCCTCTCAATAAAACAGCGGTATTTATGGATATAAGCAGCGAAGACGTGCTTAATCTTCTCAAAAGTTTGAACAGATATAATGTAAAATATTTGTTAGTTGGCGGAATGGCTGGGGTAGTCCATGGGCATATCAGAACTACTCAGGACATGGATTTATGGATTAAAAAGGACCGGGAAAACGCTATTGCATTTGTCAAAGCATTAAATGAAAATGATGTCCCCGGTGCGGATTTGCTACTGGATATGCCACTCATTTTTGGCTGGACATCCGTCAGATTTGGGATGTCGGGATTTGAGCTGGATTTAGGACATTCGTTGAAAGCATTTCAGGAAAGTGATTTTGATTCTTGTTATGAACGGTCACTAACTGCTGATTTTGAAGGAGTTCCTTTTCATGTTATCCATTTAAAAGATTTAATAACAGAAAAGAAAGCGACTGCCCGGGCAAAAGATCTCGCTGACGTTGAAGAACTTCAACGCATCTGGGAAAATCAGCAATCTTAATATACCAATAGAACTTTATTTCGTTTTTTGCCTCCTCTGCATTGCTTCCCGCCAGGTCGTAAGAATGATCCCTTCTTTTTCAATGTATTTTTTAAGCTCAGGGTCAATCATCGCTAGAAAGTCACCCTCTCTTGTTGGCCAGGAGTCCGAGATTTTTGGAAAAACCTCGGTATGAATCGTGCAATGCATGATCACCATTGTCAGCCCGGGTTTCAGCTTTCCGAGCGCCTCCATGTATTTGGCAGTTTTATATTTTTGAAGCGCCTTTTCAGACTTGTCACCATTTTCTGGCCCTTTCCAGCCATAGCTGGTGTTTTCGAGGTCGTCGAGCACGGGTAGCCCCGCATTCCAAAGTTGTTTTCCTACTTGTTGGGTCATTTCAAATCTTTCAGCGATCATCTTTTCTTCTGCCTGAATAGCAGTATTATGGCCACCTGGGAACATGACCGGAATTTTCTCCTGCATTCCTACTTTAAGATATCTTTCCAAAAATTCGGGTTTCGCGAAGAGTGTACCCATGTGCGAATCCAGGTGTGTAGGCTCAAAACCCATTGTTCTCGCGCGTTCCAGCTGTGCCCGGATCTCCATTTCAACTTCATCGGGAGAAGCATTTTTCACTACATCCGCTACGCCGCGCCACATAGCGCCCTGCGGATCGACTAGTCCTTTCACCTGATTTTTTCCGGCCAATGGACCCCAGCGATAATCCTTCCATTCGGAGGTCATTGTGAGGTGCAGGCCTGCGTCGATATCTTTATTTTCTTTCCAATAATTGACAAAACCGGGTACCCAGCCACAAGGCATCATCACGCTCAGCGAGTTGGCAACACCTTCGCGGATGGCCTTAATCGCACCCTGATTGGACTCGTAAGACATTCCTACATCGTCCACGTGAATGATTAGTATCTTTTTCCCTTTCGGGTATCCGAGCTTTTCGGCGTAAGTAGTTTCGGTTGTTTGGGCAAAAGAGCAATGGCAAGCCAGCGCAGCTAGCAGGAGCAGGACTTTTGTTTTCAAGGGTTTCATGGACATGTAATTTTGATGATAAGGCAGAAATCATTTGTAAATACCTTTTGCAAATGATTTTGTACTAGTGCTGTGTAAATTTATCAGGTGCTTATTTGTACAGGAGAATACCTTGCGCTGAATAGGTGGTGTCATTTTTGGAGATTGACCTTATGATCACCTTAATGTGATTATGGGCATCCTGGTAACCAAAAACCAGTTTTTCCTGAGGGACACTCATAGAATTGTTGCTGAATTCATCTATTAACTCGCTGACTTTCTTCTCTGCGGGCAGCTCTGTCACTTTGATATTATTACGATAGACGGCTATTCTCTTATTTTGGGATAAAAACCGCCATTCTTTGTTTTTGATTTGCTCGTCATCGGCTGAATCAAAAAAGACCATTTTATTGAACCCGAGAATAGCAATATCCTGACCGGCACTACGTGAAAGTTGTGACGAGAAATGAGCATAGTTGTTCGCGGATCCTGGGTTGGATATTCTAATGTGTTTTTCAAGAGCAGCGTCCATTTTTCTGTAATACTCATACTCCTTCCGATCATTGGCGGAAAAACCAGCGAAGTGTGGTTCAAGACCAGTTTCCTCCCTATACCTGAAAAAACTAACAATAGAAGTAAGCCGCTCATAATCCTCCGACTTCATGGTAGCCTTTCCTGTAATCTGATTTTTTGCATTGAGGATTTTATGTTCAGCTAAAATCGTATGAAACTGATTCAACTGGCTGGTTTTGGAAACAGCGAAAATATTCCAGGGGCCGATTGGCAACAAAAAGCAGAGAATGGATAAACTTATTGGTATCCAGCGAATGTCGTCCCGCTTTCCCGACAAGAAATAAAAGGTGATACCAGCCAGCCAAATAGCTAGTACTGCAATAATGTAACGGTTTTCAGTAACGCCATAATCGCCGATCCTTCTTGTAATTCCAATAAACAAGAGAACGATCAATGGCAGGAGTGCGAGGTAATACCGCCGGCTGAAAATTTGTATCCACCGTTCCTCCTGATTTTTACGCAAAGGATAAAGTAGCAGCAATGCGAAAATTCCCGCTATCGAAAAGGCTAGTACAAGGTAGGCAACCCCGCCTTCTGGTAGCTTCCATTGAAAAATAATCTTGCCGGTATAGGCGTAGAGAATGATCACATAAACTACCTCAAGAGGCAGCAAAACATATTGCGTGAATATTTTTAAACCGTTGGGATACTTGGTCTGCCGTTCAAGATCACCGAGATTATCAGGGATTTTGCTCAAAAAGAATACCGTATGAAAGAATGTAAATATCACAACAGCGAGATCCATTTCAATCTGCGCCGAGAGCTCCACTTTAAACAAATACTTGATCGCTTGGATGGCGATAAGAAGCCCGATAAACAAAGTGAGGGAATACAACGAAGCATTCAGAAATTGCAGAAAGAGCGTTTTGTTAAACTGCCAGAACCCATTTGGTTCGTCAAATCCGATAAACGGTGCGAATGAAACAATCAAATGAGCGCCCGCCATAAAAAGCATAAAACGATAATAATCTGTTTGACCGGGATCGTCAGGCAAACTAAAATAGTACCAAACCAGAAGCCCAGTGATTCCCACCATTATTCCAGCAGTCCATGAATTTTTCCATTGGCGCCTTTTGGCAGAAAGCAAGACCGCCAGGAATAGAGGAAGTGCGAGAAAGGAAACGTATCCTAAGCGGAGTAGGAAATTTCTTTCGCTTTCAATGGCATTGGGTGTTTCGGTATACCGTAAAAGCACGGCCATTTTTATTAATGCTACTGCAACCACCCATTTATAGCGGGTCGTAGTCTGAACAAAGCTCTCTGTCAGGGATTGAACGGAAGGTAATTTGATCATGTTTGGGTAAGATTGTTGTATAGTGAATGTAAATCAACAAATTTTTATTTGAAATCTGACGTGGTTTCGAAGGACAATAGGTGCAGCCTTTTCACGTTATTTGCGGAAAATAACGCACCCCTAATTTCTCCGCATGACTTATTTCCGTATCGTGATCATTTGCTTTTCAGTGGCTTCGCTGACTTCCGCAAAAGCACAGCATTTCGCATTAAGCAGGCTTTTTTATCCCAATGTAACCCTGAAAGCAGATTATACTGTGCCATCGAGCCTGAATGGAACGCAGGACTACGGGGTTTCAAGAACGGGCTTTTTCGGAATAATACCGGTACATAGCGAGGTACAATTAGGATATAGTCTCAGAAAAAAATTCGATTTACGAGCCGTACACACGGTGGTACTGGCCCAGTACACTCAGATTCAGCCAACGATCGATCGTAAAAATGATCCCGAGAATGGCTACAAAACTTTGTCGCTGGGGGTGATTCGCTTGCAAGCAAGTATCAAAGACCGCCTTTGGGTATACGGCGGAGGATTGGGGATGACGGAAACAAATGAGACCTTTTTCAGTCCGCAACCTTTCTTCTGGGGCGGTGCCGCGAGAATGCACATACTGGGTTTGAGAACGCAGATCATGTACGGCTCCGTGCTGGCATATAATCAGAAACTGCGGTTCGTTCCTGTTTTTGGGATCAATAAAGGGCTTGGGAAACATTGGCGGGCTTCTGCGTTGCTACCGTTTATGGCTAATGTCAATTATAAAGCTACCAAATGGTTTAATGTGGATATGCTGGCCGGCCTGAACGGATATAGCGGCGGTTTCCAGGTTCAGACTCCCGAAGAAAAAGCTTTACGCCGTGAAAATTACAGACAGATCAAGGTCGGGGTTGCTGCCAACGCACATTTGTTCACTGTGCTCAATGTTTCACTTGAAGCGGGTGTGACTACTTTTCGCCAATTACGGACATTCAACAGTGCCAGAGAAAATTTAACCTCCTATACCCCCGCGACCACGCCTTATATCGGTGCAAGCGTACGCTACATTACAAGCAGATCACGATTGTCGTCCAAGTTTACCAGAAGAATGGGCCTGGGCGAAGCTGGAATAAACTGGTAACCTTCGCCGGAAAGCTAACTTTGAAAGTGTGTTAACTTAGCTTTTCGGCTTCCGTTTGCAACAGGTTTTTGTCGATCGGAACCACCCCTACCATTTCGCAAACCAGTCCGCCACCCAGGTTTGAGATGGCTGCAATGGATTTGGGAGGCAAACCTAATGCTACGCAGCAAGCCGCAATGCTGATCACGGTGTCACCTGCTCCTGACACATCCGCAATTTGCCTGATATGAGCAGGCAGCTTATGCACTTCCTCCTGGAAATCAATGATAACACCTCTTTCCGAAAGTGTAATGAGCGCCCCTTTAACTTGCAGTGTTTCTTTCAAATGCTGAACAGCTGCCCTCAGTTCTTCGGGGTTATCCACATTGAATTCCACTTTTAAACCTTCGCGGAGCTCTTTCAGGTTAGGTTTGAAAAGCGTTGTATGGTTGTAAGCAAGGAAATTACGTTTCTTTGGATCAACGACGGTTGGTACATTATTGGCATTCGCAAAGGAAGTGATCTCGGCGATTGATTCGGGAGTCAGCACACCTTTGTCGTAGTCTTCAAAAATAATCACCTGGCAGGTAGGGATCAGTTCTTTGGCTTTGGCGATCAATTGTGCCGTTTCTGAGACAGAAACAGGTTTATCAGTTTCGGTATCAATGCGTACTACCTGCTGAGAGCCTGCAATGATTCTTTCCTTGATCGTTGTGATCCTGTGTTCACTTCGGATGAGGCCTTCACAGTTCAAGCCTTTTTCAATCAGGCTGTTTTCGAGCAGGTCGCCGGAGCTATCGGTGCCGATGACGGAGCAGATAATGGCCTCGGCGCCTAGCGACTGCACATTCAAAAGTACATTACCGGCGCCTCCAAGCCTGTATTCCCTGGTTTGAACATTGACCACCGGAACAGGTGCTTCCGGTGAAATTCTCTCTACTTTTCCCCAAACATATGAGTCCAGCATCACATCTCCGATTACTAGTACACGCAGAGAGTTAAATGCTTCGAATACCTGATTTATATTCATTGAAATAGTACCGTATTGAAATCAAAATTTTGACTGACCAAAAAATCAGACCTTGGCAACAAAATGAAGGCTTGTGACCTGAAATCTTTTATTGAGATAAAGCCTATGTGCGTCCGTTCTGGCTGCGCTTACACCGGAATCGAGATGGACTTCATTGTAGCCTTCTTTTTGAGCATACTCCATGATCCAGTCGATGAGAACACCCGCATACCCTTTTCCACGATGGCCGGGTAATGTCGACAGGTCATCAATGTAGATATATTTCCCCCGAAAAAGGTTGTAGCCCGTCTCAAAAACTGCAATGGCCGCAGCTTCATTGTCTTCTTCAATAAAAACGATCTGACGGTTATCAGCGAGCGTTTTTTGCACCGCTTCGTCGTAAATATCATCGGTAAGAGAAGGCCGCAACGCCTGTACGGCACTGCGGCATTTCAAAATATCACTTTCTGTTTTTACGATTTGAACAGCTGTCATCCTTTATTAACGGGGATTGTGAGGTTGCTCAAATTGTGACCCATTTTATCTCTTTTGGTCAAAAGATATTTTTCATTGTAGGGATTAGAAGCAATTTCGACGGCTACGGAGTCTACTATTTCCAAACCATAGCCGATCAATCCTGCCCGTTTTTTAGGATTATTGGTGATCAATTTCAATTTAGTCACTTCCAGGTCGCGCAGGATCTGAGCGCCTACACCGTAGTCTCTGTCATCCATTGGCAGCCCAAGTTCCAGATTGGCTTCCACGGTATCGCGGCCCATTTCCTGTAACTTGTAGGCCTTCAATTTATTTAGCAAACCGATACCACGTCCTTCCTGGTTCATATAAACGATCACTCCCTTGCCTGCTTTGTCTACCATTTCCATTGCGGCATGCAGCTGAGGGCCACAATCACATCGGCAGGAACCGAAAATATCACCGGTAACACAAGATGAATGTACCCGAACCAATACAGGTTCATCTTTCTCCCAGGTACCTTTAACCAACGCCAAATGTAAGTCTCCGGTGTTGATCTGGCGGTAAGCGATCAGGTCGAAATGTCCCCATTTAGTAGGCATATCAACGCCAATCTCTCTTTTGATCAAGGATTCTTCACGTAGCCGATACTCAATCAGGTCTTTGATACTTACGAGTTTGAGATTAAATCGGTTGGCGATCTCACGCAATTGAGGCAGGCGCGCCATAGAACCATCTTCATTGAGAATTTCAACAAGGACACCAGCAGGCGATAATCCGGCCAGCCGCGGAAAGTCAATGGCGGCTTCGGTATGTCCGGTACGGCGAAGTACTCCGCCTTTTTTTGCTTTTAATGGAAAAATATGACCGGGGCGACCCAAATCTTCTGGTTTGGTGTCAGAGCTAACCAGTGCCTGAATGGTTTTGGAGCGGTCGCTGGCAGAAATTCCGGTAGTGCAGCCATGTCCCAGCAAATCCACAGAAACGGTGAATGCTGTTTCGTGCAATGCAGTATTATTTCCTACCATCATTTCGAGATCGAGCTCGGCACAACGTTCCTCGGTGATGGGAACGCAAATCAAGCCGCGGCCTTCTCTGGCCATAAAGTTGACGATTTCGGGAGTTATCAATTCGGCAGCGCAAATAAAATCACCCTCATTTTCCCGGTCCTCGTCGTCAACGACAATAATCAGTTCACCTTTTTTTATGGCCTCAATGGCATCTTCTATGGAATCCAGTACGATCGGATTGTTATTATTACTCATTAATCAGATTGATGAAAAATAGTTTTGAACTAAAACTCGTTTTTACCTTGCAAAGGTACATTGTTAATATTGAAAGTTCTATTTTTGAACCTCTATGCATCTTAACAAAGGTTTTCCTTTAAGCGTTTCAAAGGGTTATCGCATTAAGCAGAGGCACTATTCGGAGACTATTTCTACACATTTATGAACATTAAGCTACTGATCGCATTTTTGTTAGGCACGTTTTTGCTTTTTACGGAAGATGTTTCAGGTCAGGGCTTTTGCGGAAACACTGGCGGATTTACCGTCACTCCTTCTCAGGGATGCGCTCCGTTAACTGTTACTATTAAAAACCAGGTTGTCAAAGCGGAGAATGTCAGTTATGCGTATAATTTCAACCGCGCTCAGACCACTGTACCCGACATTAAAGAAACCACCCAGGATTCTTCTTATACATACAAGCTGCCGGGCATCTATACGATCCTGCAATTCGGTAGTGCGGGTGGTACGGGTTTCAGTCAATGTAAAGATGTTACGGTAAGAGAAACCAGGGCTCCGACAGCCAATGTGACGGTTTGCAAAAGCGGAAAGGTTCAGTTGGACATGGTTCTGGATAGTATTTCAGAAGCATATGATTTCATTGAAATAAACTGGGGCGACGGTACGCAGGTTTGGAACTGGGAAAAGGGAAAAGGCAGTGTTTTTCATAACTATACAGGCGCAGGTCCATGGCCTCCTGTTAAGCTGACAGGGAAATATACGAATGGACAATGCGCTCAAAGCACTAATACATCAACAATCTCGGGCAGCTCATCGCAGTCGCTTGCAAGTGTCCGTATCCGGAATGTAGAGATGCTTTCCTCTGGTGATGCGAAGATCGTTTATGATGGTATCGAAGGCATACCGACAGAAGTACTCATTGACAAAGGCGACGGACAATTTGTATCCACAGGGAAAAAAGGACAGTCAGCGGGAGCACAGGCCATCACGATCAGCGGCCTTAACCCTCAGCAGATTTACAGGTTCAAATTATCTTCCAAAGACATTTGCGACGACATAATCGAAAGCCCTGTTGTGAGCAGTCTGATCATCAAAGAAGGATCGTTTTCATTGGACGAAATTATTTCAGTAGCCTGGGAGCATTACCCTAATACGGATCAATTGATAGAGTATCAGCTGAAACGAGATGGTGCAGTAGTTTTCACATCTACCGACCAACTATCCTATCTTGACAAAGACGTTAAATGTGGGAATATTTACAAATATGAAATTGTAGCGATCATTGAAAATGACGTACGCTCGTATTCCAGTTTCATTAATCTTGAACCAAAATCGTCGGCACCAGGCGTCATTAATACCGCCAGCGTTACAGTAGAGGAGGACAATACCATTGTGACCCAGGTAGAGGTTTCAGGTGAGGGGCTAACCAGCACCTATAACCTGATCGTAGAGAGGTCATTGCTCGGAAGTGCAGACTTTCAGCAGGTTTCACCAGCCGATAATCAGACTTTACTGTTCCAGGATACTAATGTCAACACTTCCGAGAATTCGTACTGCTACCGGTTCGCATATGAGAATGCGTGTAAATTGAAATCACCTGATTACAACGCGCCGGTATGCTCCGTACTTTTAAAAACCAATACACCTGAAATTGTATGGAATGGTAATGCGCCATTTACAGATGCGGTGGGTTCTTACGACCTATTGCAGATGGATGATAAAGGAAATATCCAGGATGCCATTCCGAAGCAGTTGGGTACCAGTCATACATTAGACCTTGGGTCGCAGTCCGCATTTTCATTTCGCGTAAAAGTAAATTCAGGCAATGGAAACTTCACGAGTTACTCCAACATTTTGAATTTCAGAAGCGAGGCTATTATTTTAGTCCCGGACGCATTTACACCTAATGGAGATGCTTATAATGAGCGGTTTGAAGTGAAAGCCTACTTTGTTTCAGACTTTAAAATGTCGGTTTTTAATCGTTGGGGAGAAGTCGTTTTTAGGTCAGAAAACATTGCAGAGGGCTGGAATGGCAATATTAAGGGGGAAAAAGCGCCGGGGGGTTACTACCTGTACAAGATCGAAGCAACGGCTTCCTCGGGCGGGAATGTGCAGAAGAATGGAAGTTTTTTACTGATAAGATAGATTTTTCTAATGGCTTAATAGTCAGGATAATACTTTCGTCGCATTTCCCGTTTAATAGTTAGGCCAAGCTCGTAACCCGAAATAACCTATTTTTGAACGCTCATCGCCCCGACATTCTTTTCCATTTTCGTTCAGTGTTAATTTAAAGTCTTTGTAAAAGAGTCATAGCTTAATATTGCACACTTATGAGATTACGAATACTATCTTTTTTTATAGCTATAATAATTTTTTCCGCGGGCAGGATATATGCCCAGGGCTTGTGCGACAGAGGTGGGGGATCATTTACATTGGATAAATATGAGGGGTGCGCACCTTTGACGGTCAAAATCACAAATACGGTACCAAATCCAATTATTGTCGGTTATCAGGCTTTTTACGATGGAAGGTCCACAAATCCGGCCAACGCCGACATTACCCAATACACTTACACTATACCCGGTAAATTTGTTTTTCTTCAAATCGGAGCTACTTCCAGTGGTGCCTTTTACGCTTGTAAGGATGTCAGAGTCTATGAAACCAGAACGATTGTCGCCCAGTATACCTCATGCGGCAGTGGTAAAATTACACTGGCTTTATCAGAAGATGCTATTTTCAAGGAGTACGATGAGATCTTAATAGACTGGGGCGATGGAGAGTCTTTTGTTTGGCAAAAAGGTAGCCCTCTTACGATGGATCATAACTACGCCAATGTTTCTAGCAGTCCAGTGGTGAAATTGACTGGCAGATATACAGGCGGAAAGGAGTGTAGCCAAGGTAGGACTTACAATCTTGCGGTGACGTTTCAGCAGGCTCAGTTAAGTGAAATTCAGATCAAAGCCGTTGAAATGCGGGGAGACGGCACGTTAAGGTTGACTTATCAGGGTGTTACTGCTATACCAACCGAGATCAAATATGCTGCGAATGGCGCTACTTATACAACTGCGGGCAGCCGTTCATCAGGGGGCGTTCAACCCTATGATATCAAAGGCCTTAATATAGGTCAGGTGTACCAATTAAAACTTTCTTCCGAAGATTTATGCCAGGGACAAAGCGATAGCCGGGTTTATAGTAGCATGACATTATCTGGAAAATCCGATGAAGGTAAAAATGTCTTGACTTGGAATCAGTATCCTGATCCTGCGGATTTTGCTGGGTATGATCTCGTCAAGGACGGAACTGTCATCAAAACTTTTACATCTATCACGGATGTCACTTATACTGATGAAGATGTACAATGCGGAAGTTATGCTGAATATCAGATTGTGGCTAAAATCAAGGATGTGACTTCTACCTCCTCTCCTGTAGGCGTGAAGACTGAGATCTCGTCACCTAGGCCAATAGAAGAAGCGTCGGTTTCTGTTCTGGGAGATAATTTGGTGTTGATCAAAGCAAAAGTTCCGGGCTCAGGGTCTAATAGTACTTATGATCTAACTATTGAAAAAGCCGACGCCGGGAGCACTACTTTTAAAAAGATTATTACACTGTATAATCAGAACGAGTACTCGGATATTTCAGTCAAAACTAACGAAATGTCATACTGTTACAGAATGAGTTATCAAAACTCCTGTGGCCAGAAGTTGCCAGTATCGGCGCCGATCTGCACTATACTTTTGACAAAGAACCTGAACACGCTTAGCTGGACGCCCGAACTGCCAATCCTTGGAGGAACTACAGGATATACTGTAATGCAAAGAGGGTCAAGTGGTACAGACGATGAGATTCCGGTTCAGTTGAATACCAATTACACAGTCCAGTTAAATGCCCAAAGCGACCTCGAATACAATTTCCAGATTCGGGCAAATTCTACAAATGGCGAGTTTGAAAGCTTTTCCAATATCCTCAACTACAAAAGAAGCGCAGGGGTTTTTGTCCCACAAGCGTTCTCACCAAACGGTGATGGCTATAACGACGTTTTGGAAACAAAATCCACGCAGTTACAATCATTCAATTTCTCGGTTCTGAATCGCTGGGGACAAGTTGTGTTTCATTCTGATGACTTAGCAAAAAACTGGGATGGCACTATAAATGGCACTAATGCGCCGGTAGGATCCTACGTTTACAAAATGACATTCGTCGACGATATCAATCAAACTGTTGAAAAAAGTGGTACTTTTATGCTTTTACGGTAGTAATCATTTCCGTAAAATTAATTTTATAAGGCATAAACTTAATAAGTACTGATATGTTTGGAAATATGGCAGACATGATGGGGCTCATGGGCAAAATGAAAGACCTTCAGTCTCGCATGAAAGAAGCTCAGGATCAGCTGGTCACAATCACACAAACAGCGGAATCAGGTGGCGGAATGGTGAAAGCCACTGTCAATGGCCAGAAAGTGGTGATTGGTCTCGATATTGATAAGGATTTGGTTAATCCGGATGATAAGGAAATGTTGCAGGACCTTATCGTAGCCGCAGTCAATAAGGCACTTGATAACATTGAACCGAAAATCAAAGAGCATTTACAAAAAGCAACAGATGGTGTTCTTCCCAATATTCCAGGTCTGGACTTAGGAAGTTTCATCAAATAACTGATTGATTAATGGCTTCCTCTGTTGCGATTGTAATATTGAATTATAACGGTCGGCATTATCTTGAAAAATTTCTCCCGAATATAATCCGGTACTCCCAGGGCTACGATATCTGGGTGGCAGATAATGCTTCAACGGATCAATCCATTGAGTGGCTCAACGAGCATTATCCTGAATTGAAAACCCTGCTTATTTCCGAGAACAAAGGCTATGCAGGAGGCTATAACGAGGCTTTAAAGCGCATCAGTTCAGATTATTACATCCTTCTTAATTCCGACATTGAAGTAACCGAGAACTGGATAGAACCGGTCATTTCGTTTATGGATTCGGATACTAAAATTGCTGCCTGCCAACCCAAGATACGCGCATTCGACCTTCCTACCCACTTCGAGTATGCCGGTGCAGCCGGAGGGTATATGGACTATCTCGGTTACCCGTTTTGCCGGGGCAGGATCTTCGATACACGGGAGGAAGATTTGGGGCAGTACGATGATGAAAAAGACGTTTTCTGGGCAACGGGAGCATGTCTTTTTGTAAGAGCATCTGCTTTTCACCAAGCGAAAGGTTTTGATGAATCGTTCTTCGCTCATATGGAAGAAATCGATCTGTGCTGGCGGTTACTTAATATGAAATACCGGATCACGTATTGTGGCAAATCGGTAGTTTATCATGTTGGGGGAGGTACTTTGCACAAATCTAACCCCAGAAAAACATTTCTGAATTATCGGAATAATCTTATTATGCTTTTCAAAAACCTGCCCAAGGGAAGGAGATGGAAGACCGTTTTGATAAGGCTTGTTTTGGATGGAATATCGAGTGTTCGTTTTATGGCAACCGGTGCCTGGCCGGACGTAATTGCCATTATTAAAGCGCATTTCGCCTTTTATGCGATGATTCCCTCCTTGACAAAGAATACCCGGCGAACGACGTACAGAGCGCCCTTATATTACCGAAGTGTAGTATGGGAATATTTTGTATTGGGGAAGCACCGATTCAATCAGCTGACGGGTATCAAATCGGCTACAACTCCCAAATCGTAGGGCTGTTGTGCCTTCTCCAATGCTGGTGAAGCTCCATCCAGAATGCGAGGATCAGATACAGGATGATCGGAGAGCCAAAAGTCATGAAAGTAGCATATATAAAGTATCTCCTGATGCTGCTGGCAGGGAAATTAAGCTTCTCACCCAAGTTCGCGCACACTCCAAATATTTGGTCTTCAACATAATACCGAAGTCTGTTCATACCTTATTTTTTAATAATTACCTCATAATTAGCAATTTTCGCCGGGATATACAATTCGGCAAAAATTTTTTTACTCAATGGACGACCAAATAGCAAAATACCGCTAACTCGTAAATTTTCAAATTCTTTAATCAAATAAATTGTTTTACAAACAATTTTTGTTTCTTTGTGATTAAAGATTTTGTAAGTAGTTCATTATAATCAAGATGCCTTGTTGAAAATTGCCAAAATTTCTTCTGCTAATGCATTGAGCCTCCCTCAATTATTTGGTAACGCCATTTAGACTTATCACTGAAACGCTTACAATCTTCTTGTATTTTCACCTTATTTCAATTTTTTTATTTCAACTATTATGCCAACAGGTACTGTAAAATTTTTCAATGAAGCTAAGGGATACGGCTTCATCGTTGAAGACGACACAAACAGAGACATTTTTGTCCATGTGACAGGATTGGGAGGACTTACTATCCGTGAAAATGACCAAGTTGAATACGAAGTCGTTGAGGGTAAAAAAGGACTAAACGCTGTGCAGGTAAAAAAGATATAGTTATATTTTTTTTGCAGAACATTAAAAATGCCGCCCCTCGGAAGCGGCATTTTTAATGTTCATATCAGCCTACCCAGACTTTAACATCGTCCAGCTGCGGCATTTTTTCTTCAATTTTCAGCTTTTTACGCATCCCTCCCAGATCATTGAAAATCTTGTTGGGGCTGGCTGTCTTCAATTGTTCTATCGTTAATATATTCATTTTCTGTAAAGCAGGCACCCAAACAGCTGGTACGCCTGCATCGACGTAATCTGATTCTTTTGCAATTTCTGCTTTCTTTTCCGGGCGCATTTGCGGGAAGAAAATGACTTCCTGAATGCTGGAATTATTGGTCAGAAGCATAGTTAACCTATCGATTCCGATACCTATACCTGACGTTGGCGGCATTCCGTATTCCAGTGACCGGAGAAAATCATCATCCATTTCCATAGCCTCGTCATCCCCGCGCTCCTTTAATGTAAGCTGATCTTCAAATCGCTCACGCTGCTCAATCGGGTCATTCAACTCGGAATATGCATTGGCGATTTCACGACCATTTACAAAAAGCTCGAAACGTTCTACCATTCCCTTTTTGGTGCGGTGCTTTTTCGTAAGCGGTGACATTTCCACAGGGTGGTCAATGATAAATGTCGGCTGTATGATGTGACTTTCAACTTTTTCTCCAAAAATCTCGTCGATAAGCTTGCCTTTACCCATACTATCATTCACTTCCATGCCCCATGCACGGCACTGGGCACGTATAGTAGCCTCGTCGGACGCATCCACATCCAACCCTGTGTATTGATGTATGGCGTCGGTAATACTCAAACGTGGATATGGTCCTGCGAAATCAAGTTCGACATCGCCAAAAGTTGCTTTTGTAGTTCCATTCACAGCCAGAGCTACCTGTTCCAGAACTTGCTCCGTCATCTCCATCATCCACAAATAGTCTTTGTATGCGACATACAGTTCCACCGTCGTGAACTCAGGGTTATGAGTGCGGTCCATTCCTTCATTACGGAACAGTTTCCCAAATTCGTAAACCCCCTCAAATCCACCGACGATCAGTCTTTTCAAGTGCAGCTCAGTAGCAATCCGCAGGTATAAGCCCACATCCAATGCATTGTGATGCGTCGTGAATGGCCTGGCGGCAGCGCCTCCGTGAATGGATTGCAATACCGGTGTTTCTACTTCCAGCCAGCCTTTTGAGTCAAAGTAAGAGCGCATGGTGGTGATAATCCTCGCACGTTTGATGAAGATATCACGCACTTCGGGATTCACGATCAGGTCCACATACCGTTGGCGGTACCTCAGTTCAGGATCGGTAAAACCGTCATGCACATTACCATCTTCGTCACGTTTAACGACAGGCAGAGGCCGAAGGGATTTATTTAAAATTTTAAATTCCTGAACGTGTACGGAAATTTCGCCGGTTTGGGTAGTAAATACAAATCCCGTGACGCCAATGATATCGCCAATGTCGAGCAGCTTCTTGAAAACGGTATTGTAAAGAGTCTTGTCTTCGCCCGGGCAAAGATCGTCACGGCGGAAGTACAATTGTACGCGGCCTGTGCTATCCTGGAACTCGGCAAAAGCGGCGCTTCCCATGATACGAAAACCCATAAGCCTGCCGGCCATGGTCACATGTTTATAATCGATCTTATTGTTCTCGTAGTTTTTAACGATGTCCGCGGCATAAGTATTCACCACAAACTCTTCTGTCGGGTAGGGCTCTATGCCCAGCCGCATTAACTCTTCGCGCTTCTGACGCCTTAATATTTCCTGTTCGCTTAGTAGCATTTGATCAAAATAATTTTTGAAAACGAGATTTTCGGCATTCCAAAATAGTGCGCAAAATTAGTATTTTTTGCCGGGAATAGCGAAGATGGAAACCATTAAGATGCTTTACATGGTTCCTGGAGAATATTTGCTGGCACGTTATTAATGTAACTTACATTAAATCCCTTCAATTCATGTTTGCAAGAGTCTTGAAAATCTTTGGTATCGTTGCCCTTTGTGCCGTGTTCATGTTTGGTGCGGTGGAGTTCTGGGTGTATCGCAACAGAGAAAAGATTTTCCGGGAAGTGCAGGAAGCAGTCAATGAAAGCCTGAATGGAAAACTGGAAATAGGAGACTTCAAATTTCGACCTTTTTATGGTGGTCTTGGCCTTAATTTCACACTTTCTGGCGTCAAATTAACAGATAGTCTTTATCACATTCATCAAAAACCCTTTCTGGAAGCTGAGCAGATTCACGTGGCGCTTGACCTGAAAGGTCTTTATAAGGGTGACATTAAAATCAAGAATCTGATCCTGCAAAACGGGAATCTTAGGTTGTTTGTCCAGCGAAATGGATACTCAAACCTAAGTATTTTTAAATCTCAAAAAGAAAGCAAAGACGAGAAGAGCCCCCGCGATAAAGACGGGATTGTGAAGAAACTTGGAAATCTGCGCTTTGTGAATTTTGACGTTACCTACGCGGATTCTCTTAAACAAAAATATTATGGAGCGATTTTTCGGGATGCAACCAACATTATTACGCTGACGGATTCGACGACCAATGCCAATTTCAATGGTGCAGTTTACTTCCATGGTTTGACATTCAAACCTAAAAAAGGAGGCTTTCTCGTCAATCAGGAAACGAATGTAGCTTTGGCCCTGGCTTATGATGAAGACGCCAAAAACTTAAAAATTTATCCTTCGATATTGGAAAGCGCTACCCACGACAAAATCGGGATCAATGGTGAATTCGACTTTTCAGATACGCTGCGCAACTTCACATTAAATTTTGAGGCGAAGAAAATAGCGGTTAAGAACGCATTACCTCTTTTGACGGCAAGGGTACGGAAGCAGATTGACTCGATCGGAATTCAGACGGACGTGGATACGCAGGTAAAAGTGAAGGGCCAACTTTCGGAAAGGCAGCCGAGGGTTGACGTTTATTTTAATACGGATACTTTTGAATATAATCTGCAGGTCGGGACCTTGCGGAAGATGAAAGCCGAAGGGGTATTTACCAATCAGGGTGATTCGACGCGGATACCGGGGCCTCCCAATTCACGGCTCACCGCGCCAAAGGTGACGGGAATGTTTGAGACCATACCATTTAGCTTAAAACTTGTGATAGACGATTTTCGGCATCCTAAGGCCAAACTGGACGGTCGGATCGAAGGAGATTCGACCAACCTGGGGCAGCTGCTGGACCCGGGCAAGTACCGGATCAAGAATGGCACGGCGACAATCGATTTTCACTTCAATGGCAATCTCAAGAATTTTTATGATCCTGCCAAAGACCGGTTCAACGGGAAGCTTTGGGGAAAAGCATCTCTCAACAACATTTCAATGGATTATCTTCCTCGTAAGGTTCATTTGAAACAGATCAAGGGTGATCTTACTTTTAACGAGTCAGTAGTAGTGCTTCCTGACCTCCACTTTTTTGACGGTCAAAATATGCTTTATGTCAGAGGGACACTAGTGGATTTGATACCTTACTTGTTTGGTTCGCCCAAGCCGCTCAGGGCACAGGTTGACATTAATATTCCAAACTGGCAACTCAACTGGCTGGAAAATTTGCTGGCTCAAAGGGGAAAACAAAGGTATACAGCCAAGAAAAAGCCGCGACTTTCTGAATTGCTGGACGATGCGATCGATAAGATGGAGATCGTGGCCAAGCTGGATTCCAAAACTTTAAAATACCGTCATTTCACGGCCAAGGACGTCAAAGGACAGTTTACCATCAAGAATAACGCGGTGAGTATTGAGTATTTTGTAATGAAAGCCTTCGGACGTGGAAATGTGCGGATTTCGGGTGAAATGGACAATTCTGGTGTAGGCCTTCCGCACCTTTTTTTGCGTGGAAAAATCATGGATGCGGACGTGCATTCCGTTTTTTACTCATTCGACAATTTTGGACAAAAAACCATTACACATGAAAATCTGAAAGGGATACTTACCTCAGATTTTAGTTTTGAATCCAGGTTGAGTAACAACGTCAAGCTGGTACCATCCAGCATGAAGGGGTTATTAAGGATAAACCTGGTGAATGGCTATATCATTAATTTTGAGCCATTTATGAAGATGAAGCGGCTGATTTTCAAAAAGAGAAATTTTGAACGCGTAAAATTTGCACCTATTCATAACGATTTCAAGCTCAGCGGGGAAGAAATTGAAATAGCTCCAATGGAAATAGAATCCAACGTGCTGACCTTGTACATTGACGGGATTTACAGTTTTGCTAAGAAAACCGATATTAATATCCAGATTCCGCTCAGCAATCTCAAAAAGCGGGACTCCACCTACGTCCTTGACCCCAATAATGAACAGAAAAAGGACGGCTCTAAGATCTATCTGCGGGCCATCGATGAAAACGGCGAGGTAAACATCAAGCTCGCATTCCGGAAGAAAAAGGACAAAGACAAGGCCAGGAAAGAAGAAGAGTTTGTTCCCGACACGATCCAGAAGTAATTACTCCCGCTCGTTGCTGAACATATATCCTACGCCTTTCAGAGTTTTAATGTAAGTATCGCCCAGTTTTTCGCGCAGCTTACGAATGTGTACGTCGACTGTTCTTTCGAGTACATAAATGTCGGCTCCCCATATTTTTTGAAGCAACTCGTCCCTGCTAAACACTTTGTTAGGCGTTTGGGCAAGAAAGAAAAGCAGTTCAAATTCCTTTTTTGGCAACACCGTCGATTTTTCACCAGCCTGGGTAACCGTATAATTTTTCCGGTTGATCGACAGGTCAAGGATCTCAATAGTATCTCCGGATTCAGCCTTTTGTGCCTCTCTTCTGAACAATGCATTGATCCGGCTCATCAAAGCGCGGGGCTTAATGGGCTTTGTAATGTAATCGTCAGCGCCAACATCAAACGCAGCAACCTCGGAATATTCTTCGGAACGGGCAGTAAGAAAAAGTATATAGGTGTTCTTGATCTCAGGGTTCTGACGCAGCATGCGTCCAGTTTCGATACCGTCCAGCTGCGGCATCATGATATCAAGCAGTATCAGGTCAGGGATAAACGTCTTGGCAATTTCAATTGCTTTTTTTCCGTTTGAGGCGGTCAGTACTGAGTAGCCTTCCTTGGTTAAATTATATTCGAGGAGTTCAACAATATCAGAATCGTCATCAACTACTAATACTTTCGGTGCTGATGCAGCAGATTTAGCGGTGCTCATTGTTTTTATGATTAAAACGCGATTCGAAATTAGCAGATGTGACGTTCACATTACATGTTTTACATTATTGTTAACATAAACATAATATCACTGATAAGTAATCCGGTACACTGCGCCTTGCTCATTGGTGATCAGCATATCGGTATTGTTCAAAAAAATAAGAGCCTCATTTTGCGCCTTGACCAGACGGAAACAACCCAATGGTTTTTTAAAATTGATCATATTATTCTCAACCCCGAATAAAAGGATTTTACCATAGGTAAGTAAAGCAAAAGTTTTACCGTCCGGGCTGATGTCGGCAGAAGTGACCTGCGTATTGATGTTGATACTGTCTACCGGGGTCAGTACATAGTTTCCGCTTTCAACCGGAAGTTGATACAATTTAACAGATTTGTCCTTTCCCCAGTTTTTAGAAAAAAGGAAAAGATTGTTTTGATGGTAAAAAAATGATTCGCAATCGGATACAGGCAGTTTAGGGCTGCCAGCTTTGTTTTTTTGTTGTGAATAAGTGAATGTAATTTTCTCTGCTGCCGGCTGATCGATGCTCCATTTATAAATATCAAAACTGCTTCGTGGCGCAGCATTGTTGCCAAAGTCGCCTATATATACATTGCCTGCCTGATCCTGGGTGAGATCTTCCCAGTCTGTATTTTTGGCTCCCGGTATTGGTTTTGTAGAAATGAGTTTGCCCGTCAGGTCAAATTCATACAATTCAGGTTTTCCGCCACTATCATTATGAGTCCAGAAAGAATCCTCGTTACTGCCTCTGGCGAGGCCCGAACTTTCATTGGCGACAGTTGGAAGCTTGCCTATTTTCTTAATTTTGTAGTGAGACCGCACTTTCTTGAAATCGTTGATGCGGTGATCTGGCTCACAGGTGCAGAAAACGGTTTTGACAGCAAACCACAGATATATCAACTTATTCATGAATTCAACGTTACGTCCTCTTCCAAACAAAGATAAAGAAACACCCGTTTACATCAAGCTGGCAAGTACCCTGGTCGCTCTGATCGCGACGGTCTATATTCTATTTGTGCTTCGTGAGACTATTATCCCGCTCGCTTTTTCGATTTTACTTGCCATTCTTTTGCATCCCGTCTGTGCCTGGCTCGAACGCCACCGGGTACCACGGATCGGATCGATTTTACTGAGCATCATGACATTGTTTTTTGTGATCATTGTGCTGATATACGTCGTGTCTTTACAAATCGGGAGCTTCGCGGAAGAGCTTCCCAGGATAACCGAAAAGGCGGAAACGATCTTGGATCAAACCCTGACAATGGGAGAAAGATACCTCAATGTCAGTCGTACGCAGCAGGTTAGCGAAGCCAAAAAGTACCTGATCAATGCGCTGAGCGAAGGCAGGGCCGTTTTACTGAATACACTGGTTACTACCACCGGGGCGATTTCGACATTTGTCCTTATCCCGCTTTACATTTTCTTTTTTCTGCTATACCGTGATTTTTTCAGACGATTTGTTCACAAAGCAGTTAAGAATGTACCCAATGAAGATTTGAACCTTCTTTTGAAGAAAATATATGAAGTGATCCAGAGCTATTTGTCCGGGTTGTTTCTGGTTATTTTAATAGTAGGGGTTTTAAATAGCATTGGTCTGTTGATCCTGGGCGTTCCGCATGCGATTTTTTTTGGGTTTTTGGCCGGGTTTCTTATCCTCATTCCCTATATCGGTATCCTGATCGGCTCCATTCTGCCGGCTTTACTTAGCATTGTAACCATGGATTCGCCCTGGTACGCGGTCGGTGTAATTGGTATAATGAGCTTTGTTCAGTTTCTCGAAGGTAATTTCATCACTCCCAACATTGTGGGTTCAAAAGTGAGCGTGAACCCGCTGGCGGCTATTATCGCATTGTTTTTGGGAGGGCAGCTGTGGGGACTATCCGGATTAATTCTCGCATTGCCTGTTACAGCAATACTGAAAGTGATTCTGGACACGATGCCCAGCCTGGAACCTTATGGGTTTCTGTTGGGAGAGCCGGTTCATGAAGTGGAGGAAGAAAAAGCGGAAATACTACGAGAGCAGGTAGCGCAAAAGGAATTCAAGAAGAAACCATATCGTCGCTACCGGAACAAGTCGCGTAAGAAACCGGACGGAAGTGCGCCCGGGCCGGCAACTGAGGCTTAGTTACCTGGTGGCACCACTTTTTCCACACTGATTCCCACACTCATCACAAAAGGAAGCGGGTTCTGCCGCATGGACTGTGAAAGTGTAAAAGTGTAAGTACCGGATCTCTGGAAACGATAATTTTTAAGGAAAGGAATTTTGTGATCAAAAAGGTCTCCGAGACCGTGGCCATACGGTTTTCCTGTGGTTTCATTGGAGAGGTAAACTTCTTCCAGTGTATTAGAAATCAGTTTTTGATCCGGCCCGGTAAAGTTTCTGGTCAGGTACAGATTATAGTACGGATATTGCAATGTGTTCCGCAGCAAATAGTAGATGTTGTAAACCTGTGTCGTGTCCGTAATCTCCACTTTGAAAACAGGCTTATTTTTAATGTACCAAAGGCCGTCATCAATGTCTTCATGCGCTTTGTAGACTACATTTTCATCGCAGCTAGATAAGAACAGACAAAACAAAGAAACAACGGCCAGCCGGATAAACTTCATGAAAGGTTCGGATATATGGATCACAAAGCTAATTTTTTATGCATTATAAGCTTGTCTGTTCAGAGAAATAACGGTTCAGCCAGGAATTAGAAGCAGGAATTTTCCATCTTTTCATCCATTGTGCCTTGGTACTGACCTGATTGTCAAAAACCGTCGTGTGGGGCAGGATTGTTTCATCTATCACAGCTTGTTTGATCTTTGGTACCGGAATGGTCTGAACTTCATCCTCGTCGTCCAGATAAGCCAGTGAACGGTCGAAGAAATCAATATTCATTCTCTGCCCGATTTCCTGCAACCAGTGTACCGATTTGTCGATGGAACATCCGCTGGGCAATTCATCGCGCTCGTCTACTGCAATTACTACAAAACGATGTTCAAAAACCTTTCCCGACGCTGTCAGCGGCTTGCCGTGGGCTTCCCATGTATCCAGTGAAGCTTTGAGGGTCTCCGTAATAATCCCGGTTTCTTCATTCGTCAGTTTTCTGTTAGCCTGATAAACCCAAACACGGGACTGAAAATCGATATCACTAAATGGTATATACATGATTGAATTGGGCTTGTTAAAAGATCATCATATCAGGGTATGACTTTGTAATCGTAAAATTAAAACAACTGTGCTCGGGACTAAGTTCTTCCAAAAAGACCGTCTGGTTACAATCCCTGAGCCTGCGCCACTAACTCTGCAAGGTCGTAAACTTTTACAGAATCCTCTTTTTCTTTGTTTTTGACGCCATCTGTCATCATTACCATACAAAACGGGCAGGCGACAGCAATAGTATTTGCGCCGGTATCAATGGCCTCCTCAATGCGTTCCACATTGATGTCCTTTTTGCCCGGTTCGGGTTCTTTGAACATTTGACCGCCACCGGCGCCGCAGCAAAGGCCTTTGGTACGGCAACGTTTCATCTCCACCAGATCAGCATCCAAAGCCTCCAGCACATTTCGCGGCGCTTCGTAAACATCATTAGCCCTGCCCAAGTAGCAGGAATCGTGAAATGTTATTTTTTTTCCTTTAAAAGCCTGACCGCCTTCCAGCCGTACCCGGCCTTCATTAATAAGTTGCTGCAGATACTCCGAATGATGCATTACATCATAATTGCCACCTAGCTCCGGATATTCATTTTTGAGGGTATTGAAGCAATGAGGGCAGGCAGTCACGATTTTTTTGATGCCATACATGTCCAGTACCTGAATGTTAGACATGGCCAGCATTTGAAATGTAAACTCATTCCCGGCCCGTCTTGCCGGATCGCCCGTACAACTTTCTTCCGTTCCCAGCACAGCGAATTTAATCCCTGCTTTATTTAATATTTTGACAAAAGCGACGGTTACTTTTTTATAGCGATCATCAAATGACCCCGCGCAACCAACCCAGAACAATACTTCCGGAGATTCATTGCTGGCCGCCATTTCAGCCATCGTAGGGACCTTGTATGTGGTTTCATTCATAACATCAAACATTTGAGTGTTCAGAGGCGGCCTATTCGGCAGGTTTGGAATTTAAGCCGTCAGCCCAATTGAACCGGTCGCCGGGCGAGAATCTCCACGGAGCCTGGTTCGTATCCATATTCTGGAACATCATATTCCAGGACGCGGGAGCGTGGGCCTCGTCCATAATTTTGTATCTGCGCAGCTGCAAAATGATATCAAGCGGGTTAATCAGCACCGGACATTCCTGTACGCATGCATTGCAACTGGTACATGCAAGAATTTCTTCTTCCAGAATGTAGTCACCGATCAGGCTTTTTCCATCGTTTTTAAACTCACCTTTATTAGCCTGCATATTTCTGCCAATATCTTCCAGTCGGTCGCGGGTATCCATCATGATCTTGCGAGGCGATAGTTTTTTACCCGTCAGGTTAGCCGGGCAGGCAGAAGTACAGCGGCCGCATTCCGTGCAGGAGTAGGCATCCATTAAGTTTTTCCAGCTCAAATCCTGTACATCCTTTGCTCCAAAACGTTCGGGAACAGCCTGCGCATCACCGGTCTGATTTTCAAGGCCAAGCATGATTTTTACTTCGCTGGTAATTTCAGGCATGTTGTTCATTTTTCCCTTCGGTGTGAGGCGGGAAAAATAAGTGTTTGGAAATGCAAGGACAATGTGTAAATGCTTGGAGTAAGTCACATAGACTGCAAATACAAATATGCCTATAATGTGCAACCACCAAGCGGCACGCTCGTAAATGATCAGCGTACTTTCATTCCAGCCTGCGAAGATCGGTTTCAAGGCTTCGCTAATGAAGAATGGCCCCGACCTCGTATAATGCAAGCTCCCAAGATCCTGCAAAACGCTGTCGGCAGCATTCATGGTTAGTATTGCAAGCATCAGCACAATCTCGAAAACGAGGATCAGTTTACCGTCCAGCTGAGGCCAGCCGTTCATTTCACGGTGCCGGGAAGGTTGCAGCCTTTCTACTTTCACGACACTACGCCTCAATAAAAAGATGCCACAGGCCAACATTACGCCGAGTGCAAGCAGTTCGAAAAAGCCGATCAGAAATGGGTAAAAGGAACCTAAAAGTGGGGCAAACAGGCGATGCGTGCCGAGAATGCCATCCAGCACAATTTCCAGTATCTCTATATTGATGAGTATAAAACCCGCGTAGACAGCAAAGTGAAGTATTCCGATGAGCGGGCGGTCAAACATTTTCTTTTGCCCAAAAGCAATTCGCAGCATGGTAGAAAGGCGTTTTCCGGGTTGATCTTTCCTGTCCTCATCTTTTCCCAGCAGGATGGTTTTTTTAATAATGCCAACTCTTTGGAAAACCAGCCATGCGGTTACTCCAAGGACAGCTATGAAGATGATTTGCTGAATTATGGCCATGATCGTGTACATCAATTGAAACTGGCAGCGCATTGGTATGCAAGCATACTACCAACAAATATGATAAAAATGTGCCATGGTACAAATGGTTTTGAAATTTAATTGAAGGAGTCCATTTGTTAAGACAAAGGTTATCAGCGCAATAGCTTTTATTGGTAAACTAATTGAGAAATATTTTTATAAAAAATTTGTAAAGCCAAAACAGGTTTCTATTTTTGCACTCCCGAAAGGAACCAATTGAGCCTGGTGATGTAGCTCAGTCGGTAGAGCAAAGGACTGAAAATCCTTGTGTCGGCGGTTCGATTCCGTCCATCACCACTTTGAAATGCCATAACGCCTTGATAATCAACGAATTATCAAGGCGTTTTTGTTTTTGGTTTACGAAATGGTTTACAGAGACGGAGTTCGTGACTTCGTCGGTACGATGTTAGATCCTGCAGGGGTTGATGCATTTGTTACTAATTGGCAAGTACGACCTGTCAAAGTCTAATACCGCCGCTTCATACAAAGCACCGATCGGTATCTATCATATTTTCATTTTGGCGTTCCACATCTTAACAAAGCATTAAGTGTTGAAATGGATATTGCCGACGGTTCCGATTCGAAGCCGTGTCTAGTGCAGTAGCGTAGTCACTTTAATATGATTCTACGGTATTTTTTGCTCGTAATTTCCCTATTTTCGCAAAAAGTTTTGTATGTCAAGCGTTCCAAAAGTTATCGATTTGTATTCTGGTGTTGGTGGGCTAAGTCTCGGCGCGGCACGCGCGGGTTTTGAGGTTGTTAGCGCATTCGAAATCGACAAGATGGCGATATCGTCACACGCTCTTAACTTTCCTAATTCAAAACATCATCAGCTAGATATTGGCACTTTGGATGGGAAAAGACTTTTGGAATTGTCGGGGCTCCGCGCCGGTGAGCTTGATGGAATTATTGGTGGTCCCCCCTGTCAAGGGTTCAGTGCAATGGGTAAGAATGATCCTTCTGATTTGCGTAATGATCTTTTTGTACAATTTTTTAGATTGGTAGCTCAGGCGAGACCTCGCTTTTTCCTTGCAGAAAATGTGCCAGGATTAATGAGTCCAAAATATGATGCAATTCGTCAAATCGCGCTCGGATATGTTAAGGATCACTACCAGCTATTTGGACCGTTTAAAATCAAAGCAAGTGATTACGGAGCACCAACTAGCAGAACCAGAATGTTTTTTGTTGGAATTGACACTCATCAGCTTCCAATGCAGCTGGAAACAAATGACCTATCAATGTCCAGCGGAAAGCTATCGACGATAGTAGAGAATGCGTTGGTAGGCTTAAACTCTTTTGTTGATTCAAAATGGCAAACAGAGGCTCAAAGTTGGCAAGTAGTTGATTATTCGTCGATGGGCAATGGATTCTTTGAGCAGCGAATGGTGGATAAGGTTCCGGCGGGCATTGGTGACCGGAATGCCCTTTCGAATCTATTGAGGTCGAAAGTCTCTGGCTTTCTTGGAACAGCGCATACCCCATCCGTCGAACTTCGTTTTGCCCAGCTAAAACATGGCCAGCAGGATCGAATCTCCCGGAGCACTAGACTTGACCCCAAAGGGTATTGTCCAACTCTCCTTGCAGGGACGGGGACGGACAAAGGCAGTTTCCAAGCGGTTAGACCTGTGCACTACACAGTTCCGCGTGTTATTTGCCCTCGTGAAGCCGCTAGGCTGCAGGGATTCCCGGATTGGTTTGTTTTCCATCCGACTAAATGGCACAGTTTTCGACAAATCGGTAACAGTGTAAGTCCGATCGTTGCAGAACAGCTGCTCTCAAAAATCAGTACGTTATTCTAATAAGAGACGCGATGAAATGTCGGATAATATCGGTAATATTTATTGTAGTGATCTAGCATAGAGTCGTGTCTGTGGGCGACACTATCGAATTTGAAGTTCAGTACCTCCTGGAGACTCGCTATATCAGTGCAAGGTATATTTTGGTCGAGAGTTAGTTTTTCCTTCACCGTTAGGGGTGGAACAAGAATTTGCAAACACTTTCCCCATTCCGTGCTTGCCAGCTCCCAATCACCAAGTGCTGTCTCCTCAAAGAGAGCCTCGCTTGTCCCTTCCTTCAAAATTATTCCCGTCACAGTCATCATTTGGTTGATGGAATCCTCATAAAAAAATGAGGTTAATGGCTGAAATAAAAGGCCTGGTCGCATTGTGGACATGGCTTGGGCGGCAGCGACACCAACTGCTCTATTTAATACCAAAGGGTATCGATTGGCCGCGAGGTCGCTCGGGCCGATGTCATTAGGCAGAAAGTTATTAATGCGACTTTTTAGATTTTCGTATCTTCTTTGATTTAGTTCCGCTGTGTTAAAAGCTCTACCATCTTCCTTTCTCTTAGATTGAGAGAACAAAGTATCGAGGTTAGCATTCAATGTGATTTTTATCACGTCTAGTTCATTGGACTTGGTCAGCAGGGATTTAAACTCTCCAAGCTGTGTCTGATGCTGTTTTGAGTCCGCATAATCGAGCCAGATTATATTTTGTTCGTACTTGTCAAATTTGTTAATTATGAAATCATCAGATGTGCAATTTTCTGCAATAATACATCCGAGGGGCTTATTGAACCTTTGACGCGCAAAAATGTTGGCATCTTCTTCAATAGACACCATAGTTGAATTTGCAAAATAAGAATGTACTAGTTTAAAATCCTCAAAGTAAGTACCTCCAAAACTTATATAATTGTATTTTGAAACTGGTATATGTCTATTTAATTTTACCAGTAGCTCAACAAACAACTGACGCTCCACCGCTTTATTCGGGCGTTGATTATAAAAGACGTATCCTCCGCTCATTTTTTAATCTCGTCTAATACATATTCAAAACAGAACTGCCCGATTTCGGAAGGCTTAACAGCCTCTCCTGCATAGTGAACTTGCTGTATTGCGAGAATTTCACTTTGTTTCTTGAAATATTTTATCTGCTTTAAAGGGTCTGCATCTTGAACAATTGGCCTTCTTAAATCGAGGTTAAGCTTCCATTCGTCTCGATCTTTTAACTTTTTCCAATTTTTATCAGGCTCAATCTTTGCTAATTCAAAAACATCTTTCGCAACTGCGTTTTGTGAATATTGTTTTTCTTCATTAGCAAATGCTTTCCAATAGTTTGTGAAATCAGTGAATTTTTTTAAACCTTCTTTCATGAAGTTTTTTACTTGTAGGTACAAATGAGACGATCCGTCTACCCCCCTCTTAGTAGTAGTCAGAGGTAACTTTTCCGCAACGGTTGAGTCAAAAAATACAATACCGTTAATTCCGATGAACTGATTGTGAAAAGAAGGTACCGGCGAATCGCCCCATCCTGTTAAGATGGTTCTATCATTGAAAAGAACCACACGATCATTACAAACTATTGTCCAGCCGGCATCCTCCGAGGATCTTCTGGCAACTATATTGTCTTCAATTTCGTCATCATCAGGCATTGGACGATAAAAGCCTACAATGAGCCTAACATTAACCTCGTCAATAATACCCCTGTACATATATGGTGAGATTGAATTTTCGACAAGATCACCCGTTGGCGAAACCAGGATAGAAATGTTGTCAGGCTCAATATCTTTTCCATTTACATAGACTTTAAACCCTTTATTTAGAATAAAACTGTAATGTTGACCGATCACTTTCGGAAGTTCTACATAAATACTTTTTCCGTTGGCAAAAAATTCGGTGATGTGCTGTGGGAAATTAGTTATATAAATGTCGGTACCTGTTTTGTCTTTGGTTTCAATATCTTCCAATTTCAACTCCCAGCTGTCATCTTTTGTCATCCAGTCAGGTGAAATTTCGATTTTAAAAGCCTCATCTTTAGTATATGACGATACGACGCATGATCTGCCAAGTTTGAATATTGCACGTTTCATCCCAATGCCATACATCCCAACTGTCCGTAGATCTTTATCGCGTTTATCATCTATCCTGCCCATTAAGAAGGCTTTGTATCGTGCGATATCTTTTGAGATTCCGCCACAGTTATCCTTTATTGAAAACTCGTGCTCGTTGAAGTCAATCCTTGCTTCAAAACCTGCGTATGGCTGTGGCGCATCTTCTTGCCCCTCAATACTTCTCAGTATTCCATCGACGCAATTGTCCAGAAGATCTAAAATTGCGTCCCGCACCTCTATATCCCTCGTAAGCATCTCGACAAAAAACCTTTTAGTTGGGTTTGCGTACACCTTGCTTGGATCCTTAACTTCATCAGCCATAAATAATATGTTCGTTCTAATTTTTCTTTACTGACCTGACCAATATACTTCTGTTGCCAAATAATCACGGATCACTGTGCGCACTCTTACTCCAAAGTCTTGAACTACGCTATAGCGATAAACACCTTTTTGTACTATGACCCATCCTTCTTGCAAATCTAGCTGGCCAACCAATCTTTGCAAGATTCTACTTCCTACTTCCGGCCAGAAAAAGCTAGATGTTTCCTCGAAATTTCTGCGTTGAAAATGGTCCAGGAGCTCTAACGGACATGCCCTAACATAGTTCGGTTCACTAGCGGTACTTAGTCCGAGTTCATGAAATGCATGCCCTCGCGCGTTTTTAAGTATCACATTATTGATCCGTCTCCACTCGGGATTCCAAAGAATTCGAGTTTCTCCATTATGAATTGCTTCAGAGCGGGCATCTTCAATTCTTGTCCTGAGACTAGGATTTCTGACTAGCGCTCGACCCACGCTTTTAACTTCTTGCTTACTAGGGTCGGTTGTGCCAGAAAGCAGGCAACTCAAGAAGGAAATAAAGTACTCCTCATCGAACGAAAATCCAGAATTACATTTTATACAGACTTGTACCTTCGGCAAGTACGCAGGTAGAGGGCGCTCTAAAATGGACCGTGAAGGGACATGATCATGATTGGATTCACTATCCTCAATGGTGCTGCCACAATAGATGCAGCCGGCATTAAGGCGTTCATCAGAATAGTCTTGAATATCTGTCATTACCAACGCAAATGGATATTGCAGTCACTTTTATCAATTGCTCACTAACGAAGTACTTAGCTTAGAACTCGGTAAACTAATAGTGCTGAGGCAGTCGCGCAGGTTTTCATTCGTACGCTGTGATTGGTGCCGGGGCGAACCGACAAATAAAAAGTAGGAAAGCGACTTCATTCTTTGAGGGTTAAGTTGTTGAATGCAACATACTAAAAATCCAACTAATTCCACAAAAATTTAATCTGTCTTGCTTCTCCGGTAAGTAGAAAGGGATCTGAGCGCAACGAAATATTTACCAACAATGTTTATACGGGGGAATGGCAAGCAATTGAAATGGCAAACAATTGATATGGATAGGCTTACAAGGGAACAGAGAAGTGCTTTAATGTCAAAAGTTAAGTCAAAGCATACGTCGATCGAACTTTTCGTCCGGAAACAACTTTGGAGCGCTGGATTCAGATACCGCCTACATGTAAAAAAGTTGCCCGGAACTCCTGACCTTGTTTTTAAAGGGAGGAAAAAGGTGATATTTGTTCACGGTTGCTTTTGGCATGGGCATCCATGTAGACGTCTTCCTAAAACCCGTGTTGCTTTTTGGGAGGAAAAAATTGCCAGAAACGTCTCAAGAGACGAAGAGAATATTAAAAAATTAACATCACTGGGATGGTCAATCTTAGTAGTTTGGGAGTGTGAGCTTCGAGATCCAAATTTTATAAATAATGTCGCACGCTTTATAAATGAACCTTCGCATACTTAATTTAACCCGACAAGCGAGCGACGATGTTGATTGGTATGCCAAACTTATTTAGCCTTGGTCCGGTCTGCGAACTGATTCTTTCGGACCAAGGTGACGCTATCCGCGGAACATTGGTCAAAGAATGCTCCGCGGGCAGCTTTTACGATATTATCTAAGACACTCTCTGACTGCCTTGGAAATATGCCAACCTAGAATCGGTGGCACCGCATTACCCACTTGTCTTTCGGTCTCACGTAGGCCCCCTTCAAATATGAATTTATCGGGGAAGCTTTGAAATCTTGCAGCTTCTCGCATCGAGATTCGCCTAGGTTCAGAATAATGAAACTGAATATTTCCGTGGCATTCTGCTCGCATTGTGTAACCGGGCCTATCTGCTTTTAGGCGTCTATTACCTTGTTCGCCGCTCACATTTGCCAAACTCCAAATATGGTTGTTGTTTAAATTTTTAGGTTCACTTTCCAAATCTCCAATCGCTTCCTTCGCGGTCATCCAAGTAGCGGCATCTCTTACTGGTTTGGGTGGTGTAAATTCCCTTACATCATGCCTTGTACCGACAATAAATACTCTTTCCCTGGTCTGCGGAACTCCGTAGTCGGCAGCATTATATAGTTGATAGTTAATGTTATATCCTAACTTCCCGAAGTCTGTCAGGACTTGTTCCAAAGACTGTTGGTTATATTTCATCAACAGTCCTTTAACATTCTCAGCTACAAACACCTTTGGCTTTACCTGATCAATTATTTCGACCATTGCCTTGTATAGGCCGCTTCGAGCTCCGTTAGCACCTGCACGTTTACCATTAACTGAAATATCTTGGCATGGAAAACCGCCAATCACAACGTCGGCGGACTTAGGTACTCTTTCCATCATATCCCAAATGTTGCCGCATTGGATGTCATGCCCAAAGTTCTTCACATAAGTGGCACAAGCTGCACGATTAAGGTCGTTAGCCCAAAGTATGTCAAAATCGTTCTTGGGATACTTTGTTCCGAAAATTTCGAAATCTCCACGAAAGCCTAGATCAAGGCCACCACAGCCTGAAAAAAGGGATATAACCTTGAAGGTCGATGACTTAGATTGTTTTTTTGTCGTGATAATTCGTTCGGGAGTGCTAGGTAATGTTGGAGTTGAATCCATACTATGCTTAAAATCAGCGATATAATGTGCGGCTTCTCTGACAAACCATTCTTTCATCGTATCTCCGGATTGTGCCAACGTGTCGTAAAGATTTAGTTTCAGGTTTGGATCTACCTCGAGGACGATCCGTCCCGAGTTCCTACTGTAGTTTTTCATGTTGGCAAAAATAAACGTATGTTACATATTTTGCGCATTTTGCGTAAATTTTTTTTGACTAATGTTTACCGAAGTAACATAGCTCCTGGCGAAATCATTAATTTCGCATCCTTATTTTTACCCTTCATGAAAATATAAATGACTGTTGACGAGTTCGAAGAAATGCTGCGGGTAGTTTGTGCCAACTTGACTAAGGAGGTGCGAATTAACGGGATATACAAGACATCTTCCGAATTCGAACTTAGGGTTCGAGAGGAATTCAATGTATACCTGGCAAATACAGATGTAAAAGTGGATTTTGACCCGCACCCATACATCTTCCCAGATATTGTTCTCGGTGAATTTGGAGTTGAAGTTAAATATACGGCGAATAACACATGGCGAAGTGTCGCGAACAGCATTTTCGAGAGCACAAGGAGCAATGCCGTAAAACACATCTATTTGTTATTCGGTAAGATGGGCGGAACTGCCGCTGTTGACTGGGGAAAGTACGATGATTGCGTGATTCATGTGAGAACGTCTCACCTGCCGAGATTTGAAGTTGAAATAAATCCCAAAAAATCCCTATTTAGTATCATGGGGTTGTCATATGAGCAATTTCTTCATTTGCCTATTTCGGAGAAGATGATTCATGTTCGTAAATATGCGCGAGCAAGATTAAAGGAAGGTGAGCGGCTTTGGTGGCTGGAGGATAATGACGAAACAAGTCACTCACTTCCACTCCAAGTCAGGCTCTATATGAGATTGTCACAAGAGGAAAAGCGAAAGCTAAGGGGTGAGGCAGCGTTATTGTGCCCACAGATAGTGAAACCTTCTAGGTCGAAAGGGAAATACGACGATGCATCAATATATCTATTAACATATCATGGAGTCCTTTGCTCGCAGGCGCGAGATTTATTTAGTGCTGGAAGCGTTGCTTTAAGAACTGACGGAAGCCGTGGCGGAAATTATCTCGAGCGTGCGCTTCAAGATATTGAGAAGGAAATGAGAGCCGCTGCAAATCGGCTTGATGATCGCCTTTTTGTCGAATATTGGGGACAATCCGTCCCTCCAGGCGAACGAATTCGGGAGTGGCTAAAACGAGCTGACGAGTTTGCGGTAACTTGGAAGCCCTCAGACACACTTTTTCTGTAAGGTGCATTACCCTCGTATACATCCCAGGACGAAATTTTCGAGATTACGGTCAATTGTTTATTACCGCCTTTTCATAGCGTTAATCCCATTCTTTATTTTATGTAAACTTTGGCGGATATTTTGAATGACAATGATTTTTTTCCGCCAATGCTGTTCTTGAAGTAGTGGCAATTAAGCCATGTTGCGCTCCTACGAACTCCGCATCTGCATAAAGTGAATTTCAAGGAGATATTCCTGTCAAAAATCAAAACACGGAAATTAAGCAGCGTTTTGACTTTCAGTCTCTGTTTCTTAAAAGTTCTATTTTTTCTCGTTCACTTTCAAGCAAGCGCTCGTAGAGCTTCTTATTCTCCTCAAACACTTCTATGAGTTTATCGATCGGGTTAAAAGTACAATGCTGAAAAATGCCAATAGTGCCGGAGCTTGCATTTGCCCCTTCATAGTTGTTCTGAATATAATTGAACACAGCATCTTCATTAAAATTCTTAATTCCTTCTGACGATACACCAAGGATCTTACTGATTTGTTCCAGCAACTCTTCATCAACTGTTTCGCTCTGCTCTATCTTAGATACCGTTTGCTGACTGACGTTCAGTTCGTGGGCAAGCGACTCTTGTTTCCACCCGCGGAGTTCACGGATGCGCCCAATTTTGTGACCAATGTGGTTAGGTTTTGTTGCTGTGCTCATGGTTACAAATAAAGGAAATATCCAGACGAACTTCAATACGCTGTGTGAAGTGTTTTACAATGTTTCTTTGGTGGGATACAACCACCGATGGTTCGCTACCCCGCGCCTCGACCTCTTTTTTGCTCTAAAAAGACAAGCCAATGGAGACTGTAAATTTGACAACAAACGATAACCAAAGTTCGAACGAGCAGAAACTTGCGGATGCCCGAGAATTGATCGCAGAATTTTTTCACGCGACCGATCTGGAATTTATACGTGTTGAACTGTGGCAATTCCTGAAAGCGGTAACCACCGAAAAGCCCTTTTACTTTCTGGGCGATCCGTCTACGGTGCTTTGCCTGGAAAGGCATTTGCAAAAGATTATTAAGGTATGCAGACTGCTGTTAGATGTTGCCGAAGACGATGGGATCGACCTTGACACCGGCAATTTTCAGCCTTTCAGTCATGCGCAAATTGAAGCTGACAGGAAGTATATAGGTAATGTTCGGGAGCTCAACGACCGATATGGTGGCATGATCCACAGGTTGTCGCTCGCTGAGACCGAGCAGCCGCTTTTGGCAATTAAGCGAGTCTTTGAGATTTACAGCTATGACCAGTGGCAAGAGATTCTGGAAGACTGGGTAGAATACGCATTAAGCAAAGTGAGTATCTGCGAAGCGACCGGCGAATGTGCTGAAATCATCCAGTACGAGTTATTGGAATCGCTTCTTGAAGCCATTTACCTGATTTCAAGAAGCGATCAGGGAATTCCGTATCAGAAACGCCGCCTTGGAAAAGTAGCTGGCGGCAAGGCGATCATCGAACTGCTAATTGCAGCGCTTGACCCGCTACTAATATTTGAGGTAAAGCATCCGACGCCGGAACTAATAGAGCAGAAGCCATATAGGGAATTACTGATTGTGTTTGCCGATGATAATCAAAAACCCTTCAAAGAGTATCAGCCAATAGTTGAGCTATCCAGCGTGGGCGATGAAAAGCTCTGCTGTTCAGTTCACAAATTATCGAATATTCATCATGCACTTATTAGTGGGCAAGTATATTTCTTGTTGGCATGCACCAATAATAATCTGGTCTACCAAAGAAGCGTTTCACCTTTGCCGAAAGTACTCCCGGAAACACTGGGACAATTGATGAAGCAATCAAGACAGGCTTTTACAACCGGAAAAGACAAAGCCAGAAAATTCTTTGAGGGGGCAGAGTATTATCGGCAAAAAGGTGAGCTTGCACTATCAATGTTTATGCTTCAACAAACCAGCGAAACCACATTCCGCACCATTGCCCTATCGCTGTATGGAAGGGAAAAGCGAACACATTCGATAAGGTCGCTTAAAAGGTTCAACCATAGGTTAGCTCCTCAATTGAATGACATCTTTCCTGGTGGTTCGCCGGATGAAGAAAGGCTTTTACAGCTCATTGAAGATGCGTACTCCGGGGGTAGGTATAATTTCCAATATGAAATCAGCGTTCCGGACTACGAAGAGATGTTCTTTCGGGTGTCTCGTTTACAAGAATTAGCAGTATTCGCATTTGAGGAGAGAATGCGAGTCATATTGATCTCGATGAGTTAGTGCCGAGGTGTCGTGTGCAGCTGTTTTGAGTAGGCGTGTATCATGAATGACAACGCCACCTATGTCTGGACTGGTCCTGGAATCCCGATTTACTCGGGAGGGCGGTCTTATCGGATCAGTCTCTATTCAGCATACTTGTTGGGAACCTGCGGTCAGATTCCCTTCCAGGTTTACAGCTTTTGTACAACGAGAAAATTTCAAAAAAATGTTACATTTGCACCGAGATAGGTGCGCTATCTCGTAGGTTCTTTGAAATACGGGGGTTAGTAGAAAACATTGGTTTAACAATCGTTAGACAATGAGTATAGAAATATTCAAAATTGGAGACATTTGTCTCGTTAAATTACCAAAATGTGGTAAGTACTGTTTACATGGGTTGCATAAGTGCGTTATATGTGGGCGAAGCGGCAGCAACTATGTCGTTGCGCCGATATCATCAAATAGAAAAGAGTTAAAGTTATGTGAGTACCCAGTTGAGGCTGGCAGATGCGGGATGGCCTGGGACTCAAAGATTAAGCTAGATCAGATTAGACCAGTTAGTGCGGAACTTGTCTTGAAGAGGGACCAGAATCGAGCTGACGAAGGTATGTTAAAAGCGATAAGTAATTATTTAAAGAAAGAAGCGGAGGAGATAGAAAATTTCAGAACTGCTGCATGATAACTGCGCATAGTATAATAAAAGATAGAATAAATATAAAATAATTTACAGCTACACCTATGTTCTTCCAGCTGACTCCCGTGTCTTAGGGCCTTTCAACGAGGCTAACGAAATAAAATGGAAGATAAATTAGTTAGGATAGGAGTTTTCTACGATGGGAATTATTTCCTACAAGTGAGCAATTACTACGCTTACGGTCATCCCCGCAAAAGACGTCTTAGTATTTCTGGTTTGCACGACTTTATACGTCACCAAGTTGCTCAAGAAGAGGCAACTGACACGCGGCTATGTCATATAGTTGATAGTCATTATTTTAGGGGAAGGCTTAGCGCAGTTGAAGCAAGCCAGAGAGCGGATACGCTGTACAATGATCGTGTATTTGACGATATTTTGATGTCCGAAGGCGTAACCACTCATTATTTACCCTTGAAGACAAGCTTCGAAGGCTATAAGCAAGAGAAGGGTATCGACGTATGGTTGGCACTGGAGGCATATGAACTCTCCTTTTATAAGAGATTTAACGTTCTCGTGCTGATCGCTGCCGATGGTGATTATGTCCCATTAGTCCGCAAATTGAATACTCTTGGAATTCGGGTAATGTTGCTTGGATGGGATTTCGAGTACGCGTCCGACACGGGGCAACGTTTCACGACAAGGACTTCTCAGGACTTGTTAGAGGAAGCGACTTTTCCTATTCAGATGAGTGCAATAATAGATGATCGCGTAAAGCGGAATGATCCTATCGTCAACAGCCTATTTGTGCAAACAGAGAGCAAGAAAGCCAAAGATGATGTAGCGAAGGTGCCGGATCAAAACGTTAGCGAAATTATCGCGTTGAAGAATGGATTCGGTTTTATCAAAAATCCGCCTAACAACCTTTTCTTTCACCACTCAAGTGTGGTTAATGCCGATTTCAATGATCTCAAGGTTGGTGATAGAGTCCGATTTGCTATTGAAAAAAATCAAAATGGGGAGGACATTGCCAAAAATGTCTATGTGATGTAAATGTACGATGTTGAGGGGTCGTGTTAGCAGTATATTTTCAGTGTGTAATCTGTTGACTCTGCGATTTTTTCTTTCCTTTTTTCCTCAGATGTTCAGGAATATGATCAGCGCCGGCTGTATAGGACGGCTCCAACATTATTTTTAGGAAATCCGCTGCTGATTTGCCGGTTTCGGCCAGCATATCGGCCGTGTTAGCGAACAAGCGATGGCAAACAGCCTGCGCCAGCTCGTTGGCCACTGATCTGCTCTGGTGATTTCGTGAAGCAGCCTTGGTCAGTACCGTCAGCTGTTCCCGCTGCGTCAGCTTGCCGTTTTTCTGGATATTGGCGTAAGCAAGTGTCTCTTTAAGCTGCCTGTCAAACCCGAACATGCTATCAAAAAGGCTTTCGCCGCTTTGTTTGAAAGCGATCCGGTCGAACTGGCCCATTTTTTTAGAGTGCTCCGCATTTTTTCCCCGCGAGGTATTCATTGGGCTGAGCTTGACTTTGTTTGTAGCATCTTTCCTGCTGACAATGACCTGTACGTGCATCTGCTCGCCATCCTTGCGCTCGCCCCGTTTTCTGATCCCTTGCTTGACCTCGGCATCGTTGTGGCCATAGTAACGGTAGTTTTCCAGTTTGGCAAACCAAACCAGGTCTTGATGACTGGTAATGCCGTCGCGGTTAAAGTTCTTAGCGTAGGCATCCATCACAGTAGCAGCAAATTCTTTCATTTGTTCTTTCGCACCATCTTCACCGTACTGCTTTTTCAGGAATGCGGTCTCCTTCTGGCTCGGGCTTATATTGACTAGAAAAAACTTGGCATCGGTCTTGCCGAGCTTGGCAATATTGTTATCGATCTTGCTAACGACCTCATAAGGGCGGATTCCGGCGCGCTGTCCGTTAAACCAGTGTTCTATTTTTTGCTTTTGGTCAAGTCGGTTCTCTTTTTCCAGGTAATGTACCAGTCCGCTGCTACTACCCTTATTGTTAGCTTCCTTGCTGTCGGTGATGTTGATAAACATAGCTGTTAACTGTTTTGTGCAATACTTATAATAAATTGACCTGCATTTTAGTGGCAGCGATCAGCTCTTCCTTCTCTCTACCAGGCGTCATCATGCCGAACGAATCCCTGGACTTGATATAGCTGTCCAGGATAAAGAGGAACTGCGCTTTCAAGAGCTCCTTGCTCCGCTGGTTTTTCCTAATCGCCTCCATCAGCGCGTCGGTTTCCCTGAACCGGCGCACCAGGTCGTTCTGGCCGTTGAGAAGATCTGCATTAGCTTTGGCCACTTGGCTGTTAAACCGCTGAACGATCTCATCCTGCGATTCAGCTACCCGCTCCATTTCGGTCTTGATCGGGATTAACAGCATCTCTTCCTGCTTTCGGATAAAACCGATGTAATCTTTGTGGCTTTTCATCAGCGCATTCTTCAAAAGTTCATCATTCAGGTCTGAGGGATCTTTCTTGCTTTTATAGAAATAGTCCACCATCTGGATGAAGACCTGCCGTTTTGTTCGCCCCAGTTTAAGGGCGATCTTTTCAAATTTTTCATCGACGAAGACGGGGTACCTGACCGATTTTACATTGATATCCTCCATTGTTGGCTTTGTTTGATGGCAAAAGGCCGGATAGGCCCAAATGCCTTAATTTATGTAGCAAGGATACCCTTTGGTATCCTGTTTTCTTTTCTTTCACAGCGTAAACACAGTGGCGTATCCCCGGAGGATACGCAAAACCCCATTTGCAGCGCAAATGGCAAGCAAAGTAGGGCTCTGCCCAACTTCCGCTTGCTCCTTTTCTTTGGCAAGAAAAGGACAAGGTTGGCAGCTATCGCCGCCATCTGATCTGTGGGCGGTTTGAGGAACAGCTCAAAGTAAAACTTACATGCGCAAGCCCCGTGACCTTTTTAGCTCCTGTTGCCGGATCTGTTTTTCAGACTCTTTGCCTGCAATCAGCATTTGGTTCAAGTCCTTGTAATTTTGATAAATCCCCGAAGCATCAACAAAGTTGATCCCGGCATGCTCGAACTTTTCCATCAGCCTATTACCGGCAGCATCGTGGTCTGGGTACACGAAAACCGTGCGGTAATTTCTGAGGATATCCATGCTGCGCTCTGCCAAATTCACCGAGTTCAAAACGACAAAGTCGCTTCTTACGGGCTCCGGTTTTCGCAAGGTGAGAAGGGAGAGAAAATCGGTGAAGCCTTCAAGCACGCAGACTGATTTGTGACCTTGTTCGATATGGGTTATATCCTTTGGTGATGAGCTGCCTTTGAAGTACTCATTTCTGAGCTCATAGCCGCCGGATCGGTTTTCAAAGCCCACCGCGAAATAGTTTCTGTCGCCCACCTGATAGTACACCTCTCGGCAATGCGATTTGGCAATATCCAGATCGACGTGCCGTGATTCCAGGTATCGGGTGATAGCCGGATTGTTGCCTAAATCCTTTGTGCCGGTAATCTGGATAGCAGGCTGATCAGGCGCCTGTGTAACGTCCCGGCGCATATGCGAACCGGTCTCTTTGAAATGTTGCGGTTGAAAAGAAAAAAATCCGGAACCTAGTTTTTCGAGGAGTGCTTTTGTATCGCAACGGAAAAGCGCCCGGCCAAGGTCGATAATATCTCCTCCCTGACCGTTTCCGTGATCATAATACATGTTCAGCTTGGCGTTGACCTTGAAGGAAGGGGTCTTTTCCTCCCGGAATGGAGAGATATACCAATGGTCTTGTCCGCGGACATAACTGGGATGGATATGGCAGTGTTTCAAGAGCTCCACAATAGGGATCTCTCTGGCTTGCTCGCAAGTCATAATTTTACTGGGGTTAAAAGTTGAAAAAATTGATGAATTGATACGGAAGGCTTCTAACTTTTTGTATTTCAGCCGCTTATGCCCGCATCAAAAGAGCATCAAAATGCATCGGGGCTTGCATCGCTATTTTGGGTTTGATGCGCGTTGATGCGGATTTTGATGCGCTGTAATTATTTATTAATCAATTAATTAAATATGATGCGCATCAAATCATCAAAAATCAGGGCAATTCGTTGAGCTCATTTATGCGCTCTCGGGAGAGGGTGTAGTACCTGCCTTTCCCGGTCTGTTCGAAGACAGTACCATCGGTCACAAACCGGTATAGCGGGTATGCAAGCGAGTTACTTGCAGGGCTCAATTTCCACGCACTTTGCAAAATTCGCTTGATCTGAGAGACGTCTTTGAAACGGATGTGCTTTTTGTTGAGCCAATCCTGGACATCCCCGGTACAGAACCGGATTTCATCCAGGTCCTTTTCATCGGCGATCGTCAGCAGGATATGGGCGATCTCTACTTCCAGCTTGTTGCGGTTCTGATTGAGCAGTCTCTTCAATGCCGGCGTCGAGATTTGCTCTGCGGTAAACCACATGCGCGTTTTACTCGGGTGAACAAAGTCCCGACTTACCAGAAAATGCAGAAAGGACGGGATCTGCGCTCGCAGCTCGGCAAGCAGATGGTGATCCTCCGATTTGAGTGGCGGCACCTTTCTGACCCAGTACCGGATCTCTCCTGGCTCAGCGATGATGAAGTGGTCCTCGTTGTTGCTGCAAAGTATGAACTTGCCAAAGAACTCGACCTCCTGCCGGTCGAAGCCCTTCGCTTCCACCTTATAGAACCGGGCCGTGCTCAGGTTCTTGATCCTTTCGGAATCCTCCTTTCTGTCCAGAAACGTTTCGTCCACGCCGATAACGAGCTTCTGGGCCCACTCGATGTTGAAGTTGGAGCGGAAGTCCTCATTGCTGTTGATGGTCATGTTTTCTCCGAAGATAGACTTGACAAAATGTAGGAATGTGGTCTTTCCCGTTCCGCGCTCTTCACTAACCAGGCACAGGATCGGAAGGATCTGTGTCGGGCGTTCGAGCAGGATTTTGAAGTAATCGTAGCCCATTTCGATCTGCTCTCCGAAAATATGGGTCAGGAACTGAAAGATCGTCGATGCGTCCCCTTGGCGGGCGACGTGCTGGAATGGCTGGTAGCGGTTGTAAAACCCGCCCACTTTTTGCTGATAGTCCAGATGGCTCGGCACGAAACAGAAGCCGTCGTAGCAATCCACCCGGTCTTTCAGATAGTCTCGGCTGTGATCCAATCGGATGCACTCCGCTGACCAGGGGATCAATGAGGATATTGTGTCGCCGGAAGACAAAGGGCGCAGCACCTTCTTGAAGTAGCTGGTCCCTATGCGTAGGTACATTGCTTTCTCGCTCATCATCTACTTGATTTATCGGTGAAATGCTTCATGTACTCCATCACCTCAGAGAATAGAAAATAGATTCGACCATTGAGACGTCGATATGGAAGGCCTTTTTTCATCCATTCTCCAAGCGTTACGAGAGAAATGTCCAGGTCTTTGGCCATTTCCTTTCTTGTCTTCAATGGTTCATTTATGGATGATTTTTGTTGATTCGGGTCGATCGCGACGGTGATGGCGCTTAACTCTTCCCTGATAAGCATGCGGAAGGTATCAACTTCCATTAGAACGTAGTTTGGCATGGCTCAACTTGTTTTGTTTAGCACAAAGTTGGCTAGCTCAGGGTATCGAGAAAAGCTTATATTAATCTTATATTATCTTATTTAACAATCTTGAGCCGAGAGGCTCACAGGACACTGTAGCGAATCGGTGCTTGGTATATTCTGTCACTGTTGTTCATTAAACTTTCAAGCGTCGGTCAAGGCGGAAATCGATACAACCTGAGGGAATCACATTTCAATTCGCTACATCTTCCTTCTTTGTGGTGCCATCATCGTCAAACGGGCGGTCCCGAAAACTTCCGTCTTTACCCTTTAGAAAGCTGGGAATGCCCGTAGGTATCAGGAAGTTATTAACAGTCCCTCCGAAAACCTGGCTTAATAAGCGTGCGTAATCTAACGGATTCCATTCTCCGTACACATGTCCGGTAAAATCACTCTGCGTCGTTTGGATGATTTTCAACGAATTTTCGCTAATCTCGTCGAGTTCAAAGACGTATGGATCTTTAAAAATATGCTGGCGATACATACACTCTATGAAGAAATTTTTGAATTGTATTGGTGCCAAATGTTTCGTAGTAGCAGTATGAGTGAGATCTTCAAAGATATTTCTCTGTAGATCGGAGTCGGCAAGTAAAACAACAATACCTATTTCGCCGAGTCGGATGGCAACACACTGCTCCGGGACCGCATCGAAATAGTCAAAGTTCTTAGATGGCACGTCACTGGTTTTCAAATGGCAGATAAATACAGACCCAGGAAAAAAATTCTCGAAATGGATCTCCTTATCAATGCTTCTTAGTAGAAGGTGATTTAGAGCCATCAAGTTGAAGTTATTCTCTTTAACTATTCGGACCGACTCAGGGTTTTTGATATCCTCTCTAAAAAAGGTTTCCTTATACAGCCATTTGTAGAATATTAATTGGGCCCACTGATATATTCTTATTGACGATACGTTATCCCTGAAATATTCATAGCCGCCTTCGACCCCGTTACGAATTATCGCTTCTAGTTTAGAGAGATGCTCGTTGTTACAGACATTACAGCAAGGAATAACACTGCGTTTGTACTCATACATTACGCCGTTTAAAAGCTTCACTTTCTTGTCCCATAGTTGAAATTTGTTAAGAACCCATTGAGGAAAAATGTGTTCTCTGGTCGAGTTGTCGTCGTTAAGATCTCTCCCGCATAGAAAGCATACATCTGTTGATGCATATTTCCTTGTAAACCAGCTTTCGAAAGGGATGTCGGTTGTCATGTAAGGGGAATTACAGTAGTTGAATTTGCGATGTTAAATGAATCTATCGAAATACTTTCTTCAGAATGCAAGCGCGGTTGTTAGTTTAACGTTTTTTTTCAAATAGTCAGCGAAGATTTTGTCAAAAGTCGATGGTGTTCATTGTGATCGATTCATTGAAGAAAAATTTTGTAAGAGCGGCGGCCAAATAGTCAGGAATGTTGAGTTGGAGATTTTTTTCTGATGCCAGCAAAGTAGTTAGCTTTCGAATCCCATCAACCTTGTTGTCGGAAAACGGGGCAAAATATTTTAGCAGATGGGGGAGTTCTACTGTGTGTTTGTATTTTAGGACTCCAACGTTCTTTTCATCGACGACTAACCTTTGAAGTGCTAGGAATAAGAAAATCAGCTTTTTTGGATCTACCTGTGGGTTTATTTCAATTCTTGCGTTCCTAATTTCCTTTATTACATCAACAATTTCTGTCTCAATTGTACTTCTCGTAGTTGCCTCTACGTGAGCCACTAGGGCTAATCGTTCGTCCCTAACCCATTTGAGGCATCCGGAAAGAATTCGACGTTTTCGTTTGTCGGATGGCAATGGGATACCACCTTCTAACAAATCAGCGACATCGAGTACCTCATTTTCAAAAAAATTCACGAATTCATGCGGACTAGCATAAAGGCCATAATGATAATGAAGGCAATCAAGAGCCTGGTTCGTGCTTTTGTACGAAAGAATTTTGATAAAGAAGGAATTATAGTAAAGGTTCGCAGATGGCTCATCGTCAAAGCAGAGGTTGTAATTATGCTTTGGCTGCCCAATGTCGTAAACATATGGACGGATTGATATGGTGCGGTCCTCTTTGACGTCAAGTAATTGCTTTAACGCTCTCTCGATTGAATTTTTCATAATAGGAGTGTAGCAAAGTGCTCGAATGAATTGGATTAACTAGTGCTAAGTGTGTCCTGGCCTGCAATTCTGTTTTTCCACAGGTCAGCAATCTGCTGTGCATATTGACGTTTCGAAACTTTGATATACATCAAAAATGCTTTTTCGGTTTTGTGGCCTGTTATCGACATGATCGCGTAAGTGGGCGTTCCGGCGAGGTATTCATTTGTCGCAAATGATCTGCGGGCAGTGTGGCAGGTAACAAGGTCATGCTTAGGAACCTTTCTTTGCTTTCTGACACCGCCTTTAGTTTCGACGACGGGTATTTCCTCCGAAATGCCGGCGAGGACCGCGATTTCTTTTAGATAATCGTTCATGCGTTGGTTGCTTATGGAAGGCGGTAAACTGTTTGGTGTGACGCCGCGGTATTTCAGCATGATGCCTTGTGAGAATGGGTGAATAGGGATTTCGAGATAGTCCTCTGTCTTTATTGTTTTCACCCGCAAGAATAGAAGGTCAGGAGAAATATTTTCAGCCTGTATCGATGAAAGATCGGAGAATCTAAGGCCTGAGTAACAGCCAATAATAAACAAATCGCGGACTTTATCTAGTCTTGGGTTGCTGCTAAGGTCCAAATCCCTGATGGCATTGATTTCGTCAGCATTCAAATAGACAGAATAAACCTCTTTTCTTGAGGTGGTAAATCGCCTGCTTCGATATTCGAAGTTCTTATTCAAACCCCGCTCAGTTGCTTCGTTAAGGAAGAATTTCAGTATTCCGGTGTGCTTATTCATAGTATTATCATTGAACTTCCGGTCTTTGGTCATGAAATCCTTGAGTTCTAGGTAGAAGTCCAGTGTGATGTCGGAAAAGGCAATCGATTTTCTGAAGCTGGCCTTAGCAAAATCTCGTAGAAGTTTAAGGTGAGTATTGTATGTCCTGATCGTATTGATATTTTTGAACCCTTTCACTGAAGTAATGTAAGAGTCGACAAATGAGAGGAGGTCCGAAGCTTGTATTTTAGGAGTTCGCGCGGCTGGTCGAACCAGCTTTTCGAGGTCTGGTTTGATGTACTTTGGATCCAGGGGAAGTTTCTGATATAGGCGACGGTTATATAGTTCGTCCGCGTCATTTTCCCATTTCTTTAAGTTATTATTAACTTCCAGGGCGTTTGGAGCATTGCGTTTTAGCCGTTGCGTCTTGAGATCCCAGTGCTTCGGATCAACATAGCAGTTAGTGGAAACAACGACCTGTCTTGTACCGCCGTAACGCAAGTACAGGGAAATCAGGGAAACACCGGATGCATTCGGTGTTTTCAGGTAGTATTTGACCTTTGCCATTTTTGTGCCTAATTGTATACTTGTGACAATTTAGCAAAAAGTGGGCACAATGGTTTATAAAATAGTTTACAATTTTGGCTTTATCCGTCTTAATCTGATCTATCTTAAGTTATACTATTGTTTTTTATAAGACTCTGTATATCAGAAAAATACCTTACTAAATCTGACCTATACCTAGGTAAAATTTCATTCCGTCCATCACCACAACTAAAAGCCGTTACGAGCAATCGTAGCGGCTTTTTTGTTGGCCTTGAATGCGAATTTTTCAGTAGGTACTGTCTTCAAGCGATGCCAATTCTTTCTCTCACACTAAAGGTTAACTAACAAATCCCTTAATTCAGAAAATGCATAGAAAACTGAACTGATGATTTAGCTTTTTGGCTACTATTCCCGAACCTAGCGGTGCGTCGTTTTAATGATGGCAGCGTTCTCTCGGTCACGTTTCAAACTTCCCACATTTATTAGTAGAGAAATCAGATCGTCATTGAAATAATAGTTTTCCTTGCCTAACTTTTTCTTGTGTAGAAGATCTATTTCACAAAGTGAGTCCAGATACCGGGCGGCTGTTTTTCTTGCTACATTCAAATCCTTTTTCACGAACTCGATTTTGGTATATGGGTGCCGAAATAAACTATTTATCAAATCCTGACTATATACCTTTGGCAACTCTGTCCTGATCTTCTGTTTGTGACCGGTCATCAGAACCTTAATGTCTCTTATCATATCCGATGTTTGCAGGGCTGTTTGCTCGACAGCGTCCAGAATATATAAAATCCAGGGTTCCCATTGTTCTGTCTGACGAGTTTGTTGCAACAAATTATAATAGGCAGCTTTATTTTGATTAATAAACCGGCTGAGGTACAGAATAGGTAATTTGAGCAGGCCCTCTTTGACGAGGTATAGGATATTCACAATCCGGCCGGTCCGTCCATTACCGTCGTAAAAAGGGTGAATGCTTTCAAATTGATGATGGATGATTGCCATCTTTATCACCGGATCAATGTCTGAAAGACTGTCGTCGTTTATAAAATGCTCTAAGTTTCCCATGAGCGAGACGATATCTGCATGATTTTGTGGAGGCATGTAGACGACTTCGCCTGTTTGTTCATTTTTCAGGACCGTGCCAGGTACCTTTCTGAATCCGGCGTCATTTTCTTCTAGTAATGCCTGCAGTGCAATAATATTGTTGCTTGTAAGAAGGCCTGTTTGCTTTACCTGCTGATATCCTTCAAGTAATGCGTGTGCATAATTATACACTTCTTTGGCGGCAAGGCTTACAAATTGATGTGCCTGACTGTCACTACTATATAACTCGTCATGCGTTGTTACGATGTTTTCTATTGCCGAACTATCCTTAGCTTCCTGCAGTGCAAGGGTGTTAATGATAATGCGCTCATTGGGAATGCTTTCTGCAATACCATTCAAACCAGCTAAGGCTGCACGTGCAGTACTTAGCTTTTTAAGTACTGCCCTGGTTTCTATTTCACTCGAAAGAGGCAGTTTGGGTAGTCGTATCTCGCCGCTCATACTTCATGGGTCATTTTTTCAAATTTAGGGCTATTTCCCGATTAACGTGGGTCATTTTTTCGATTTTTGACTCACGTCTTGGTAAACGTGGGTCATTTTTTCAATTTTTGACCCACGTGTTAGAGAACGTGTACCTGTTTTTGGAGATAAGAGCGGACTTTCCGGCACATACAACGAATCCGTTGTGCAATGTCCTATTTGTATAATCTACTTTTGTAAAGTGAACGACGACATCGGCTCCAACAACTCTATTACGTCAATATTCAGGAAGAAAGCGATCTCGTAGAGCTCAGGAATGGACGGCTGACTATAATTAGTACACCATTTGGACACTGTCTGCGGGCTAACTTCCAAATGCTCAGCAAGAACCTTATTCTTGATCTGTTTTAGTGCAAGGTGGGCCTTGACGCGATTATATATCCTCTTTTTCGTATCCATTCAGCCAAGTTAGAAAAATCTAACAAACTGAATTAGAGTTAATTATATCTTTTAAAGTTAAATAATTAAATTTTGAGGATAAAAATATCTTTTTAGAATGATTTAAAGCTTTTAAGTTTAATTTAATTTTAATGAATAAATATCTTTTGAATTGAATGAATGCCGTTTAAGGGATTTTAATTCATTTCAAAAGATAAATTTACTGTAAACAACTTCACCACAATCTTAAAATACACACACTATGAATTTCAAAATCATTACCATCCCCGAATCTGGAACCGAAGTATGTCTCCACCGCGATCGCAATGACGAGGGAGAAGAAATTGTACGCATTACGGCACTTGTGATCAGTTTGGCCGGGACAGAACCCATGTTGGAGACAGTAGTGCGGTTCGCTGACGCCTGGTCGGCGCAATTTTTTGTGGAAGATTATTCTGAGACGTCGGCGAAGGGTTTTTTGAGACTGTGTTTGGAAGAGGAAGGGATTAGAATGAATGGAAATCACACTTAAATAGACCTTTATCCTTAATTATTATTTTAGCTATCTGTCTGTAAATCAATCAAATGTGGTTAATTTTTTAAATTCACAACAGAATAAACGAGATTTAGTACAGCATAATAAACGAGATTTGGTACAACAGAATAAATGAGATTCACGACCGGGCAAAAGCAAGCAATTGCGTAATATCTCCTGCATCAGCGGTCCTTACGGCTTTCAGGTATATGATACGGGTATCGTTTGGTAGGGCTAAGTTAGCTGCGCCCCAAGTAAAAACCGGCTGTTTATAAATTTTCTCAATGATAACGTCGGCGATGAGACGGCTATGCCTTCCGTTTCCATTTGGGAAGCAGTGAATGCTAACTATCCGATGTTTAAATCTAATAGCTATTTCTTCCGGAGAAAAGGTCTTATTTTCCACCCAAAACTTAGCATCATCGAGCAGGGTGCGTAGGGAGGCAGGAATTTGCCACTTATCGATACCAAGATTTTTATCTGTTTTTCTAAACTCACCCGCCCAAGCCCAGACATTTCCGTACATACGCTTGTGAAGGTTCTTTACAAATCGTTCAGTAAATACTACATCAGGTTTAAACGAACGAGTAAGTAACCATTGAACTGCTTCTTCTATGTTTTGCTGTTCAAACTCGTTCAATTCAGCGCGAGTAGCAATCGTGGGTATTAATAATCCTTCTTTTTCTTCCTCATCAAGTGATGTTTGCCCCGAAATATATTCTAAATCTAATCCCATAGAATTTTAGGCATATCATTTTTAATAACAAAAGCCCTTTCCTCAACAGCTTTCTTGAGGCGCATATTCGAATTTTCCTGGTCTTCGAGTTTCATCGTATTGGAGGTACGCATTACAATTTTCATTGCCAGCTCCGTAGCTTTTCTGTCAATGAGAGCATCTAAGGAACCATCTTTTGGAACCAGTCCGTAGACCAGCTCCATGTCCATCGCATTTGCTGCCTCTCGTAAGGATTTCAGGGTTATAGACCCTTCTTTTTCCCTTCTTTCAATATCCTTTATACTTTGTTTTGTAATTGAAAGTTTCTGCCCTAGCTGTTGCATCGACATTCCAACTGCGGTCCGAACGGCCTTTATCCACCCAGTAGGAGGCATTGCGACCTTTTTCAGTGCGTTAAATGCAGCTAATTTGTCATTGAGTTGCTGTATTTGCAATGTTTTTCTAGCCATAATTAAAGTTATGATGTGACTCGGGACATGAAAAAGTAAAGATATAACTTTACTTAATAAACACAAAAGTAAAGTTATATCTTTACGAAAATACATATTTTGTAAGGCTATAACTTTACAATATGTAGCTTAAGTCGACTATTTCCGGTCGTAATTCAGCTGGCAGGAAAACGGCACCATCTTGTCCCATTACTTATATCAACATTGGTTTTATGCTTGGGTCGTTCCTGTTGTTCAATGGCCGTTTTTATTGATATCTCTACTCCTTAAATAGAAGTTGAAAAAATTGCCTTTAAAAAATAAGCTATCGTAAAATTCGTGGAAGTAACATTATAGGGCTTACTTTTGTAGACTCATTCGCCTCGTTCCTAAGAATATTACTTCATGCAAAAAGTAGATGTTTGTATCAACTACTATGGAAAGCCTTATCAAACTGCGGTTACTTTGCTTAGCTTATGGGAGCACTCTTCCAGGCACATTGATAGGATTTTTGTAATCATAGAAAAAGTACAGCCTTACGATGAGTACGGCAGTGTACCACTTCTGAAACATGTTTTGAAGGACCTCCCTGTAGAATATGTTTACCCCAAACATTTTTACTACGCTGGCTCGCCGCCGGTAAGCTGGCTCTCTGATCCCGAAAAAAGGTACGGACTCAAATACCAGTATGCATTTGAAAATTCCACCAGCGAATACCTGTTTCTGACGCACAACGATTGCCTTTACAAAAGCGATCTGATCGGGGAAATGCTTCCGGTAACATTGAAGGAAAAAATAGCTGGAATTGGATTGATAGGTCAATGCTGGAACTGCCCGGCGATGTCTGCCAAATTATGCGATGGTGCCACATTTGAAAGCTACAAACCCAATGCGGCGGAACTCAAAGAACTAACGGTGCTATACGGCCCGCCACGTGAGAAAATCCACCTCGAACTAATCGAAAGCGGGTACATTCATCCGCTACCTGAATGCCGGCTCAACGAGTATGCCTGCCTGATCAATGTTGCTGCTTACCAGCAAAATGTATTTCCAAAAGGAGACATTCTGCCACTGGGAGGTAACTGGCACGGTACCGACTGGGGCACGATCTGGTTTCATGAAATGTACAACCGGGGATACAAGTTTGTCAATTTTCCTTTTGAGCCAAAAATGATCCATGCGCCTTTTTCCAATAACGGAAGCGGCCACGTAGCGGATTCAGATCTGGATCTTTACAGACAAACGGAAAAGCAAGCGCATGAATATCTCTTGAAAAACAGCAATATTTCCGGGGGGATACCTTTGTCCGTGAGCATGGAGCAGACGCAAATCAGGGCTAACCGGTTTTTGGGAAAGGTATACAATAAAGTGAGGACCAAATTGGGCCTATTGTAACATTAGTTGCCGAAAATCCGCCTGTCTGTGATGATCCCGCGATGTTCTTCAAGAAAAGCACAGAATGCATTGATCTGCATTTCCTGATGTGAAAAATCCAGGGTGTGATCGTATTCCTCGTGGTACACTTCTGTAAAATCGGTGATAATGTAACGAAGGCTTTTAATGCCTTTGGATCGCAATGCGGGCAGATAAAAGTTCTGGTGACTTTTGGCATAACAGCCTGCCTGGTACTTCTGAGTAGTTTTAATATCCGCCGCCAGCATCCGCCCCAGCACATCGACGTAGCCATAAAGCAGCACATTACCTAGCTGATATTCGCAGTACACCTGCGTTTTCATCATCGGGCGAGGCAGTAGCGCGCGTACCTGTGCGAGAATAGCCGCGTCAAAAAGTTCTTCATCCGTTCCTTTAATAACAGCTTCTTCAAAAGATGAGCCTTTGCGCTGCGCCTCCGTTTGCGGCACAGGAACCCTGTTTATTCTGTTAATGAGCTCATTAGCGTCAATGTAACCTTTTTCAAAGCGGTCGTAGCTATTGAGCAGCGTGGGGTAAATTTTATACTTAACAGCGTTCAATTCCATTTTGTAAAGAAAATATTCCCAAAGTTATTTCCCTAAACCTTTGAAACGATACGTCAGGGAAACAGTCAGAAAACTGAATTTATCATTTGGGGTATCGCTGTAAGATTCGGCCTCTTCGGGATTAATGAGCCTCTGTCCCGAGGTAGCATCCATTTTATCCGTTCGGACAAAATAAAAACGATAGTCGATACCCACTCTCCATTTACTGAACAGTTCATAGTCAAGAGAAGTGCCCAGCGGAAGCATTCCTTCTCGGGTCTTTTTAATGCCCGTCGGCCCGTGCGGGGGGCCCCAGCGTAAAAACAATGGATTTCTCGCGCTTAATGTGCTGTTGGTAAATCTGATCAGCTTGTCGTTATCCATGTCAAAAGCATTGCTGCTGAAATAAATCAGCCCTAGTCCACCGTAGACGCACAGATGTGCCGGCCCGGGTTCTAGCGTGCTGAATTGTTCAGTAACATCCCATTTGGCTGTCAGTTCCAATGTATTGTATTCATTGACAAAATAGGAATTGAAAAATGTCACCCGTTCGCCACCCAGTTTGCCAGCCGTATAGTCGAAATGCACAGCAACTTGTTTGTTAATGGCCCGACCCAGACTAACACCCGCCATTCCCGGCATATCCTGTTCGTTCAGCTCTCCAAAAAACTGCGTAAGGCCACCCCGGATATCCACCGAAAAGGGAAGGGATTGTTTTCTGTTATAACTTTTTTTCCTGCTGATACCATTGGAAAAAGGTTTGTTCCAAAAAGACGCCTGACCAAATGATACTTCGAATACGAGGCTGAATGCAGTGAAAAGTAAAAGTTTACGCATGTGAAACCGCGGGTTAGTTCTAAATGTTGGGATAATAATTATTTAGACGCAAGTTTCTGGTTTTGGTCAGCGTACGTAGTCAATTAGATTTGTACGCTCCATGAGATAACCATAAATATCTGTTAGTTTTGTTTACAGAAGCATTTAGAAAAAGGAAAAATGAGTGTAGTACCCTACAAGGATAAGGAAGGAAGCAAAAGAGAGCAGGTAGCAGAAATGTTTGACAATATTTCGCCAAAATATGATCTGCTCAACCACCTTTTGAGCGGGGGTGTCGATATATACTGGCGAAAACGGGCCATTAAATTGCTTCGTCAGCAGCAGCCAAAGGTTATTCTCGATATTGCGACCGGTACCGGTGACTTTGCGATCGAAGCGTTATCGCTGAAACCCGAGAAAATTATCGGTGTCGATATTTCTGAGGGAATGCTGGCGGTAGGGCGCGAAAAGGTGGCTAAATTGGGCAAACAGGATATTATCAATCTGCAAAGCGGTGATTCTGAAAGTTTGTCTTTTGCAAACAATTATTTTGATGCGATCATCGTTTCGTTTGGAGTACGTAATTTTCAGAATTTGCTGGCTGGTCTGACTGAGATGAACCGCGTGATGAAGCCAGGCGGAAATTGTGTGGTAGTAGAATTTTCCAAGCCTCGCAGCTTTCCGTTTAAGCAATTTTATAATTTTTATTTCAAATACATATTACCATTAATAGGAAACACCGTCTCAAAGGATAGTGCAGCTTATACTTATCTGCCAGAGTCGGTTCAGGCATTTCCGGATGGAGAGGCTTTTCTGGAAATTTTTAAAAAAGCAGGTTTCATAAATACCAAATGCATACCACTTACCTTCGGGATTTGTTCAATTTACATCGGTCAAAAATAATATTTGGCATTCTTGCGCTGTTTATGACGGTTCAGGAAGTAAAGTCGCAAGGCATTGGATACAGGCGGCGGCATCTCGAATATTATGACGACAAACCTATTCATTACGGAATTCTGTTTGCCGTTCCGTTTACAAGGTTCAATATCAAGCATAGCAACGAGTTTGTCGCCAAGGATTCGGCTTTTGTCATTCAATCACCGACCAACGCTGCATTCCGCATGGGATTTGTTGTCAATGCTTATTTAACCGAACATTTCGACATTCGCACTACCCCTTCTGTTTCATTGTACGACCGCAATGTCAAGTTCAGCTATCCGAACGGGACGGAGAAAACGGAAAGGCGCGAATCGACGTGGATCGAAGTGCCTATCCTGTTAAAATACAAATCGTTAAGACGGGTTAATTCCAGAATGTACATGATTGCGGGGATGACTTTGGGAATAGAAACCAATGTCAAGCGAAGCCGCGGCGGTGGTACGGGAAGGCTGGATACCAAGTCCAATGATTTGTCCATCGACTATGGAGTTGGCTACGAGCAGTTCTTTGAGTACTTCAAATTTTCGCCGGAATTGCGCTTTTCACACGGCATAGCGAACGTATTTCAGCCGACTAAAAATTCTTTGGGAAGGGGGATCAGCCGAATGTCAACACATACGGTAACGCTGTATTTAAATTTCGAATAAGTGAATACTGATTCTCAGGGCGTTGTAAATTTTTTTAAATTTTTTTCTTAAAATATTTGCAGACGTAAATTTAGTCCTACATATTTGCACTCCCAAACGACGGGGAAAAGGGAGTTTAGCTCAGTTGGTTCAGAGCATCTGCCTTACAAGCAGAGGGTCGGGGGTTCGAATCCCTCAACTCCCACGAAAGAAAAAAGCACTGATTTCTCAGTGCTTTTTTTGTTTTAAGCCTCAATAGAACGCGTCTGGGATCAGTCCGAAAAGTTGGGGGGAAGGAAAATAATTGTTTGTTTTGCGATGAATCAATTTAAAGAGCATTGCAAGAGTCTTACCAAGCCCTAGTCCGTTTCCTGTTGCCCGAGGGCATCCTCGATTATTTCGAGCTTTCCAAAATAGTTGAAGGCCTCACTGGCCTGAATATCTATCTGGAAGAAAAGAATCTTCCTCCTGCCGAATACAAGGATCAAAAATTAGAGTCCAAAGGCTTTTTACCCGAGATATACATTCAGGATTTTCCGATTCGTAACCAACGTGTCACACTCTGTATCAAGCGCCGCCGGTGGGAAGTCAAGGACACCGGCGACATTGTTAGCAGGGATTGGAATGTAGTGCAACAGGGAACTCGGATGACCAAGGAGTTCGCTGATTTTTTAAAAACAATGTATTGATAATAATCCCGTCAGTTGTTCACAGCTAGGCAAATACTTTCATCTCGACGGCAAACAGCTTCAACAGCAATACAAGGACCACATCAGTGATTACAAAGACTGGGGTCAGCGCGAGCATGCTGCTGAATGGCTTTTGTATCCAGAAAACACCGGTCCATATTTAAGTATTGACGAAACTTCACTATCCAATGGCGAACTTTACACGATTGTAACTAATAAGGCTGCAAAAGGTAGAAAAGGCTCTTTGCTGGCAATGATAAAGGGTACGCAAGCAGCATCAGTGATTGAGGTTTTGCGAAAAATTCCCAAGCGTATTCGCAGCAAAGTGCGGGAAGTAACACTGGATATGGCTGCCAATATGGGAATGATAGTCAGTCGGTGTTTCTCCAAAGCAGCAAAGGTTATAGACCGGTTTCACGTTCAAAAACTTGCTTATGATGCTGTCCAGGAAATCAGGATCAAACATCGTTGGCAAGCTCTGGATCAAGAGAATCAGGCTATTGAAGCTGCAAAGCAGGCAGGTGTGCCATACGAACCTGAAATTCTTGCAAACGGTGATACAATCAAGCAGCTATTGGTCAGAAGCCGTTATTTGTTATTTAAGCACTGCGACAAATGGACTGCTTCGCAAATCCAGCGTTCCAGATTGCTCTTTGAGCGTTATCCGCTCATAAACCAAGCCTACAAGCTGGCGACAGGATTAGGGACAATTTTTAGGACTTGTAAATCAAAAGAACATGCCTTCAAAAAGCTTGCGCTCTGGTACAATCAAGTGGAAGATTGCGGCCTTGATTCTTTCAAAACCGTTGCCAAATCTATTCAAACCCACTATCTGGACATTCTGAACTTCTTCAATAACAGAAGCACGAATGCTTCGGCTGAGTCCTTCAATGCGAAGATCAAGGCTTTTAGGTCGTCATCCAGAGGAGTGAGAGATATTCCATTTTTCCTATTCAGGCTTACCAAACTCTATGCTTAATATTCCCCAAGAATTCAGCTTGATCCCGCGTCTGCCCGCGCGGCGTCCGCTTACAAGCAGAGTGTCGGGGACGGTCGGCCGCTGCCGTTCGAATCCCTCAACTCCCACAGAGGAAAAAGCACTGAGAAATCAGTGCTTTTTTTGTTTTAAGCCTCAATAGAACGCGTCTGTCCGCGCGGCGTCCGCTTACAAGCAGAGTGTCGGGGACGGTCGGCCGCTGCCGTTCGAATCCCTCAACTCCCACAAGGAAAAAAGCATCGAGAAATCGGTGCTTTTTTTTGTTTTAAGCCTCAATAGAACGCATCTGCCCGCGCGGCGTCCGCTTACAAGCAGAGTGTCGGGGACGGTCGGCCGCTGCCGTTCGAATCCCTCAACTCCCACAGAGGAAAAAGCACTGAGAAATCAGTGCTTTTTTTGTTTTAAGCCTCAATAGAACGCATCTGCCCGCGCGGCGTCCGCTTACAAGCAGAGGATCGGGGACGGTCGGCCGCTGCCGTTCGAATCCCTCAACTCCCACGAAAGAAAAAGCATCGAGAAATCGATGTTTTTTTTGTTTTAAGCCTCAATAGAACGCATCTGCCCGCGCGGCGTCCGCTTACAAGCAGAGTGTCGGGAACGGTCGGCCGCTGCCGTTCGAATCCCTCAACTCCCACAAGAAAAAAAGCATCGAGAAATCGGTGCTTTTTTTGTTTTAAGCCTCAATAGAACGCATCTGCCCGCGCGGCGTCCGCTTACAAGCAGAGTGTCGGGGACGGTCGGCCGCTGCCGTTCGAATCCCTCAACTCCCACGAAAGAAAAAGCATCGAGAAATCGATGTTTTTTTTGTTTTAAGCCTCAATAGAACGCATCTGCCCGCGCGGCGTCCGCTTACAAGCAGAGTGTCGGGACGGTCCGCCGCGCCGTTAGAATCCCTCAACTCCCACTTAACATCCCGTCATTATACCTCAACAAAAAAATGCAGATATGTTTGCGCAACTCAAAAGTTGCATATAAATTTGCAACCTGAGGGTTGCGCGATTAATAATCGAGAATGAAGCAAGATATATTCCAGGTCATATCAATTAAATAATAGAAAAAATGAACAACGATTTGCTATTTGATTTTAAGGTTGACAAAGCAGCGAAAACGGTATTTATAACCAGGGAGTTTAATGCCGGACAATCTTTGGTATGGGATGCTTTTACCAAAGCAGAGCTACTGGACCAATGGGGGGCACCTGCACCTATGCGCGCCAAAACTAAGTATATGGATTTCAAAGTGGGCGGGCGGCGATTTTACGCAATGATAAGCCCCGACGGGCAGGAGCGTTGGTCGGTGCAGGAATTTACATCCATTACCCCGAAAACCAATTTTAAGATGTACAACGCGTTTGCAGATAAAGACGAAAATCGCGAACTGCCCGGTTCTGAATGGGATTACAATTTCAGCGAACAAAATGGCATAACCAAAGTGAGCATTACCATTTTTAATGAATCGTTTGAGCGATTGGAGAAATTGCTGGAGGGCTTCAAAATAGGCTTCACCATGACCCTAAAAAATCTGGAAGATCTGTTATCCTCCTTATCGTAGAAAACATAAAATAAAACCTGTAATCACTTTTAAGAAATAGAAATTATGAGAGCAATCAATCCCTGGATCAACTTCAATGGCAATGCTGAGGAAGCATTCACTTTTTACAAATCAATTTTCGGCGGTGAGTTTACGAAGATCGTTCGTTTCAAAGATTTAGCGAGCGATGAATTTCCGATACCAGCTCATGAAGCAGATAAACTCATGCACATTGCTTTGCCTATTGGCAAACAAAATGTATTAATAGCGAATGATGTTCCGGAATTTATGGGACGGGTAAACGAAAACGAAAACAGATCTAAAATATCAATTAGTACTGAAAGCCGTGAAGAAGCGGACAAAATATTTAACGGATTATCAGCAGGTGGGGAGGTAGAGGGACCCATTGGCGACAGTCCGTGGGGTACGTACGCAGGCATGTTTAGGGACAAATATGGTATTGAATGGATCGTGGAATTTGACCCAAATGATAACGGGTAAATTTACCAGAAGATTACCGTTTTTGATAGAAGCCTTTTAGGTTAACTCTAACAATACCCCGCGTTTTCTGAATAAGAATGGGGATCGGTTTTAGGTTTTTTAATTTTAATGCTGGTGCTTCGATGAGACGCCACGAAAGATAAGCGAGAATTGCAGAAATGATAAGACTCGTAAAAATGAGGCTTACATGATCCATTCCAAAATAGTACACCAGAGTTTGCTGTACCGGAAATCCGTATATGTAAATGCCATAAGACAGGTCGCCAATGTGCTCTGTAACATTGCTAATGCCATAAACCGGCAGTAGACCCATGCTCAGCACGATAATAGGAAGTAATGTAACGCTGGCAAAGGAGAAAATGGGTTGCCCGGTGGAAAATACAAACAAGCCCAGCGAAATAATCAATATGATAAGTAAATGGCGTTGTGAGATATCTGCCATTCGAGTAGCTGCAAGAAGCGAGCCCGCAGCAAAATAAACGCCAAGCTCAATCAGATACCAATCGAGTATGAAGTAATTCCATTTCTGAATCTCAGTAAAATTGAGAACGTCCAGCTTGGCAAGAAACAAGTAAGTCAACAACAAAACCACAATGACAGGAATACGTTTGCTCTTGATAAAAAACAGCAGAGACACGGCTATATACATCGTGAATTCGAATGGAATTGTCCATAGCGAACCATTGATGGCGGACTTGTGTGGATTTCGATCAAATATGCCAGGAATGTCGTATTGAATTCTGTAAAGGCGCAGATTGTTGGGAATATATGTCCTGACGCTTTTATTCAGCAAATACGCTGTATCATTCTCGTAAACAAAAGGCCCGAGAACCACTGTCAGAATAAGTACCACAGCAAGGGCTGGGAAGAGTCTTAAAATCCTTTTCCAATAAAAATCAGCAAGGTCTCTTGATCTTTCCAGACTTTGAAAAATGAGATAACCGCTGATTACAAAAAATCCTCTCACGGCAATCCATGAAAATATATATTGTCCATTGGTGAACTGACACAACCAATCGCATTCCTTAGAACCTGCCAGTGGATATGAGTGTGTAATGATAACACAGCCTGCAAATAGCAACCTGAGAAAATCAAAATTGTTTCTTCTGTGAGTTTCTATATCGATAAATTTTTTTGTCGTTCAACCGGCAAAAGTAGATTAAAAGCTGATTGTCGATCATGACATTCAATGGGACATAACATTTTCAAATATACTCTCACATTGCCAACTATTTTTATATTCTGTAAAACGCATTAATTCTATCTATTGGCCTCTCTTATAGTATTACTTCACATTTTCAAATGTTACCTCATCATTATTTGTAACGGGCTGAAAGCTTCATCATCCAATTATGTATATTGGATTGGTTTTTGACTTTGACGAATACAGTCGGGCCAGAAAAAACTGATGAGTGACCGTTCCCCTTGAATATGATGAAAAAATATGGATCCGGAAATTTCCTTATGTGTAACCAGCGCGGATAGCATCCGCATGTGCAGAAGTGGAATAACATTAAACCAGTACCAAAAAGCAGACCTTTCACAGCAGATTACCGGATTTTTTGAAGGGATATTTAGCACAAAAAACTGGCCGGCAAGGTGGTATTGTGGCGAATGGACTGATTTTCACGGGTGGCTTTACATTCTGTCTGACCTGCTGATTTGGAGCGCCTATTTCCTGATTCCGGTGTTTCTGATCAAAGTGGTGACTCAGCGACGCGATATTCCGTTTCCGCATACGATTTGGTTGTTCGTTGCATTTATCCTTCTTTGTGGAACCACGCATTTTATTGACGCACTGATATTCTGGATACCGGTGTATCGCCTGAGTGCCCTCGTCCGGTTTGTCACCGGCGTGGTTTCCATCACGACAGTCTATTATCTGTACAAAATATTCCCAAGCATATTGCTGGTCAGGTCGGTTAAAGATTTGCAGAAGGAGATCGACGAACGGAACATTGTAGAAGAAAAATTGGCCGCCAGTGAATATCTCCTCACAGCAGCGGGCGAGGTGGGTAAGCTGGCAGGATGGGAATACGACCTCTCGACCAGGGAGTTTAACTGGACGAAGACGGCCACCGATATCTTCGAAACAGAAAGTGAAGAGGTCATCGATGAGCAGGACCTTTTTGAGTTTTTCAATGAACATGACCAAATGATCATTAAACTTGCTTTGCTTAACGCGCCAGAGACGAAAGAGTCGTGGGACCATGAATTTCTGATGACTACCCACAGCAATATCAAATGGGTGCGCTTCTCCGGGAATCCCATATTTGACAAACAAAATGAGGTGTTCAAAATCCGTGGTATCATTATGGATATCAGCCGGTACAAAACATCCGAACTGAACTTGATCCGGTCCATTAATCAAATGGTACAGCAGAACAACCAGCTAAAAAATTTCACCCATATTCTTTCCCACAACCTTCGCAACCATTCCAGTAACATTTCCCTGCTGACCAGTTTCGTTGATGAACCCGCACTGACTGAGGGTAACCTGGAAGTTTTCAAAAGGATTAAGACCGTTTCAGGTCATTTGAACAACACATTGGATGACCTTTCTCAGATTATTAAGATCAGGGAAAACAGGCTTGAAAGTGAGGAGCTGGACATTGAAATGGTTACCAGAAAAGTGCTTTCGGTGATGGATGAAAGCATCAAAGAAAGCAATACGACCATTGACATAAAATATGATCTGAAAACGGTCATGTTCCCGCAGGTGTACCTCGAAAGCATTCTGATGAATCTGATTTCCAATGGCATAAAGTATAGAAAGGACGGAGATCCGGCTCATATTACATTGAAATTTTACCTCAATGGCTCGGGGGTCAAGGAACTTAAATATATAGATAAGGGCAAAGGGATCAATCTGGATTTACATGCCGAAAAGGTATTTGGATTATATAAAACTTTCCATAAACATAAGGATGCGCACGGCGTTGGCCTTTTTTTGATCAAGAATCAAATCGAGACACAAGGGGGCAAAATTCAGATTTTTAGCAAAGTAAACCAGGGAACGACTTTTAAAATAACATTTGATGAATACGCTTGAACGACTTTGCGTGATAGACGACGATCAGGTCTTTACTTTTCTTCTCAAAAAGATGATTGAAAAGGCTCAGGTGACGCAGGAAACGCTATTTTTCGAAAACGGCCAGGATGCCATTGACTATTTGGTAGCATGTAATAGCCAGCAAGAAAAGTTGCCGCAACTCATATTGCTGGATATTAACATGCCTATTTTGGACGGCTGGCAGTTTATCGAGGAATATGCCAAACTCAAACCTTCACTATCTAAATGTATTTCCATTTTTATGGTGAGTTCCTCTACGGAGACCGAGGATTATGAACGGGCGATGTCCACAGGCCATATTACGGATTACATTCAGAAACCAATCTACGCGTCGGAACTACAAGATATAGTTAATAAGGTGTTGTCTTGTAATTGAGCAGGTTACAAGCTGACTTGCCGTTTTGTTTCCGCGGCAAGTAGCCCTGCTTCCAGCACCTGAATGATTTTTAAGCCGTCGGCAAAATCCGGTTTAATGGCGGTATCTTCTTCAATTGCTTTGACAAAATCCACGACTGCGTGTACAAATGCATGCTCGTAGCCGATAATGTGACCTGCTGGCCACCAGTGACTTGCATAAGGATGTGCGGCCTCTGTAGCGAGAATGGTGCGAAAGCCTTGTTCGCCGTCATGATCGTCTCTCGAAAAGTATTGCAGCTCATTCATCCTTTCCAGATCGAAAACGAGGCTTCCTTTGCTGCCATAGATTTCAAATGTCAGACGGTTTTTCCGCCCGCTTGCGAACCGTGTCGCTTCGAATGAGCCAATCGCGCCGTTTTTAAAATTGACCAGCATTAATGCCGCATCTTCCACGGTAACTTCACCCATCTCACTACCCAGCGACACAGCCGAAAGGCTTCCCGAGGCGGCCTCGTCTGCAATCGGACGTTCCTTAATAAAGTTTGTGGTAAGTGAAGAAACGGTAGTAATATCACCGATCAGAAAATGGGCCAGATCCACAGCATGTGAATTAAGGTCCCACTGAGGGCCAGCCTGGGCTGTTTCTTTTTTCAATTGCCAGGTCAAGGGGAATGTCGGGTCCACGATCCAATCCTGCTGATAGGCACACCGCCAATGAAAAATGCGACCGATCTTTCCTTCGTCGATCATTTTTTTGGCGAAAGCTACGGCCGGGGTGCGGCGGTAATTATGGTTCAGGTAGTGCTTGATTTTGTTTTCCTCACATACTTTCAGCATTTCTTCTGCCTGTTTGCTGTTCATAGCAAGTGGTTTTTCGCAAAAAATATGTTTGCCGGCACGCGCCGCAGCCAGCGCTACTTCATAATGCAGATGTTGTGGCAAAGCAATGTCGATAATGTCAATGTCGGGACGGGATATTAGTTTTTTCCAGTCTGTTTCCGTTTCTTCCCAGCCCCAGTTCTGAGCGAATTCAGTGAGAGATTCCTGATGCCGTCCGCAAGCAACTTTCAAAACGGGAATAGCGGGGGTGTCGAAAAATAAAGGTGCTTTTTTCCAGGCGTTGCTGTGCGCGCGCCCCATAAACTTGTAACCAACGATACCTACATTAAGCTGTTTTTTCATTCTTATCTGATGGGTTTTTGCATTTATTCCGAATAAATAGTAATCGTCAAAAATATTAAAACTTTGTCATTGGAGATAATCTTGTAAATTTCAGCCGAAGAAGATTTTTACTCACAACACACTATATTTTGATGAAACAGCTTGCGCAAAACCTGCGAACGGGTAAAACCGTGTTGCTGGAAGTCCCCGCACCCCTTGTTAAAAAGGGACACGTGTTGATCAAAACACGCAAAAGCCTTGTCTCCACAGGTACTGAAAAGATGCTGATCGGTTTTGGAAAGGCAAGTATACTGGAAAAAGCCCGCCTCCAGTCTGATAAAATAAAGCCCATCCTGAATAAAATTAAGTGCGACGGTTTGCTACCTACCGCCCGGTCTGTATTGCAGCGGCTTGATCAACTCATTCCACTCGGCTACTGTAATGTGGGAGACGTGATGGAAGTAGGCGAGGATGTAGCACATTTCAGGAGGGGTGACAGGGTTGTGAGCAATGGCTTGCACGCTGAAATGGTATGCGTGCCAGCCAATCTGGTTGCGAAAGTCCCCGACGATGTTACCGATGAGGAAGCCGCATTTACAGTGATCGCCGCAGTAGCATTGCAGGGAATCCGCCTCCTGGGCCCGGCTTTGGGTGAAACCGTGGTCGTGATCGGCTTGGGACTAACTGGTTTGCTAACTGCGGAAATGCTGAAAGCAAACGGATGTCGGGTCATTGGGCTGGAACCTGACGAGCAAAAACTCCAAATAGCCTCAGAAAAGGGCATTATTACCATTAATCCGAGACATACTGATCCTGAAAAGCTTGTTGCAGACCTTACTGACGGAGCTGGTGCCGACGGCATTATCATTACAGCGTCGTCCGCCTCCCATGATCTGATATCGCTTGCCGCAAAAATCGCAAGGAAGAGAAGTAAGGTCATTTTGACCGGCGCGGTTGGACTGAATTTGCGTAGGGAGGACTTTTATAAAAGGGAATTGACATTGCAGGTTTCCTGCTCGTATGGGCCAGGTCGGTATGATCCCAACTATGAGGAAAAGGGACTTGATTACCCGATTCCTTTTGTTCGATGGACTGCAAACCGGAATTTTGAAGCGGTAATGGATATGCTGGCCAGTGGGTTGTTGAATGTAAAACCACTGATCACAGAAGTTATTCCGCTGGTTAATTTCTGGAAGGTGTACGATCAAATTGTTGACTCGAAGGGCATAGCATATCTTTTTCATTACCCGCAAACCAGTGGTTATAAAAACACAATCCGGTTTCAAAACAAGGTCATCAAAGCTGTAAATGGCACCATAGGCATTGTTGGGGCTGGCAACTACACCCGGATGACTATGTTGCCGTTGCTTAAAGATTTCGCGGTTAAATACATTGCCAGCGAAAATGGGTTTTCTGCTGCCGAACTCGCTACGAAATACCGCATACCGTACATTACCACCGATTTTGGAGAAATGCTGAGTGACGAAGAAGTCAGTCTTGTCATCGTTGCAACGCGGCACGATAAACATGCGGCGATGGTCATTCAGGCCCTGAACGCGGGTAAGCATGTTTTTGTGGAAAAACCCCTCGCATTACTTCCGGAACAGTTGGAGGCGATTATAGAGGCTTGGCAAACCAGAGAACACGATGTGTCATTGACCGTGGGCTTTAACCGCCGGTTTTCTTCCCATACATTAAAAATAAAGGAACTGCTAGGCAATGCAGCGATGAATGTGGTCGTGACGGTTAATGCCGGGTACATTCCGGCCGAGTCCTGGGTTCACGATCCTCAGATTGGAGGTGGCAGGATTGTGGGCGAAGGTTGCCATTTCATCGACCTCATATCTTTTCTTACGGGTAGCTCCGTTACCGCGGTGTGTATGAATACAATGGGCGGCAGCGGAAATGGTATGCAGGATAACGCTAATATTTTGCTCCGATATCAGAACGGTTCAACCGGCGCGATCAACTATTTTTCAAATGGCCACCCAGCCTTTCCCAAGGAACGCGTGGAAGTACATTCTCTGGGCAAAACTTTGGTTCTGGACAATTTCATCACATTGACGGGCTACGGTTTCAAGCATTTTACCAGGTACAAATCGCGGCAGGATAAAGGTCACGAGCGGCAATTTCGCCAGTTGAGAGAAATGGTTTGCAATGGCGGACCAGCTCTTATTCCATTTGGCGAAATCGTCAACACTACCCGGGCGACGTTCGCGGCAATGGAAAGTTTGAAAAACACTTGCTGGGAATCTGTCGAATGAAAAAGCTACGGTACAATGGCCAGCTCTTGTTTCATTTGGTTAAAAATATGGGGCTGAGATACATTCTCTTTCGCATCTGGTACGAGATCCAGCGGTTAACCGGTGTCTTGCAGCTTCGATTTCCGACAAAAAGCGCGGCCAGGTATTTCATTTCAATGACTGACTGGCGAAATCTGCCGGTTAGGTTTTTCTCTCATGATCGGAATTTGAGCATTGAGAAGGATGTCGATCTTAATGCATTGAAACATCTCATGGATGAGATGAGGCAAAATAGGTTTTTGTTTTTCAGCTCTGAATGGTTTGCGGTAAAAGATTGGCATACTAATCCCAGAAATGGTTTTACCTACGATCGAGCCCAGCACTGGACTGAAATTCCGGACTTTTTGAAGGAAGCTGGCGACATTAAATATGTTTGGGAGAAGTCCAGATTTACATTTCTCTATGACCTGATCCGCTATGATCTGCATTTTGAAGAGGATCAGTCTCAACTGGTTTTTTCATTGATTCTGGACTGGATTAACGAAAACCCGGTTAACTGCGGGCCAAATTGGAAATGCGGTCAGGAAATCTCGCTCAGGGTGCTGAATTGGGTTTTTGCATTACATTATTACCGCGTTTCCGACAACCTGACCCAGGAAATTTTCGATCAGATTATTGGGAGTATTTATGATCAGATGGTGCACGTTGCGGAAAATATCAGCTTCTCACGAACAGTTGTCCGTAACAATCATGCATTGACTGAAACATTGGCGCTGTACATAATAGGCTTGCTTTTTCCTTTCTTTCCTGAAAGCAGGCATTGGAGGAAAAAAGGAAAAGAATGGTTTGAAACTGAAATTGAATATCAGATTGACGAGGAAGGGACGTTCCTGCAATTTTCGATGAATTACCACCGCATAGTCGTTCAGCTACTCGCCTGGGCTTTTAAACTTGCTGAGTTAAATGGTGAACATTGGGGAGAGAATGTATACGACCGAGCCCGGAAATCTGTGAAATTTCTACACGCTTGTCAGGATGATAAGAGCGGTTGGCTTCCAAACTATGGGCATAATGACGGGGCTTTATTTTTTCCTCTGACTTCTTGCCATTTTCGGGACTTCCGACCTCAGTTAACAGCGTTAAGTAGGCTTTTGGAGATGGGTTTGGGCTATGGTAACGGGCCGTGGAATGAGGAATCTGCCTGGCTGGGAATTGAGAAAAAACCCAAAATGGTACTGGTTCGGGAAACAAAATGGGCTTTTCCAAAGGGCGGTTATTACCTGTTGCGTGACGAGTACTCCACTACATTTCTTCGCTGCGGGGCTTATCAAAACCGGCCATTTCAAGCCGATAACCTGCATTTGGATATCTGGGTTAACGGTAAAAATATCCTTCGCGACGCGGGTACCTATTCCTACTATACCGACGGGCAATGTGCGGAATACTTCTCTGGTACCATTGCCCACAACACGGCAATGCCAGGGAATTATGATCAAATGTCAAAGCAGTCCCGATTTATATGGTTTCACTGGGTAAGAAAAGCAAGAGGAGTTATTCGTGAGGAACATGGTTTTCAGATCATCGAAGCCGAATTTGAAGGTTTCGAGCATATAGGGAGAGGGATCATTCATAAACGAAAGGTCATGAAAAAGATCGGGAGCCTTCATTGGCAGATCGAAGACTGGCTGGAAAATGTACCGGCCCAATTGCCAATGAACCAAATCTGGCACCCTTGTGAAGACTTTTCTGCATACTACGAGATGAAATCGTGGGATGAAAATGGTAGTGAAATATTCAAAACGATAAGTAACGGCTGGTATGCCGAGGTATATGGGCAAAAAGCCGGTTGCCGGCAATGGATATTTTCTACACCCCGGAAGTACATAAAAACTATCCTGAGGGCAATCAATTGATGATTCTATGCACATACTACTAATTCACCAGTATTTTCTGGAAGATAATGGCGGCGGTGGTTCGCGCTGGAATGAGATGAGCCGGATTTGGGTTGCCGAGGGGCATCATGTGACTGTTGTTGCGGGGACCGGACATTATATGAACCAAGAGACCGGAGTAACAAAAAAGTTTTTTGCTCAAAATGTAAATTCTAACAGTGTTAGAATCATCCGTTGCCATGTTTCCCGGCGTTACCATTTGGGTTTTGCGGGCAGACTGTGGGCGTATTTTTCTTTCACATTATCTGCGACATTGGGTGGTATCTTGTACGCGAGGGATAGGTACGATTTAGTGCTGGTAACGTCTCCGCCCTTGCTGGCCGGTATTGCGGGATTGTTCATTTCACGTTGGAAAAGAATACCATTGGTTTTGGAAATCAGGGACTTGTGGCCTGAATCGGCTGTTGATACAGGCGTTTTGAAAAATAGATTTTTGATCCAAATGTCATATTGGCTTGAAAATCAGCTGTATAAATGTGTGCGTTTGATTAATGTCCTCACTCCTGCATTCAGAGAGGTTTTGATCCAGGAAAAGAAAGTTTATCCTTCAAAAATCATCATGGTGCCCAATGCGGCTGATTTCAGTTTATCGGAGCATTATCTTCAAACTTTTGCCAGAGAGGCTTTCAGACGTGAATTGAAACTGGAAAATAAGTTTGTTGTGATCTATGTAGGAGCCCACGGCGTTGCAAATCACCTGATCCAAATTCTGGAAACGGCTGATCTTTTAAGAGATACCAATGTTCTTTTTCTGCTCATTGGTGATGGTGTGCAAAAGAGACAATTGATGGAGGAGGCGTTCAGAATGCAGCTTAACAATGTTAGATTTCAAGATCCGGTAGGTAAGGCTGAGATTTTCAAATACATTTTGGCAGCGGATGCCGGAACATCGGTCTTAAAAAAGGCAGACACATTCAAAACCATTTACAGCAATAAAACCTTTGACTATTTCTCGTGTAAAAAACCTGTTTTAATGGCGATTGATGGAATTTCAAGGCAGCTGGTAGAAGAGGCAAGCGCGGGAATTTTTGTTGAACCTGAAAATCCGGCAGACTTTGCATTCAAAATCAGGCAATATAAGAATGACCATACACGTTGCCAGGCCGAAGGAGAAAATGGTTATCAGTTTGCGAGGGCGCATTTTGATCGGGAGATTTTGGCAAAAAAATACCTGGAACAGCTGTTGGCTCTTCGCAAAGGATAGTTCTTTTTATACACTTTACTCTATCTTTGCCGTAGGGTAGCTGTTGGAATTATATAGATCGGATTTGTCAACCTATTTTAAAAATATATCGGAAGGGATCAGTACCACTATTACAGGTATGCGTCTTACGTTACGTCATTTGTGGAGTGCGCGTAAGAGGCGCAGGCCCGGTGATATCCGTTCCGGCAACTTCTACGACCAGCAGGAAGGAATCGTGACGATTCAGTACCCGCTGGAAACCATTCCCATCCCCGACAATGGTCGATACCGTCTCCACAATGAAATGGACGACTGCATTGTGTGTGACAAATGCGTTAAAGTTTGTCCCGTCGACTGCATTGAAATTGAACCTATCCGTGCCATTGAAGAAGTAGGAAAAGCTTCAGACGGTTCTCCAATAAGACTTTATGCGGCGAAGTTTGACATTGATATGGCAAAATGCTGCTACTGCGGCCTTTGCACAACGGTATGCCCGACGGAATGTCTGACAATGACCAAAACGTTTGATTACAGCGAGTTGGATGTGCGGGATATGGTGTACAGCTATGCGAATTTGTCCCCCGAGGAGGCTGACGAAAAGAGAAGGCTGCTGGATCAGTTCCAAAAAGAAAAAGAAGCATTAAAAACTGCAAGTAAACCTGTTACGGCTTCGGAGCCTACACCATCGGCACCAGCTCGTCCAGTGTTTAAGCCAAGTATCAAGCCCAAAGTTGTGGCTGACGAAAACGTTGAAAAACCAGTTTCCGAAACGCCGATACAGGACGAACCAAAACCTGTTGCTGCTAAGCCAGCGTTCCGCCCAACTTTGAAACCGAAAGTTTCAGAGGATAACATTGAAAAACCAGCTGCAGAAACACCAGCTCAGGAGGAACCCAAACCAGTTGCGGCGAAACCACCATTCCGTCCGACGATGAAACCAAAGGTTGTTTCGGAAGACAATGCTGAAAAGCCAGTTTCAGAAACACCAGCTCAGGAAGAAACAAAACCGGTTGCGGCGAAGCCGCCATTTCGTCCGACGATGAAGCCAAAGGTTGTTTCAGAGGAGAATGTTGAAAAACCAGTTTCAGAAACGCCAGCAGCGGAAGAACCCAAACTTGTTGCTGCCAAGCCAGCCTTCCGCCCGACGATGAAACCGAAAGTGGAGGTTAAAGCAGAAATTAAGGCGGAGGAAACTGCCAAGGCGGAGCAACCTGAGCAGAACGAAGAAGTGAAACCCAAACCGGCGTTCCGCCCTACTATGAAACCCAAACCTCCGAAAGAGTAGGAATCCCCCTCAAAGAAAGTAGCATTATTAATCATTACCCTATGGAAGCAGCGGCATTTTACGGATTTTCGACACTGGCAATCGCGTCTGCGCTTTTCATTTTATTTACAAAAAACCTTATTTACGCTGCCTTTGCATTGTTTTTAGCATTTCTTGGGGTGGGGGCATTGTATGTTTTGGCGGGTGCCGACTTTCTGGGCGTGACGCAGATAATGATCTACGTGGGAGGTATTCTGGTACTGTTGATATTCGGTATTATGCTCACTCAAAAGGGCGATAAAAGCGCAGATCCTTCCAAACCAAATCGAATTGAAGTGCTCATAAAGCGGGAGGTCTGGGGATTTTTAATTGGTACCGGTTTTTTTATTTTTCTCTTGAAAGTCATTTTTACTTCTGATTTCAGAATGGCTGGCGACTCCATTAACAGTAAGTCTACCATTAAAACAATAGGTGTTGAACTGATGACAAGCCATCTGTTACCATTCGAAATCGCTGCTGTCCTGCTGCTGGTTGCCTTAATTGGCGCAGCTTACCTTGCTATGAACCGTAATCCTACGCCATGACCTCCATTCCGATCCAACATTATTTGATAGTAGGCGCGGCACTGTTCAGCATAGGATTGGCCATTGCGATTACCAAACGACATTTTATTGGGATCTTGCTCGGGATCGAGCTGATGCTGAATGCAGTGAATATTAATCTTGTGGCTTTTAGTCGTCATGATCCTGAAAGGCTGGGCGGCCAACTTTTTGCGCTTTTCGTCATTGTAGTTGCCGCGGCGGAAGTCACTGTGGCTTTGGCTATCATATTACGTGTTTATGGCCGCTTCAAAACGGTTGATCCCGACAAGGTGAGCGAACTTAAGAAATAAAATTAACCTACAAGTTGCATGAACTGGCTTTTCTTATTTTTGGCATTTCTGATTGGGATTAGTAATGCAGTTCAATCGGGAGTGAATACCCAGCTTCGCGAATCTATCAACAACCCTATTCTGGCTGCAATGACCTCATTCTTTGTGGGATTGGTCATTTTATCCATTGCCTTCGCATGCTTCAACCAAAATCCTATTCCGACGCTCAACGATTTCCGGCAGGTATCCTGGACCCGTTTTATGGGTGGGGTACTGGGGGCATTTTATGTGATTACGGTGATTTTTATTGTTAGGGACATTGGACCGGCCAATATGATTTGCCTCGTTGTGGCTGGACAGATGATAGCAGCGATGACGATCGATCACTATGGTTTTCAGGGGTTTGCAGTCCATCAGATCACATTACCGAGGATGGCGGGGGCGGTTTTGCTGGTAGCAGGTGTTTACCTGATCCTGAAAAATTAGCACAAAAAAACAGCAGCTCCCGGAGAAACTGCTGCATTTGTTCTTCGAAAATCTATCTGTTAAGGAATGCGATTGAAGATAAAAAGATCAATAAACACCCATTTGTTGTCTTCCAGCTTCCCTCTCTGGATCACCAGTTGGTTCTGCGAGCGTCTTTCGTAAATGATCCTTACCGAAATGTCGTCCTTTTCGAACAATGCCTGGTTCTTCTTGGCTTCAATAAAATTATAGCGGTCTGATACTGCTTTTTCTTCCAATGCGATGAGGCCTGGTTTGAAGTGTTTTACCATCGCAACAGGGCCTTTTTCGGTTTGTTCAAAAGCAAATACCTCGTAAAGTGCAGGTTTGTCATCTTTGATCATCCTGATATATCCCATGATATTATTGCCTGCAGGAGCTGTCCAGCCTGCTTCAATGGGTCCTCCGTTGTAGGTTCCAAGCCAATGTCCTTCGAGAAAACTAATGTCGGCCAGCTTACCCACGACAGTAGTCTGAGCCTGTGAAGACATGGCTAGTAGGCCAAAAACGAAGAGAAATGAATAGATTTTCACCAATTGTTTTTTGTCGAATTGTATCATTTGGATTTAGGTTTATTTAAAGAGGCAAGTTAAGGAAATGCCCCGACCGAAAAAATAAAAAGCCATCCTGATAATTCAAGATGGCTTTTAGCAAAAACATTCAGGATCAATATGCTCTCTCCAATTTACCTTCGTGGGAGTTAGCAAATGCTCTGTTAACTACTTTATTACCTCCGTGAGTAGGATAATTCCCAGTGAAATACCAGTCCCCAAGATGTTGTGGGCAAGCTTTATGCAAATTATCAACAGTTTGGAAAACGACAGAAAGCTCGGCATTCAGATCTTTCGGACGAATAATTTCGGCGATTTTATCGGAAATTTCCTGATCTGTAAAAGGCTCATACAAAGCCTTCACATAATTGGTAGGAAATGGATTTTTAGTCGCGATCGATGTAACACTTTGCGTGTAAACATCTTCCAGTAAGTATTCCAGATCACGTTCTTCCAGTAATTTAAGTACTGCTCTGAAAGCAACGAAATCCTTCATTCTCGACATATCGATACCATAGCAATCCGGGAAGCGAATCTGAGGAGCAGAAGACGCAACGACTATTTTCTTCGGTTTGAGACGGTCCAGCATGGTCAGAATGCTTTTTTCCAGCGTCGTTCCTCTCACAATGGAGTCATCGATAATGACGACTGTATCTACATTCTTACGAACCACCTCGAAAGTGGTATCGTACACACTTGAAACCATATCGTCACGCAAGGCATCCGCAGTAATGAATGTACGGGACTTCACATCTTTGGTCACCAATTTTTCGATTCTTGGGCGGAAAGACAATACTTTTTCGAGATCAGATTCGAAAAGAATCCCTTCCATGATCGCCTGCTTACGCTTTTTGGCAAGATATTCTTCCAACCCTTCGATCATACCCAGAAACGCCGTTTCGGCAGTATTCGGAATGTAAGAGAAGATCGTGTTTTCGAGGTCGTAATTAACCTCTTTCAATATTTGCGGGATCAATAATTTCCCAAGCTGCTTGCGTTCGTTATAAATATCCGGATCGGTTCCACGAGAGAAATAGATTCTTTCAAAGCTGCATGAGCGTTTTTCCAGACGAGGTAAAATTGGGAACTCATTGTACTCACCATTTTTATCCACGATCAAAGCAGAGCCGGGAGTTATTTCCTGAATCTGGTTGTAATCTACATTGAAAGCAGCCTTAATCGCTTGTTTTTCAGATGCTACCACAACTACCTCATCATCAGCATAATAAAATGCGGGACGAATACCAGCCGGATCACGAATTACGAAAGAAGCACCGTAGCCTGTCAGACCGCACATGGCATATCCTCCGTCGAAATCACGGCAGGATCTGTAAAGCAGTCTTTGCAGATCGATATTCTCTTCGATTACGTCAGAAAGCGTTGGATTTTCGTAAATTCCTTTGAAGCGTTCAAATACTCTTTGATTTTCTTCATCCAGGAAATGTCCAATTTTTTCCATTACCGTTACGGTATCTACTTTCTCTTTTGGATGCTGTCCCAGAGAAACCAGTTTTCCGAAAAGTTCATCCACATTGGTCATGTTGAAATTCCCCGCCATCACCAGGTTACGGCTTCTCCAGTTGCTCTGGCGAAGCATTGGATGGCAATTTTCGACCTCATTCGAGCCGTGTGTACCATAGCGAAGGTGACCCAACCAAACCTCGCCGGTAAAGGCTAGATTTTCCTGTAGCCATTTGCCATCAGTAGAGCGGTCCCTGTGGTTTTTGAGGCCTTTCCGAAATTTCTTGTGGATTTTTGAAAAAATGTCCGTAAGTGGCTGAGGTTCTACGGATCTGTATCTGCTGATGTATCTTTTCCCGGGCGGGACATCTATCTTTATGTTGGCAACTCCGGCTCCATCCTGTCCCCGGTTTACCTGTTTTTCCATCATTACCGAAAGCTTGTGCACGGCGTATAGCGGTGTGTCGTACTTGTCGATGTAGTATTGATAAGGCTTTCTAAGACGGATAAGTGCTATGCCGCACTCATGCTTAATGGCGTCGCTCATAAGAAGAGTAATGCGTTAGAGATATTTAAGTTTGCTGGTATGCAAAGCGTATTCCCTGAATAATAGCTTAACGAATTTGTAATCTTATTTAGTTCGTTACGTGGTGCAAAGGTACGAATCCTTTAGCTTAAAAAACTTCAAATCTCTCCGATTTTTCAGGAGACCATTTCTCGCCTGGGTCAGTGTCCGAAAATTTTATCTGCCAATATGATTTAATAAAAAGTTAAACTTCGAATCTTTATACAACCGGCTTGACTTAGCTAACAGAAAGATAATTAATTTTGATCAAAAGGCTTAAATAATTTATATGCTCCATAAGACGCGTGGTATAGGGCTTAGTTATCTCCGGTACCGGGAATCTTCCATTATAACCAAAATTTATACAGAAGCCTTTGGTATTCAGACTTATATAGTGAATGGGGTAAGGAGTAGCAAGTCTAAAAATAACCGCATCGCCTTGTTTCAGCCGCTTACTTTGCTGGATATGGTGGTTTATCATAAGAGTAAGGAGGATACCGTCCATCGGATTTCGGAGCTTAAATGCTACGCGCCCTTCCATTCTATCCCTTTTGATGTGATAAAATCGAGTCTGGCACTCTTTATTACGGAGATTTTGGGGAAAACATTGCGGGAGGAAGAAAGTAATGAGCTGCTTTTCAGGTTTATCGAAGAATCGATCCTGTACCTGGATGATGCCGAGACCAATTTTGAAAATTTTCACATTCAATTTTTGATGCAGCTCGCTTCCTATCTCGGTTTTGGAATTGAAACTGTTGATGACCTCGAAAGTGAGTTGAAAAGTAATCATTATCCTCAAATCCCTGATCTGGTTGAACATCGGAACATTGAGCAACTTCTATTCAGCGATTATGGGTTAAGCATTCCCCTCGACCGTACCCGGCGTATCCGGATTCTCGAAAAACTAATTTTCTTCTATAAAATCCACATGGAAACCTTGGGAGAAATAAAATCAATGGAGGTGTTGAGAGAAGTTTTGCGTTGACCGCCCGGTTATCTCGTTCATTTGGCACAATTTTGATAACGTATATTGCAACTCTAAAAAACTGATCCACAATGAAACACATACTTACAACTATCTTTTTATTGATATCATTGTTTGCTTTGGGCCAGGCAGGCCTGTCGCAGGTTCCCAAAGGCGCCTGGAAATCGCAGGAGCCGACCGGGAGTACATCGACATTGATTGTGGCTGACAATTACCTGGCTATTGCTTCATATAGTGTAGGTAACAAATATTTTGAACGCAGTGAAGGTGGGCCATTTACGATGAGCGGCGATAAGATGACCTACACCCCGGAATTCAATTCTGCGGACACTGCAAAAATCGGCATTCCCATTGTGTTTACGGTCACGGTGAAAGACGACATCCTTACATTAAGGTATGAGGAAGCAATGGTATGGATGCGGGTGGACGATGCAACCGACGTTCCGATGGCAGGGGCGTGGCATATCACAGCGCGAGCCTCGGGTGGACAGGGTGAGTTGGTAAAAATTCATCAGGAGGGAACGAGAAAAACCCTTAAACTTTTATCGAAGACGAGATTTCAATGGTTCGCAATCGATCCTGCGGTGAAAGGTTTTTATGCAACCGGAGGTGGTACATACACTGTTCAAAATGGGAAGTATACTGAAAACATCCAGTTTTTTTCAAAGGATAACAATCGGGTGGGCTCGTCTTTAAAATTTGATTATAAATTAGAAAACGGCAGATGGGACCATAGCGGAAAAAGCAGCGACGGTAAACCTGTGCACGAGATCTGGGAAAAAATAAAGTAGCCTGAGCTGACTATGTACGAGCTGTGATTAGTAACTGATTGGTCAATTATTTAGATTTATTCAAAATAATTTTAGTCGATAGCTTGAATGATTCTAAATAGCTATTACCTTTGACCTATTAATAACAGTAATGTGGGATGAGCGCCTTTACCTTGAATGAACCTGATACACTTTCTGGCCAGAGCAATTTCTGGATGAAGTCCTGTAATGAGAATATGGAATGTGTATTTAAGAAGTGTTGTGAGAAGTATAAGAAGAAAGGAAAGCACTGCAAAAAGTGTCCCAAAAAATAATAGGCTCTGTTAACTTACATATATATAGTAATACAGTTCATGGTGAATAATTGTAAGAGAGGGAGTGCCTGCGAGCGTTCCCTTTTCTATGCTGGGAAAATTTCGAACTGACTATACCTTTCTTTTAAGTTCAAAATTCTGGCCCAGATAAACCCGTCTTACTACTTCGTCTTCCGCCAGTTCTTCCGCTGTACCTTGTTTCAGAATTTTTCCTTCAAATAGTAAATAAGCACGGTCTGTTATGGACAGCGTCTCATTGACATTGTGATCGGTGATGAGGATGCCGATGTTTTTGTGTTTCAACTTCGCTACAATGCTCTGAATATCCTCTACTGCGATAGGGTCAACACCGGCGAAAGGTTCGTCGAGCAAAATGAACTTGGGATCCACCGCCAGCGATCTCGCAATTTCTGTCCGGCGACGTTCTCCACCCGAGAGCACCATTCCTTTGCTTTTACGGACATGGGTTAAATGGAACTCTTCCAGTAACTCTTCAACTTTTTGTTTTTGGTCCGCCCGCGAAAGATCCGTCATTTCGAGCACTGCCCGGATGTTTTCTTCTACGGTCAATGAACGGAAAACCGATGCTTCCTGCGCGAGGTAGCCCAGCCCCAGCCGTGCACGCTTGTACATGGGCAGGCTGGTAATGTCTTTGTCGTCGAGGAACACTTTTCCGCTGTTGGGTTTCACCAATCCCACAGCCATATAGAAAGATGTGGTTTTTCCGGCTCCATTGGGGCCGAGCAACCCGACGATCTCGCCTTGCTCAACCTGGTAACTGACATTATTATTAACAAGACGAACCCCGTATTTTTTTACAAGGTTTTCGGTTCTGAGTATCATTGTTCGTTTTAGTAATTCAACTTCCTGGCCAGGCTCAGTGAAGTTTGATGTCTTTCAAAGACAGTTGTAACGTTTTTTTATCGCGAAAGTTATTTTCTTCCAGTGAGTAGCATATCGAAAACGGTCGTCCGCTGGCCAAATCTGGATAAAAATGACCGAGACCAAAGCCAACCGCAGTAAAAACGGCCGAATTATTCTGTTTTACATCAAATTTAATGTGCTTCTCTTTCATCGTAGTAGGCCTGCCCGAAAGCGTAACGTTCCTTGATTCAAAAACAGGAGTCATATTCCCAGGTCCGAAAGGCCCCATCTGCCTCAGAATGTTATAGAATTTAGGCGTGATTACATCCAGTTCAAGCAACATATCAATGTTGATCATCGGTACCAGCTGATCTGGTAGAATGCGGCTGCTGACAATGTCATTGAAACGGGTTTTGAATGCTTCAATATTGTCGAGTGGCAAGGTAAGTCCTGCCGCAAATGTATGTCCGCCATATTGTTCCAATAAGTCGGCGCATTCTTCAATGGCTTCATATACATCAAAACCTGGTACCGAACGGGCAGATCCAGCTGCTTTGCCGTGTGACTGGGTCAGGATAATGGTAGGGCGATGGTATTTTTCAATGCATCGGCTGGCTACAATGCCGATCACACCTTTATGCCAGTCTTCCTTATATAGTACTGTGCTTTTGGCATCTATAAACCAATCATCGTTTTCAATCATGAACAATGCCTGCTCGGTGATACTGGTATCGAAAGTCCGGCGCTCACTGTTATGTTTGTTGATCTCCTGCGCAAATTCAAAGGCTTCGTCCTCGAACTCGGATAATAATAACCGTACTGCCTCTTTTGCATGCTTGATCCGGCCGGCCGCATTGATTCTCGGGCTCAACCCGAAAACTACATTGGTAATGTCGAGTGACCCGGTGATCCCTGCTATTTGTATTAATGCCTTAATACCCGTTCTTGGTGCAGCATTGATCCTTTGCAAGCCGTAGTATGCAAGTATCCTGTTTTCTCCTGTGATAGGGACAATGTCCGCGGCAATGCTGACAACCAGTAAGTCCAGATTGTCAAATAAGGTTTGTGTATCAATATTTTGGTTGATACAAAATGCCTGCAGCAATTTGAAACCTACACCGCAACCGGTCAGCTCTTTATAAGGATAAGGGCAATCGTCACGTTTTGGGTCAAGTACTGCAACGGCGGGAGGAAGCTCGTCGCCCGGGCGGTGGTGATCGCAAATGATGAAATCGATTCCTCTTTCTAATGCAGCCGTAACCTTATCTACCGATTTTACGCCGCAGTCCAGGGTGACGATTAATGTAAAGCCATTTTCGTATGCCCAGTCGATACTCTGCCAGGAAACGCCGTAGCCTTCCTCGTAGCGGTCGGGGATATAATAATCGAGGTTAGGATATGTTTTTTTGAGAAATCCGTAGAATAATGCCACCGAGGTAGTACCATCCACATCATAGTCACCGTAAACAAGGATCTTTTCTCCGGATGCTATCGCCCTGGCCAGCCTCTCGACGGCAAGATCCATATCCTTCATCAGAAATGGGTCGTGCAGTAAGGTAAGATCGGGGCGAAAGAATTGTTTGGATTGATCAAAATCGAGTATACCACGCTGTACCAGAAGCGTTGCAAGCGAGGGGCTCACTTTCAGGGATTCTGTGAGCTCGCTGACAACTTGTTGTTGTTCAGGATTAAATTCAGGGTAGTGTATCCAGCGCTTTTCAATCATGAAACAAATATAATCGGATTATGTCATGCGCCCATCAAAATCTATTATCCGCCCACGCAATCAGGAAAAGCTAATTGAAAGGTCTTATCTTTACAAATTATTAACATACTTTAAGATAAATGCCACGTCTTCTGGCGATTGATTACGGAGCAAAACGGAGCGGAATTGCGGTTACCGATCCATTGCAGATCATTGCCACCGCGCTGGAAACGGTACGGAGCCATGACTTGCTGGAATTTTTGAAAAAATATGCTGTCAGTGAGGAAATTGAAGCATTTATTATTGGAATGCCTAAAAGGCTGGACAATACGGAAAGCGACAACGCAGCGAGAGTGATGGCATTTATAAAGCAATTGAAAAAAGGCTTCCCTGATACACCAGTCCACACCCATGACGAAAGATTTACATCGTCAATGGCCTTGCAATCAATGATCGCGGCAGGATCCAAAAAGAGCGATAGAAGAGAAAAAGGCAATATCGACAAGATCAGTGCTACCATTATTTTGCAGTCTTATATGGAAAGTAAAAGGTAGCCTGACTGAAAGCTAATTATCAAAACGAATCAATAAAGTTTTATTACAATGATTTATCCCATAGTAGCATACGGCGACCCCATTCTTAGAAAACCGACCCGATTTATCGAAAAAGGTGAACTGGATCTTAAAAAACTTTCTGAGGACATGTTCGAAACCATGCATTCTGCAAATGGCGTTGGTCTGGCTGCCCCGCAAATTGGAATGAACATAAGGGTTTTTGTAGTGGATGGTACACCTTTCAGCGAGAAGGACGAAGATGAGGACGACGAGCCGGATCTGTCACTTGTTGATTTTAAAAAGACATTCATTAATCCTGAGATCCTGGAAGAGAGTGGTGAGGAATGGGCGTTTGAGGAAGGATGCCTGAGCATTCCCGGAATAAGAGGAGACGTATACCGTCCTGAAAAACTAAGGATCCGCTACCGGGATACGGAATGGAATGAATATGTGGAAGAGTATTCGGGAATGGCCGCCCGCATTATTCAGCATGAGTACGACCATTTGCTGGGCAAGCTTTTCGTTGACTATCTGCCTACTTTGAAAAAACAGTTTATCAAAAAGAAGCTGACCGATATTTCAAAGGGGAATGTGGATGCTGACTACCGTATGCGTTTCCCAAATCGCAGATAGGTACATATATAAGGGTACAAAATAATCTATTCTTCAGCATGCCGGAAGGTCACTTAGAAACATTATCACTGGCATTGATCCAGACTGATCTTTATTGGGAAGACACAACGGCCAATCTGTCCTCCCTCGAAGAAAAAATAGCAGCTTTACCAGAGGAAGTCGACGTGATCGTGTTGCCTGAAATGTTCAACACCGGTTTCACGATGAACATTTCGGTGGCTGAGCCAATGAATCTTACTACTACCAAATGGATGAAACAAATGGCGGCTCAAACGTCGTCATTACTCATTGGCAGTTTCACAGTGAAGGAAGGTAGAAGATTTTACAACCGGCTGCTCTGCGTCAAACCGGACGGTACCTGCGCATCTTACGACAAGCGGCATCTTTTTACAATGGGTGAGGAGCATCTGACGTACACAGCGGGAGAATCCAGGTTGATCTGTATATGGAAAGGCTGGAAAATTTGCCCTTTGATCTGCTATGATCTGCGGTTCCCCGTATGGAGCCGGAACACAGCCTCTGATCCCTACGATCTTCTTATATATGTGGCGAACTGGCCTTCGCGGCGCGCCCATGCCTGGAAGACATTGCTAATGGCCCGGGCCATCGAAAATCAAAGTTACCTGGTAGGCGTGAACAGGGTAGGAATGGACGGGAATGGGTTGAGTTATCATGGCGATTCGGTTGCGCTGGATTATCTTGGCGAACCCGCGACTATGCTGGGCAGCATCGAAACAGAAAAAATCGTCCGGTTCTCAAAAACAGAACTTGATCAATACCGTCAAAGCTTCCCGGCACTTTCCGATTCCGACAGTTTTGAAATAGTTTGATGAACCATGGGACAATGTGTCCCAGACAGTTTGTCCCAGACTTACTCAATTACCTTAGGTACCATTATATAGGAGTCGTTTTTCGACGGAGCGTTGTGTAACGCGTCTTTTCTGTCGAGATTATTCACCGCTACATCTTCTCGCCAGTTGTTCACTTCGTCCATAATGTGGGTGAGTGGCTCAACTCCTTCCGTATCGATTTCATTCAACTGGTCCATCCAGGTCAGCACCGAGTCCATGCTCTTCAACAGGGCCGCCTCTTCTTCCGGTTTGATCTCCAGCCGGGCTAGATGGGCGATTTTTTTGAGGGAGTCATGATCGATTTTCATGGTATTAAGAATTTGTTAAGTTAGCTCCTGGGTGTAAATGAAATTCAAAATTACCTGATTTTTGCGATTCTGTTTTCAGGCGGGGCGGTAAATTGTAGGTGGGGTACCAGATTTCTCCTGCTGGTAACAAACTTTGAGGAAGCGATTTTGTCAAATTATGGGCGGCGATGTAAATTTTGCTTACCCGAAATTTAAAATTGTTGTTTAGACACATAGTAGGAGAAAAATAAAATTTGCTTTTCTAAGGTAATCTTGAAATATTTTGAAATACAATTATCGGGTTTAAAAAACATGTTGACAGGGAATCGCATAAAGAGTACAATTATATATAACCTTGTATAAGATGCATATTCGCTTACTAATGAGCATTAAACCCAGATTTTGTAAGAAAATAGGTGGGATAGGTTTCTTTAAAATATGCAATTTGTAATTGTTCAGGCAAAAAATCAGAGAAAAAAACTGAGGAAATGCTTGCTTTTTTTTAAAAGGAAAACTCATACTTTTGTAGAAGTCGATAAATTAAAAAGCAATCGAAATTTTATTTTACCAAAACCAGTTTTAACCAAAAGTTTTATTTAATTCACAACCAAAATCTCAATTTAACCTTTAAAAGTAAGTCTGATGGAAAAGAAAGCTACAAGTCCGGCACCAGCTCCAAAGCCTGCTGCGGCAGCAACAAAAGGCAAAGGCGGTTTGAACCCGGCATTGGTAATCCCTCTACTATTTGCGATTGCATTATGTGTTTACATTTTCGTTCTGGGAGCTCCGGAACACTTTAAAGATGGCGATCACGCAAAAGGCCCAATCGATGGTGATTACTACGGAATCGTTTACAAAGGAGGTCCTATCGTACCAATTTTGATGACTTGTTTCCTGATCGTGTTAACATTTACAATCGAGCGTCTGATTACTTTGAACAAAGCCTCAGGTTCAGGCAGCATTGATGCGTTTGTACGCAAGTTGAGAACCCTTCTTGACAAAAATCAAATCGAAGAAGCTATCAAAGAATGTGATAGACAAAAAGGATCTGTTGGTAATGTAGTAAAAGCAGGCCTTTTGAAATATAAGCAGTTGACTACAGAAACTGCTCTTGACAAAGAACAAAAACTGGCGGCTCTTCAGAAGGAAATCGAAGAAGCTACTACGCTTGAACTTCCAATGCTTCAGAAAAACCTTACCATCATCGCTACACTTGCGGGTGCATCTACTCTTTTGGCACTTCTTGGAACGGTAATCGGTATGATCAAAGCGTTCGCGGCACTTGGTACATCAGGTTCTCCTGACTCTGCTGCTCTTGCGACTGGTATCTCTGAGGCCCTTATCAATACAGCTCTTGGTATCGGTACTTCGGCTATCGCGACTATCTCATACGCTTACCTGAACAGCCGTGTTGACGATCTTACTTACAGCATTGACGAAATTGGCATGAGCCTCCAGTCAAACTTTGCTGCGCATTATTAATAGTTTTTTAAACTATTAATATGAAAGTTTCGTTAATATAAAAAAAACTTATATATTTGCTATGGGAAAGGTAAGACCTAAGAAGCACGCGCCGCATACGGATATGACAGCGATGACTGACGTAGCGTTCTTACTACTGACGTTCTTTATCATGACGGCCACGTTCAAGTCGAATGATGCGGAGATTACAACTCCGTCTTCTATTTCGCAGATCAAGGTTCCTGATGATGATATTATGATCATTAGTATAGACAAAGCGGGCAAGGTATTCTTTGGAGTGGATGCAAAACCAGTTAGAGCAGCAATGCTTGAAAACATTGGGCAAGCTAAAGGGATTACGTTCACTGACACTGAAAAAGCAAAATTCGCGTTGCAAAGCAGTTTTGGATTTCCTTTGAATCAGTTGAAACCCTGGTTGAATATGCCAAAGGAACAAATGCCACAGGTTAAGCAACCTGGTATCCCTGTAGATTCAACGGGAGCCAGCGAATTAGCTGACTGGGTTTATGCAGCACGTAAGGCCAACAACCAGTTACGGATTGCTTTAAAAGGAGACAACCTTTCGAAGTTCCCTGTATTTAAGGATGTACTGGCTAATTTGCAGTCGCAGAACATTAACAAGTTCAACCTGATCACAGGAAGTGAGCAAGCCCCTGCCGGCTATACAAATGATTAGTAACATTTAGTAAGATATCATTTAATTAAAGAGAAAAAATGGCAGCAATTGAAGAATCGGGTGGTGGGCATGGCAAAGGCGACGGTAAGGTTCGGGCCAAGAAGATGTCTACCCGTGTGGATATGACTCCCATGGTGGACTTAGGCTTTTTGCTCATTACCTTTTTTATGCTTGCGACAACCATGTCAAAGCCAACATCCATGACGTTGGCTGTGCCTGATAAAACTGATGAGGAAGATCAGGAAAAAACAGAACCGTTGAAAGCATCCAAAGTTTTGACCTTGTTTATGGGTGCAAATGATGAGGTGTATTATCTGGATGGGGTAGCGGCTGATGATGACAAAGCAGAGGCATCTTTGAAAACAACCCGCTACGGGTTTGATTTGAGAAGTGTAATTTTTGCTTCTGCCAAAAGAATCAATGCAGCGAATCCAAAGGATGAAAAAGGAAACGAACCTTTTGTGGTCGTAATTAAGCCAACAGCAGTGTCTACCTATAAGAACATGGTGGACGTATTGGATGAAATGGCGATTACAAAATCAAAACGATATGCACTCGTGGAGACTCTTACTGACGCAGAAAAGAAGCTCTTGGGGGACAAAGTCGAAGTTAAAAATTAATTTTTAATCAAATCTAATTTCAAAGCGCCATGGCAGAAATAGGCCCGAATGCAACACTGGATGATATAGTGTTTGCGGATCGTAATAAGGCGTACGGAGCATTTTCACTTCGTCAGGGATATCGTGCAGATGTGACGAAGGCTACTTTAATCGGTGCTGCTCTCTTTATTCTCGCAATGTTTACACCGTCAATTATTAATAAATTGACGGCAGGGAAAGAGGAAGAAGCTGCAATGGTTGAGGTGGATCTAATGAAAATACCACCGCCGCCAATTGACCCGGCAGAACCACCACCGCCACCACCGCCTCCGGTAGAACAACCTAAGGTGAACACGGTGAAGTTCTTACCGCCCGAGGTTAAAAAAGATGAAGAGGTTCCAGAAGAGGTACCACCACCAACAGTAGAAGAAATTAAAGAAGCTGTTGTTGCGGATAAAACAGTTGAAGGTGATCCAAATGCGAATGAGATCATCGTTGCCCCCGAAGCTGTAGCGGCGCCTAGCAAAGGTACAGTAGTAGAAGCGGCTCCGGAACCGGAGAAGATTTTTACAGTCGTTGAGCAACAGCCGGAATTCCCGGGAGGTACTGCGGAGATGTACAAATACTTAGGTAAAAATATCAAGTATCCAAGTGCAGCGTCCCGAGCCAACGTATCAGGAAGGGTTTTCATGTCATTCGTTGTAAACGTTGACGGTAGTATCCAGGATGTGGCTGTTTTAAAGGGATTGGGTTTTGGTTGCGATGAAGAAGCGATGCGTGTTGTGAAAGCAATGCCTAAGTGGAAACCAGGAAAGCAATCAGGACGTGCGGTTCGTGTTAAATACAACCTGCCAATCAATTTCCAACTGGAGTAACTCATGAGGGAAAAACCATTGCATGAGAAGATCGGTGATCTAACCTCTGTGTTAATGGCTCTGACATACATAGGAGGAGGGGTCTTTTTGATCCTCTCCTCCTTGTCTTTTAAATTGTTACCTATTGGCAGTTTGCCCAGATATGCCTTTGCTGGCACACTTATTTTGTATGGGGCTTACCGAGGCTATAGAGTTTGGAAAAGAAGAAATCAGGATGAGTCATGAAATTTAGGTTAGCCGGATTATTATTTGCTGCATCACTGGGGGTATTCAACTTAATGGGATGCAAATCTTCAAACGGTGAACTGGATAATCCAAGACAAGGCAGTATTACAATTGCATCTGATGAGTCTTTTAAACCGCTGGTAAATGCGCTGACGAATGCATACGAAGGAATTTATCCTAATACGCATTTTCAAATCGACTACAAGCCGGAGCAAGAGGCAATCCGTCAGCTTCTTCAGGACAGTGCCAGGATTATTTTTGCAACCCGGCAATTAAATCAGAAGGAGCAGGACATCATTAAGCAGCAAAAAGGGACTCAAAAGTTTCAGCATATCGCGACGGACGGCCTGGCGTTGGTAGTAAGCAAATCCAATACCGACAGCCTGATTACAATGCCTGAAATCAAAGGTATCCTGGAAGGTAAGATCACCGACTGGTCACAGTTGAAGGGAGGTAACCAGAAAGGGCTTATTACGCTGGTTTTTGATAATGCAAATGCAAGTAATCTGAACTTTATACTGAAGAAATTTGAGATAAAGGATATTCAACGTTTGCGTATTATTTCATCGGGCTCCAATGAGAAAGTGATTGATGATGTCAGGGCAAATCCATTGCATCTCGGATTTATCGGGGTTAATTGGATCAGCGACGGGCATTCACTTGCATCAGAAGAGCTTTCAAAGGGTATTTTTGTAATGGGTGTCGCAAAAAATGCGAACCCGGATTCATTGTCAGAGTACATTCAGCCGTTTCAAGGAGGGCTGGAATTTAAAAGATATCCTTTGTTCAGGGATCTTTACATTATTAGCCGGGAAGGATATTCCGGACTGGGCGGAGGGTTAATGACGTATATCGCACGGGATGTAGGCGGATTGATTATTCAGAAAATGGGATTGCTACCAACGGTGCCTTACCCGAGAGAACTGGAAATAACCACCGGGAAAAACTTTTAGTGAACGTAAACAATTTAATAGATTTGGGACTTGTTATTGAAAAGCCAAATTTTTTATCATTATTTTAACCGGGTAAAAAATGAACAGAAACATGAGAATGAAATTAGTAGCACTGGTATTTGGTTTATTAGCGTTTGTTAACTTACACGCACAAACGACGCAGGACGGGCTTGCATTGATCCATGGAGAACGTTACAATGAAGCAGGTGAATTATTCAAGAAACTTGCAGAAAGTACTCCTTCTGCCGATAACCAGTATTACCTTGGTTATTACTATATAAAAACCAATCAGTTGGATGAAGCTCAAAAAGCTTTTGAAAAAGGTATTCAGCTTGACGAAAAATCGTATTTGAATCAGGTAGGTTTGGGTACTATCGCGCTTGCAAAAGGCGATCGTGCAAAAGCAAAAGAACTGTTTGAAACTGCCGAGAAGAAAAAGGGTAAAGATGCAGAAGTTTTGTTCAGAATGGGAGAGGCATATACGCTTTTCGAAAAGCAAAATGATCCTGCTGAGGCGATCCGCCTTTTGGACGCAGCTATTAAAAGGGACAAAAACCTGGCAGATGCTTATATCGCAAAGGGCGACGCATTAATGCTACGTAACGAAGGTGGTAATGCTGCTACTGCTTATGAGTATGCATTGACTGCAAAACCAAATTACCCGGTGGCCTATAATGCAATTGGTCAGATTTTCCTGAGAGGTAAAAACTATAACCTGGCTCTTGAAAACTACAAAAAGGCAATCGAAGCAGACGCTAACTTTGCTCCTGCATATAAAGATCTGGCTGAATTGTACTTCTTCGCTCAGAAATACAAGCAAGCTGCTGAGAACTTTGACCTTTACATTCAGAAAAGTGGTACTACGGATCCTGAAATGAAGTTACGCGCTGCCCAGTTTGCATTTACTGCTGACGACTATGCTAAGTCGCTAAAACTTTTGGAGGAAATAAAAGGTAAGATCAATAATCCGATCACATTGCGTATGTATGGATGGTCTTATTTCAAAACCAATGAACCTGACAAAGCGATTGAAAATCTGAATGAGTTCATGAAGGTTGCGCCGGACAAAGTAATTGGTGATGACTACAAATATCTTGGCCGTGCATATAATCAGAAAGCGACCAACGGTAAAGGTTATGATTCAACAGGTGTCCTATACATGTTGAAAGGTGCTGATTTGGATACTAGCAAAGCTGAGGCTGCTACGACTTATAAAGAAGTAGCGACATTGTACTACACAGCGAAGGACTATCCTAATGCAGCTGCTGCGTTCGCAAAAGGTATCGCTTTGGATACTGCCAAAGCAACAGCTAACGACTACTACTACCAGGGGTTGGCCAACTTTCAAACTGCTACAAGTTATGCGTTGCCAATAGCAAGCGATTCTAATTATGCTGACAGCGCGAAGATTGCGGCTATCAGAAAGGAATTGTTCCTGAGAGCGGATTCTATTTTCGCGACGGTAACACAAAAGCTGCCAGATTGGCCTTATGGTTACTATTGGAGAGCTAGTACACTCTACAATGCTTACGACAGACAGGAAAACATTGATAAAGGTATTTCTGCTCCATACTACCAGAAGCTGACAGAGCTTGCCGAGAAGGATCCAGATCCTTCTAAGTACAAGTCTTATCTGAAATTGGCTTACGGCTACCTGGCGTATTACAACCAGACTACATTGAAAGACCAGGCTAAGGCGAAGGAGTATTGGGAAAAATTGTTAAAAATAGATCCGGACAATGCGTCTGCTAAGGAAGCATTGGGAATTGCTGTGGCACCAGCCGCACAACCTGCGACAAAAGCTGCTCCTGCTGCACCTAAGAAGAAATAGGGATACTTGCTTATAAATAGAATAGCCGCCTGGAAAATCCGGGCGGCTATTCTATTTATAAATAAAAATGGAAATATCTTTAGCCTAGGGAAGACAAACGTGCAAAACAAGTATTCAAGACTGGTAAGTGAACAGTAGCATAATGATCATAGCACCACTGTCTTAAACGTTTTACCTCAGCTGGCATCAACATACGTATCGCTTTTCTCAATTCTTTTTCAAACAATCTGCGGTCGAAGCTAACTTTTTGCAGAATAATTTTGATGTATTCAAGCATCGAGGCCATAGTATTATGTAGTTTTGTGGTTTAGGGACGTGTAAAATATGGGATGGGAATCAGCAGAAGCGTAAGGTTACAGCAATTCCTAATAAAGTTAACGAAAATAATTCATGAAATTATATGCGTTATTAAATATTTTTTTGTGTTTTTCTGGTACACTTTGTGCACAAGTGATAAATGATGCCGCAACCATTGAATTTGGCTCTAAAAACCTTTCATTGGATCAACCCTTGCTGATTTCAGTTGTGCTCCGGGATGCTGAGACAAGGCCCGCTGTCATTTTTCCGGAAATTAAAGACTTGGAGAAGCGGAGTAAATCCGCTACCAGTTCGATCAGTACCGTTGATGGGAAAAAGGTCGTTATACAAACTATCACACAAGAATACTACGCAGTTAAGCCCGGGAATTATCTGATCCCGGAGTTTACAATGATTATTAATGGGGTAAAGCTGCGCTCGGAAGAAACAATGGCCGTGTTTTCTCAGGGTGCGATTGCAGCTGAAACCAATGCCGAGCCAGCTGGCAATTCGATATTGGAACAGGATCTTGGAGATAATGATCGGGATATCTTTCTTTCCGTGCAGACCGATAAAAAAGATGTATACATCCGACAGGGCTTTGCATTAAGAATATCTCTCTATATCGCAGAAAATGCCCCGGTAGAGATGGAATTTTATAGGTTTAATGAACAGCTTCAATCTATTTTGAAGAAACTGAGACCTGTCAATTGCTGGGAGGAGAATGTTGGCATTGAAGAAATAGTAAAACGGAGAGTAACGATACGGAAAAGGAAATACACGGAATACAACATGTATCAGGCCCGACTTTTCCCGATAACCTCGGAGGATATTGTATTTCCGTCGATTACACTGAACATGCTGGTAACGGATAATAATGGGGCGGTAAATGTAGACAGGAAAGTCGTCAGGGCTTTTATGTCGCGGCCTACAAAGATATCGGTAAGGCAGCTTCCCGACCATCCGCTAAGAGATCAGGTAGCGGTCGGCCAATACAGTTTAAAGGAAAATCTGTCCAGCAAGCTGGTCTATCCCGGAGAAAGTATCCGGTATATGTTTAAAGTGGAAGGTGTCGGAAACATTGCGGCTATTCCCGACCCTGTCACACAGGCAAGTTCTTCTTTCGATATTTATCCACCTGAAAAGAGCCAGGTAATTAAAAGAAGTTATCAAGGTGTGATCGGGGAGAAAACTTTTGATTACTTTGTTGTGCCAAGAAAGGATGGCACATTTGCCCTCGCGCGGTATTTTCAATGGATTTATTTTGATTCGACCAAACAGAAATATGATACGCTGCGATCGTCCAGGACCCTTGAAGTAAAGGGAGAGGATTATCGACTCGCAAATCTGTCATTAAGCGGCTCAGCGGGTTTGTACGACAATTTGGAAAGCCTTGACAGCAGCAATGAAAGCATTAATTATAAACAAATCTTAAAGGACGCAACCAATGCTATTGTAGTCATTTTACTGATCACAATGATTTGGGTATTCAGAAAGTAACATTTAATGGGAAGTACATACGGAAAAATTTTCAAGATCGCGACGTTTGGGGAGTCCCATGGCGTGGGGATTGGGGTAGTGATCGAAGGCTGTCCGGCCGGCGTGACATTTGACACAGATTTTATTCAAAGTGAATTGACCCGGCGAAAACCAGGGCAATCGCGGATTACGACGCAGCGAAAAGAGGCAGACGAATTTGAGGTACTGTCGGGGGTATTTGAAGGTAAAACAACCGGTACACCCATCGCATTGATCATTCGAAACGAAGATCAGCGCAGTAAGGATTATTCTCACATTGCAGCACAATTCAGGCCGTCACATGCGGATTATACGTACCAGGTAAAGTATGGTGTAAGGGATTACCGCGGTGGTGGCAGAAGTTCGGCGCGCGAAACGGCAGCCAGAGTTGCAGCAGGGGCATTGGCGAAGCTACTTCTTGCGGAGCTCGGTGTTAACGTCCAGGCATATGTGTCGCAGGTAGGAGCTATGAAGCTCGAAAAGTCCTATGATGAACTGGATTTAACAGAAACCGAAAATAACGCTGTACGCTGCCCGGATCCGGTTATGGCGCAACAAATGTTCGACTACATTGACAGTGTGCGGAAATTGGGAGATTCCGTTGGTGGTGTCGTGAATTGTGTGATTAAAGGTACACCGGCTGGCTGGGGTGAACCGGTCTTTGACAAGCTGCATGCGGAGCTTGGGAAAGCAATGCTAAGCATCAATGCCGTAAAAGGCTTTGAATACGGAAGTGGGTTTGAGGGGGTGACATTGCTGGGATCGCAGCACAATGATGCGTTTTATATTGACGACAACGAAAAGGTACATACCCGTACCAACCATTCAGGTGGAATACAGGGTGGGATTTCCAATGGAGAAGATATTTATTTCAAAGTAGCATTCAAACCGGTGGCGACCATTATGCAGGATCAGGAGAGCATTGATCAGCATGGCGATGTGGCGATTGTGCAAGGCAAGGGAAGGCATGACCCCTGCGTGGTTCCACGTGCGGTGCCTATTGTGGAGGCAATGGCAGCATTGGTACTGGCTGATTTCTATCTACGCAATAAGTCAAGCCGCGTTTAAAACTTGTGCTTCTTACGCCTTTGGTTCAGACTGAGGACAAGCCAAATTGTTCCCAGGAATTCTATGACCAGCCCGCTTAATATGATGGGATTGCTCAGCTGGGTTCTGGTGGAGTTTAAAAACGAACCTGTGGCCAGTAAAAGCATACCAGCCAGGAGAAGAAGTGCAGCGTTTCGTAAACTTAGTTTCACTAACTAGATAGTTCGTTCCACAATATATTTCGTTATGCAAATTCTGTTACCGAATATATAAATTCCCTTTAAGGAATGCTATTCTCGTAAACAAAAAATGGCTCAGTATGAGCCATTTTTTGTTTACAACCTAAATCATTATATCACTTGTGTCTTTCCCGGAACAGCCACTGGATACAGGCCGTCTGGTCCTGGAAGGATTTTCGGCGAAGCATCCCAAGCTAATTTGTCAGGGAAAAGATTGATGTCTGACTTCAAAGCCTCATCCCAGGCAATCATTTTGCCTGAATATGTTGCCATACGACCCATAATAGCGGTCATAGTACTTTTTGCACCATTTTCAGCGTCAGCAAATTTGTATTCACCTTTTGCGATAGCTGCAAACAGTTCGTCGTGTTCTACCTGATAAGGGTTTCTGTCACCTTTGTCATCATGTTGATAAATCACACCGCCTTTATAGTCTTTCAGGATAGTTTTTTTGCCGTCGAAACTATCGATACGTCCTTTTGTTCCTACGAAAGCTTCATCGACACGGTTCCAGGTCCCTTCAAACTGGCGGCATTGGCTTGAAATAACCGTTCCGTCAGCATAGATCAGATCCAATGTGTGGTGGTCAAAGATCTCACCGTAAGCTTTGCCGGTACGTACTTCGCGTCCGCCTGTTCCTTGAATTTGCACAGGATAACCTTTTTTCACCCAGTTGGCAACATCAATATTGTGGACGTGCTGCTCTGAAATGTGGTCACCACAAAGCCAGTTGAAGTAATACCAGTTTCTCATTTGGTACTCCATTTCGGTTTGGCTTGGCTGACGTTCCTTCATCCAAGGGCTGCTTCCAACCCAGTAAACCTGTCCGCCAACGATATCACCAATAGCGCCATCGTGAATTCTTTTGATAGCCTCACGATAGTTGGCCTGGTAGTGACGCTGTAAACCAACCACTACATTCAGTTTCTTTTTCTTCGCTTCTTCAGCAAGTTCCAACACTTTGCGGATACCAGGAGCATCAGTAGCAACTGGTTTTTCCATAAATATATGTTTGTCGTTTTTAACCGCTTCCTCGAAATGAGAAGGACGGAAACCCGGAGGGGTTGCCAATATTACAACATCAACATCTTTAAGCGCAATTGCCTTTTTGAATGCATCAAAACCTACGAATTTACGATCATCAGGAACATCGATTTTCGTCTTTGTGTCTACCAGCGCACCAGCGGCGTTTTTGTATTTCTTAGCAGTCAGGTTTTTATAAGCATCGTCCAGGCGATCTTTGAAAGCGTCAGCCATCGCAACGATCTGTACATTCTGAGTAGTGCTCAAAGCCTGAGCCGCCGCGCCAGTACCTCTTCCGCCGCAGCCAATAAGGGCCACTTTAATGGTTTCTCCTACGGCGCTATTGGAGCCGTAGCCTGACATTGGTTTCAGTATAGCACCTCCCGCAATCAGGCCTGATGCTTTCAAAAAATTACGTCTATTTTGTTCCATTTTTTAAGAATTAAGAGTTTAATATGATCAGTAATCTTCAATCAATTTTGGGCTGTAATAGGCTTTTATTTCCTCAGCAGAAGGTGTTTTAAGCGGTCTTACCACTCTGAACCCAACAAAGGATGCGCTGGTCATCCACCATTCGCTTTTTGGCAATTGCGGGTCAAGTATTTTCCATTCCGGCTTGGAAGCAGTTCTGGCGGCACTACGCAAATCGGCAGGCTCGTCGTCCCATGAACCACCACGAACCGCTGTCGGATAAAGCTCTGTAACTGGTGCGTAAGCTTCTCCCTTTGGTTGTTTGGCATAATAATCAGGAATGTATTGGTCCAATGTCCATTCCATTACATTTCCGTGCATGTCGTGAAGTCCCCATGCATTAGGTTTTTTGGTACCGATTTTCTTATAAGCAGCATCACTGTTTTTACGATACCACGCGTATTCATCTATTTTAGATTCGTCACCAAAAGAATATGCTGTTTTTGATCCTGCGCGGCAAGCATATTCCCATTCAGCTTCGGTGGGAAGTCTGTAAAAAATGCCTGTTTTTTCGTAAAGCCATTTGCAAAAATGGATCGCTGCATACTGCGTCATATTGATCGCCGGGTATCCTGAGCGGCCCATTCCGAATGACATATCAACATAAGGAGGACTTGGGCGAGTACTGGCGTCTGTTTTTTGAACGCTTTTTTCAGGATCAGGGTGACGTGCTGCCATTTCCTTCTCCATATTTTTGAAGGCGTACAAGTCATAAATGTCCCATATCACCTCAGTTTTTCCCATCCAGAAAGGTTCGATTTTAACCTTGTGCTGAGGGCCTTCGTCAGCGCGTCGTCCCTTCTCTGTGGCAGGGCTGCCCATTGTAAATTCTCCTCCGGGAATTGCAACCATGTCATAAACTTGCGGGCTGCCTCCGATTTTTTGTGTATAACTCTTAAAATTACTGTCTTGCGCAATGGCATTCAAACAAATGAAAACGGCTGGGATTAGGTAAAGAAATTTTTTGGACATGATAAAAAACGTGTTCTATGGAACCATCTAACTGAATATAAGCGGCAATATTAGCCTATTTACCCAATGAAAACGAATTTTTTCTTTGTTGTTTAATATCTGTCCTAACTTTGCAGATATTGAATTTTACAATTTATCATGAATTACCTTTCAGCAGAAAATATAGCAAAGTCATTTGGTGATCAATGGCTTTTTAAAAATATCAATTTCGGGATAAGCAGGGGAGACAAAGTAGCGCTTATCGGTACTAACGGCACTGGAAAAACCACGTTTTTGAACATACTAACAGGAAAAATTCCGGCGGACGAAGGCGAGGTTAGCATCCGTAAGGATATTCGGGTAGGGTACCTGGATCAAAGCCCCGCGTTTGATGAAAACCTTCCCGTTCTCGAAGTAATTTTTTCCTCCAATAACCCCGTCGCTCAGGTTGTAAAACGATATGAGCATGCCATTGAAACCGACAACCACGATGAACTCGCGGAGGTAATGGAGGATATGGACAAATTCAATGCGTGGGATTTTGAATACCGTACCAAAGAAATCCTCGGAAGGCTGGGCATTCATCATACTGACAGCCTCTTTGGGACATTATCCGGCGGCCAGCGTAAAAGGGTAGCTATGGCGAAAGTCTTGCTGGAAGATCCAGACTTGTTGATCCTGGATGAGCCGACCAACCATTTGGACCTTGATACTGTCGAATGGCTCGAAAATTATCTTAATACCTCCAATACTACGCTGCTAGTCGTAACCCACGACCGCTATTTCCTGGACACAGTTTGCAATCAAATGCTGGAACTTTCTTTTGGTTCAGCTTACAGCTACAAAGGCAACTATTCATATTTTCTGGAAAAAAAGGCAGAAAGGGAAGAAATTGAAGCGGCGGGTATCGATAAGGCGCGGAACCTGATGCGGAAGGAGCTGGATTGGATTCGCAGACAACCCAAAGCCCGTGGTACCAAAGCAAAATACCGCGTTGATGCATTTGAAGAGCTGAAAGAAAAAGCCAGCCAGAAGAAATTCGATACGCAAATGGAGCTGAATGTCCGAACTTCACGGTTGGGCAGCAAGATCATCGAACTGGAAAATGTCAGCAAGGGATTTGACGGCCGCCAGCTCATTAAAAACTTTGAATACACCTTCCGCCGCGGGGACAGGATTGGTATTGTGGGACAGAATGGTATGGGGAAATCCACATTGCTGAATATGATCACCGGCGAGCTGCTTCCTGATAAAGGGCAGATCGTGAAAGGAGAAACGGTTCAGTTTGGCTACTACCGGCAGTCAGATCTGGTTTTTAACGAAAATCAAAGAGTAATTGATA